>JANXUC010000178.1 GCA_025352065.1 Acidobacteriaceae bacterium | reverse complement strand
TCTGTGGCTCATTCCGAGCTGCCGGAGCGAACTGAATCACCGATTGGAATGAACGCCCGTGGGGAACATCTCGAATAACGTCGGAAGTAACGTTGGATTGCGTCACGTTGGTCGTGACATCGACCAGCGGAGTCTCTGCGCTAACTTCCACGATCGTTCCGCTTCCGCCGACTTCGAGACTGAAATCCACGAGGGGCAGGTGGCCAACCTCAAGAACTAGCCCGTCACGCTTCGAAGTGGCGAAACCCTTTGCGGTGACTGTCATCGTGTAGATGCCAGGCGGCAAGTTAACTATTCGGTAGTTGCCGCTCGTATCGGTGGGCGAAGTCTTGGTTCCAACCAAGTTCGGGCTGGTAACGGCAACCCCCGCGCCCGACACGACAGCACCGCTGGGATCCTTCACCGTTCCCTGGATGCCGCCCGTGGTTTCTTGGGCGACTGCGCCCACGACCAACGTGCATGCCAGCACCACAAGCCATAACGCACGATTACGGAAGAAGTTGAGACCCTTCATTGTTCGGCCACCATCCTTGGGAGATTTCGAATGCAAACTTGGGAATACAACAAGACACCTGCAACAACCACTCACAAATGTGAGGGCAATCCTACAACCACAAACTAAATTTCGTCTACAACTTTGTTTTCAGTCATTTAGAAGCGAACTTCTATAGCGAACAAAGATTTATTCCGGCCCGTCATATCTGAAAATCCGTAAAACCATATTTATCAGGTATAGAGCGGGGGGCACTCTTATCGGCGAACGAAGGCGGAAAAGAACGAAGGGCAGAAAGATTGGAGATAAAGCTTTTGCTATGCACGATCCCGAAGACAAGTTTAAGGCCCTAACTCTACATATGTAGAGTTAGGGCCATTTCGGGGAACGAAGTTGCTCCGCGGAAAGCGCTTAGAACGTCAACCTCATCCCAAATTCCAGCACGCGCGGCGAACCTAGGCCGAAAACTCCTGTGCCCTGCCCCACTCGTAAGTTCTCGGCTTTCGTGGTGTTTGTGATGGATCCCGCGCCGCTGCCCGTATAACCGTTCAACGTCCCCGGCGGCAGGTTAAAGTTTGCAAAGTTGAACACATTGTAGAATCCCGCGCTCGGTTCCACCTTGAGCTTTTCAAAAAACAGGTGCGACCAGCTCACGCGCAAATCCACCGACTTCAGCCAGCCGAACTCAACCTGACCGGGAACGGGGGCGTCCAAAATACCCGGAACTCCTTGCAGTTGAGCGAGTTGACCAAGCGTCAAGATCCCCTGGTTAACCAGAACCGCGCCCGCCGGCGTCGGGTTCCCAGCTGTATTTTGGTTGTACTTGCGTATAACGGCAGCCAGGCCGTTCACGCCGAAGTCGCGACCGTAGGCGCCATTGCGGGTGCCGGGGAGAAGGTCGTTCGTGGTGCCATCTCCTGTGAAATCAGTGCGGAAGATGCCACCGGGGCTGCCACTGGTGTCTCCAGCAATGACCGGGCTCGACAGCGGACTGTAGAAGTGCCCGATCACTCCAATTTGGAAGTCGTGCTTCACATCAAACGAGCCGCCGAAGGATATCTGATGCGTACGGTCGAGGAGCGAAGGACCCATATATTTCAATGGGTTACGGTTGTCGGCGGCATTCAGAACGAAATCCTGATCTGCATTGGACGCTGGGTTCGAAGGCACAAAGCTGTTGTTGAACGCGCCTGGGTTTACAAACCGCGACCAGCTATACGCCAGTTGGAAGTTCCCGCTCTTGGCTCCACGGAAGGGGTTCTTAACGTTTTGCGTGAACTTCATCTGTAAACCATTGTAAACAGAGCGCCCAACCGGGGACAAGAGCCTGGCGGAAGGCAGCTTGGGGTTGATGCCACCAAACGCGCAGCCCATGAAGTTTCCACTCGCGTCGGTCGGACATCCGCCGCCGGGACCGCCAAAGTCCGCGCCGGAAGTGAGGCCGTTCGCGGCAAAGTCCACCAAGTTCGCTGTGGGGGTTGCAGCAATGTAGCATCCGACGGCTGCGATGGAGTTCTGCTGCGTCACTGGGCCAGTTGTGCACCCATACGGGTTCCCACCGTTGGGATAGACAGTATTCTGAACGGCAGCCAAGGCACCCGGCAGGTTAAAGAAGCGAGAATCGCCGACCTGGTTCGCGTCTATGCCCAGCAGGAAGTGCGTGGTCACGTTGCGCAGGAAATCGACGCTCAGTACGCTTCCGGGGCGAATTTCACGCTGAAAACCGATGTTCATCTGCACGGAGAGCGGAGAGCGATATTTCGGGGCGAACATGCCGAAAGGAATGTCCAGGCCGGCGGCCAGCAAATCGCCGACAAAGTTTGGGTTGTGGGCCTTCAGGTCAAACGGCGTGCTCTGCTGAAACAGCGTTTGGGCGGCTGCGATGGCAGTCGCGGCCTGGCCAATGGTCTGGCCGCAAATCGCAGGATCGTAGGAGAGGTTCGTCCCATCCGGAAGCGGGATGGTTTGCGCCACGCCGTTGGAACACAAGTTGGGAGTGGACAAGAATGCGCCGCTTTGCAACCGCGATGGGCGGTCATAAAGGATGTTGTTGAAGATCACGCTCTCGTAGAAGATTCCAGCGCCGCCACGAATCACGGTCTTGCCCGCGCCAGTGGGATCCCACGCGACGCCGATCTGGGGCGCAAAATTGAAATTCGGTTGGTGAACCTTGTTACCCAATCCCGGGAAAGCACTATTCAGCGCAGAAATCGCTCCCAGGTCGCTGTCAATGCGACCGGAATCGTGCACCCAGCGAACACCGCCGGAGAGGGTCAGCCCCTTCCGAATCTTCCAGGAATCGCCAAAGTAGAGGCCGATGCGATTGTCGGGGCCGAGGCCGCCAGCGGGGTACCCCAAAGCAGGACGTTCGGTCGAGTATCCTTGCCCATTGCTGAGAACGACCGACTGCAACCCGTAGTTCACAGGATTTGAAGCGGTGGTGCCGTCCGGGCCTGCGGGGCAATCCGGGGCAACGATCTTGCAGCCCACCGAGAGTGGATCAGGGCTGGAATACACGTTGGGAGTGATTTTGAAAAAGCTGGCAAAACCGCCACCCTGAATGCGGTTGTAGTTCCCCCCGTAGCGCAGGATATGCTTGCCCCAAACGCGCCCACCGTCGTATTTCATCTGCAAGTTGGTTTGCGGAGTGGCCTGCGGAGCGAGGAAGTTGGGGCCGGTCTGCAAGAGCCCAATGTTGATGCTCACGGGAAAGTTGGCGAAAGGCAATTTCGACCCCTGCACGGCGTCGCTAATGTTGTTCTGGAATTTGAGGTAGGAGAAACGCACGCTGTGCGTGAGCGCGCCCGTGCCGAAATCGAGGCCAGCGACCGTGGTGCGGGCATAGTCTTTGTTTTTGTAAACCTGGTAACTGGAGACTGCGGAAGTGCCAAACGCCTGGTTCTGGAAGTAGTTGTTACGGAGGAAAAACTTCGCGCCCTTGCCAAAGTTGTAGTCGAGACGCGCATCGGAGGTGAATTCCTTAAACGGCGAACTGAAGGTGCCAGAGTAGCCCGCGAATGGATAGATCAACACGATGGGGGCCTGCAGGCTTTGCTTGATCCGCTCGGCATCCAGGAAGACAAACAGCTTGTTCTTGACGATGGCGCCGCCAAGATTTCCGCCAAACTGGCTGCGCTGGAAGGGTGCTTTGGTTCCAGTAGGCGCGGGCAAGGAGGCTGCGGTGCGGCTGTCGCGGAAGAGGCCGAATGCTTCGCCATGCCAAAGATTGGTGCCGGTGCGGGTGTCAATGCTGACCGAACCGGAGGAGGTAAGTTCATTCGAGAGATCGAGGCTCGACTGGCTTAAGGAAAATTCCGCGATGGCGCTGGCGGGAATGTTCTGCGTGGTAGTTCCGACGGTTTCATCGCTGATATCGACGCCGTCAACCTCAATGCGAGCGGTACGTCCGAAACGACCGCCGAATGAGATGGACGAGTAGCCGATTTTGGTGGGATCGAAGTTGACGCCGTCCTGAATCTGCACACCGGGCTCGAGCTGGGCCAGATCTAGAAAATTGCGCCCGTTCACAGGCAGCGATTCGATCTGTTGCGCGGTAAGGACACCCTGAATGGTGGCTTGTTCGGTATTGACTCCAACCGTGCTTCCCTGCACTTCTACGACCTGGCTCCCAGCTCCCGCAGCGAGCTTAACGTTGCCCGTCGCGGTGTTTCCAACCTGGACTGTAAGAGAAAGATGTGCGGAATTGAAACCCTTGGCTTCGACGCGAACATCGTAGGAACCGGGCGTCAGCGCTCCCGAGCTGTAGACGCCGCCGCCGCTCGTTGCCCTGGAGATGGCTTGGCCGGTAGCTTTGTTGGTGATGACAACACTTGCGTCTTCGACAACGGCTCCCGTGGAATCCGTAACTGTGCCCTGAATACTACCGGTGGCAATGGTGGTCTGCGCTTGAAGGGCGAGAGGTGTCAAGAGCACAAGGGCGGCGAATAGAAAAGCTAACTTTGTTTTCAACCAGTTCATGGGCTATCTCCGGGAGTTTGCAGCCACGGCTCTCGACCACGGAGTATACAGAGGTTCGCAGAGGAAGCGCGTGGGGGCTGAAAGTATTAGAGCTGAGATCAAAAAGTCCAAGAGCGATTGTACAGATTTCAAGGGGCGTCGGGAAATCGGGGTTAACACAGGTCGTTGAACCACGGAGAACACAGAGTCTGACAGAGGAAGCGCTGGTTCTTCAGGGCTGGCGACATTCGGGATGACAAATCCGGCGCGCTTTTCATCAAAAATGCCCCTGGCTGGTGTAGTAGCCGGTGCGATACTTTGCGTGGTAGCTGGCGGAAGCTGGGGAAGCGAGCTTGATTTCAATACGGCGGAAGTCAGTGTCCGAGTAGCGCTTCGACGGATAGTAGGCCAACAAATACTGCGTGCGCAGTTCTTCGCTGATCTTGCGGAAGGCTGCATCGAGCTGCGGCAGCGAGGTCGCATAGTAATACTTGCCGCCCGTGTCGTTGGAGATCTGAATCAGCGCATGCTCACCGCCGGTATCGCGTCCCGCGCTGGCCTCGATTGGAACAACAATGATGCTGTAGACGATTGCCTCGGCCTGCTGCGCGGCACGCAGGGCATCGTTGTATTTATTTTGGCTGGCCGTGTCGCCGCCATCGGTGATGACGACCATCACTTTGCGGCCACGACGGTCCTCCATAGCCTGCGAGCCCAGGCAGATCGCATCGTAAAGAGCCGTCGCGCCGCCTCCATGGACTCGCCCAATGCCCTGATCGATACGGTTGACGTCCGAAGTAAAGGGCACGACTTCGTGCACAATCTCGCTGAACTGGTAGAGCGACATCGCATCCACGGGGCGAAGAATGGCGTGCGCAAAACGCCGCGCCGATTCCAACTCGAGCTTGAGATCCTTCTTTGTGCTGCCGCTGGTATCGATCGCCGTGATGATGGAAAGGGGCAGTTCAGATTGGCGGTCAAACACTGCGATCTTCTGTTCTTTGCCATCTTCCGCCAGAGTAAAATCCTCTTTATTCAGGGAGCCGACGGGTGCCCCGCGCTGGTCCGTCACCGTGACGAACACGTTGACCAACTTAACGTCTACTTTAATGTCGCCAGAGGCGTTCTGGGCTTGCGAGAAAGCGGACGCGGCGGCGAAGAGGAGTGACAAGAGGCAGGGGCGCATAAGCAACGTCAGTGAGATGCCTTCTTCGGGCTGGGTGTCGCCTGAGAATGTTGCGCATTTGCGTCTTTTCCCGTCTCAGGTCTGACTACGCTCTCGGGAAAAGGCTCGCCATCGGCCCAGACCGCACCATCCACGAAATATTCCTTTTTCCAGATTGGCACCGTTCGCTTCAGGGTATCAATCAGCCAGCGGCAAGCGTCAAAGGCGGGGCCACGGTGCGCTGACGCAACAACAATCAATACGCTGGTCTCTCCAATTTCAATGCGGCCAAGGCGGTGAACGATGGCGACGTCACGAATCTTGAAATCCGCCAGCGCTTGCTGGGCCAGTTCTTCCATCTTCTTGAGCGCCATCGCTTCGTAGGATTCGTAGTCAAGGTAGAGCGTTTGGCGTCCGCACGTGTTGTTGCGAACGATGCCTTCGAAGATAGCCGTAGCGCCGTCTTCTGGATGCTTGAGTGCATTCGCGATTTTGGCTGTGTCGATGGCTGCTCGCGTGATGACGCAGGGCTGGGAGCGAGCGTCGCGCGAAGAATCGGAACCTCCGGATACCGGTGGCAGTAACGCTACTTCGTCATTCTCATGTAACAAGCTGGCAGGATCAGCGAATTCCTGATTAATGGACAACGCAATGCCAGTGAGATGTCCCTCCAGCCGCGGCGTTCTGGATTTGCAATACGCAAGCAAATCGGCAAGCGTCGCGAGTTCCGGAAGCTCGACCGTCTCGTTTGTCTGACCGACTAAGTCTTTGAGAATGCCGAAATAGAGGAGGTGGATTTTCATCGACTTCTAGATGTCAGCTAAGAATTCAGCGCTTGTGTTTTAAGAAAGTGGAACACAAAGACCAGCGCCGCCGCAGCTCCCGCCAGGATCAGCCAGCGCATTCCTTTGGATTTGCGGGGATCGCTTGTAAGGCTTGGCGCCATCAGTCCTCCGAGGATCAAGCCGGTGAACAGGCCTCCGATATGGGCGGAGTTGCTGATGCCGGGCATGGCAGCCCCGAAAAACAAGTTGAAGCCGGCGAACCCGAGCAGGCTCTGCAGCATGGCGTTGGTTCGCTCGCGCGGTATGGGGAGCTGACCGAGCCAGAATGTTGTGATGAGCAAACCGGCGACTCCGAAAATCGCGCCCGAGGCTCCGACCGTTGCTGCCATCGGACTCCACCACAGGCAAGCCAGGCTGCCGCCGACCCCACACAGCAAGTAGGCAGCGAGGTAGGTTCCTTTATCATAAACTTGTTCGGCCATGCGACCGAGATTCCAGAGGCACCACATATTTATCAGAATGTGGAAGAAACCGCCGTGCTCGAAAACCGAAGTAAGTACGCGCCATGGCTGAGCGTTGTGACCGATACCGAAAGTAAAATCACCGGTAAGAGCGCCCCACTTGATCGAGTCCTGATAGGCGGGATTGATGGCTGAGACGCCGTTCAGAACCATTGCCGCGTAGACCGCAATGTTCAGGCCCATGATGGCCATGGTCACCGATGGCCCGGAGCGCCACGACGAAATTAATTGCGAAGCATGGCCGCCGGGCTGGAGTTCGTCTTTTTCCGTTTGCCGGCAGTTGGCGCAAAGGCCGCCGCTGCCGAATGAAATTGCGGGGAGCTTGCGCCCGCAGCGAGTACAGTCCGCCATTGGTCTCCTGAGTTCGTTTCGAGTGGTCCGTGCTTAGTGTATCGCGGAGAAGGGTTTGTGTGGCGCGGGCCAGCTGCCCGAGGAGCCATGCCGAATGACAAAAGCCCCGCCCTGTCGCAAAGATCGCAGTACACAGGGGATGGACTGAAAGTCACGAACGGCGGGGAGTTTGGGCGGCAGGGGCTGCGAGTCGGCAAGAGGAAACTCCGTCCCTGTCACAAAATACGCGACAAGGACGGAGCACATTTTCCAGAGTACGAGTGACGCTGCTTCACTTACCCTACGGGCTGGCTCATCGAGCGCTCCGCTTTTTCAGCTTTCGCGACCTTGGTGGCTTGCGGTTTGGGCGAAGTGGCCGCCGGGGTTGAGAGCGCAATTGCCAGCACTTCGTCGATCGTATTCACATAGTGCATGGTTACCCCAGCGAGTTGTTCGGGCGTGATGTCTTCCTCAACGTTCATCTTATTTTCTTTGGAAAGAATCACGTCGCGAACTCCAGCTCGTTTCGCTGCTAGAACCTTTTCTTTAATTCCGCCGACCGGCAGCACGTTCCCGCTCAGCGTGATTTCTCCCGTCATCGCCGTGTGTGGACGCAGCGGACGCTCGGTCAGCAACGAGACCAGCGCAGTCGCCATGGTGATGCCAGCCGAAGGCCCATCTTTCGGAATGGCTCCCGCCGGCACATGGATGTGAAGATCGTTGTTGGCGAAAAAGTCGTCGCCGATGCCAAGATTCGCGCCGTTGGAACGCACCCAGGTCAGCGCCGCTTGCATGGATTCCTGCATCACCTGGCCAATCTGCCCGGTCATGGTGAAGCCGCCCTTGCCCTTCATTTTGTTGGCTTCAATAAAGAGCACATCGCCACCTGCCGGAGTCCAGGCGAGTCCAACCGCCACGCCGGGGCGCTTTGTGCGCTCGGCAATTTCGCCTTCCACGCGGATCTTAATCCCGCCCAGAAATTCCTGGATGATTTCTTTATTGACGGTCAGCTTATCGGTCTTCCCTTCGGCGATGCGGCGAGCCTGTTTGCGGCAAATCGTTCCCAGTGTTCGTTCTAAGTTACGAACACCCGCTTCCCGCGTGTAATGCCGAATCACGTGGCGCACGGCTTCTTCAGGAAATTCAATCTGTTCCGCCGTGATTCCGTTTTCTTCAATCTGGCGCGGGATCAGGTACTTGAACGAGATGTGAACTTTCTCTTCCTCGGTGTAGCCTTGCAGTTCGATGATCTCCATGCGGTCGCGCAACGGCTCGGAAATCGTATCCAGCACGTTCGCCGTCGTGATGAAGAGCACATTGGAAAGATCGAACGACACGTCGAGATAGTTATCCCGGAAGGTGGCGTTTTGTTCCGGATCCAACGCTTCCAGCAAAGCTGAGCTGGGATCGCCGCGGAAATCGCGCCCGACCTTGTCGATTTCGTCCAGCATGAAGACCGGATCTTTCGTCTCAGCGCGGCGAATGCCCTGCATGATTTGTCCGGGCAGCGCGCCAATGTACGTGCGACGATGACCGCGGATTTCCGCTTCATCATGCATGCCGCCTAGCGATATGCGGACGAACTTGCGCCCTAAAGAACGAGCAATCGATTTCCCCAGCGAAGTCTTCCCGACGCCCGGGGGCCCAACGAAACAAAGAATCGGCCCCTTCATATTCGGCTTTAGGCGACGCACGGAAAGGAAATCCAGAATCCGATCCTTCACCTTTTGCAGGTCGTAGTGATCGGCATCGAGAATTTCTTTGGCTTTGACAATGTCGACTTCGCTGCCCGAAGTCTTGTTCCAGGGCAGCACAGCCAGCCACTCAATATAGTTGCGCGTAATGGCAAAATCGGCCGCCATGGGAGACATTCGCGAGAGGCGGCTGAGCTCTTTGTTGGCCTCTTTCTTGACGTCCTCCGGCATGCCCGCGTCTTCAATCTTCTTGCGCAGGTCGTCGATATCGCGCTGGCCTTCGTCCGCCTCGCCCAGTTCCTTCTGGATCGCCTTCATCTGCTCGCGCAGGTAATATTCGCGCTGCGTTTGCTGCACGCGATCCTGCACTTCGGACTGAATCTTGTTGCGCAGCTGCTGAACTTCCAGCTCTTTTGCCAAATGCTGGTTAATTTTGTCCAGACGAACGCGAATGTCCGTAGTTTCGAGCACATCCTGCTTGTCGGGAGTAGCCAGCGACGGCAACGAGGAAGCTACGAAATCCACCAACCGCCCCGGCTCGTCGATGTTCATTGCAACCGTCGCCAGTTCATCGGAAAGCGTAGGTGAACCAGCAACAATCTGCTGGAACAAGGTCAACACATTGCGCTGCAGCGCTTCCACTTCGGGACTGAGAGCCAGAGTGGCCTCTGCGACGGACTCGTAGCGGGCCCGCATGAACGGTGCCACTTGGGCGAACTCGGTCATGCGCACGCGTTCCACGCCTTCCGCAAACACAAAAAGGCTCTGATTCGGCATCTTGACTACCTTGTGTACGGTCGCCAAGGTACCCATGGCGTACAAGTCGCCGGGCTGCGGAATGTCCACGCGCGCTTCGCGCTGCGCCACCACGATGATTGTCTTGTCCTCGCCCAGCGAATTAATGAGCTGAATCGAACTCTCACGCCCCACCGTCAGCGGCAGCACGGCATGCGGAAACAGCACTGTGTCGCGAACGGGCAGAATCGGTAGCGCGCGGTCCGCTGGAGGCAACTCTGCCGCTGGCTTCGGATTGCTGGGGCTGGCGGGTTTTTCGGAAGTCTTGTCGGAACGGGGCATCCTGTCTCCTTGAGTCTACATCACTCAACTTTTATCACAACGATCTTTGATGAGGTGGTGGCGGCAATGGATTCAGAGCCTTCTGAAATTCGCGCCAGAATGCACCCAAGATGTTGGATTGTATAGCACTTCTGTGAATGCTTGCACCTGCCCAAAGTACTCGTCCACCTTTGAGGACAGCGGTCGGCACCTTACGCAGCAGGATAGACCCCCAGAACTTTGGCAAATTCTGTAATTTCATCCAGATGCCTCAGCGCGTTCGCAGCTTCCGGAGTGGGGCCACACAGTAAATCCGCATAAAAAACGTATTCCCAGGGGCGTCCCTTGACCGGGCGTGATTCGATTTTGGTCAGACTAATGTCGCGTAAAGCGAATACGCTTAGCGCTTTGAAGAGCGCTCCCGGCACATTCTTGAGCGCAAAGGCTATGGAAGTCTTGTTCGCGCCCGGCAGAATCTTACGCTTACCACTCGCCAAGCTTTGCACCAGGAAGAATCGAGTGAAATTCTGCTTATTGTCCTCAATTCCAGCGCGAAGAATCTTGCCGCCGTACACCCCTGCTGCCCGCCGACTGGCAACGGCGGCTGCGTCTCTCAGATCTTCCGCCAGAATGTGCTTTACGCTGCCTGCTGTGTCGTAATAGGAAACCGGCTCGATTTTCGGATGCAGACGGAAGAACTCTCTGCATTGATCCAGCGCAACGGGATGCGAGTAGACGCGCCGAATATCCGGCAGCTTCACGCCGGGGGCGGCAATCAGGTTGTGTACAATCCGCAGACTAAATTCGCGTTGCACGAAGACGTTGCGCGTCAGCAGCAGATCAAAGTGCTCTAGCACCGACCCGGCCAGTGAGTTCTCTATGGGCACCACAGCCACGTCTACAGAACGCTGAGCGGAACCTGCACCCAACCTGTCAAATACCTCCAGCGAGCGCGTGCAGGGCACAATGCGGGCTCTGGGGACCATGCGCTCAGCCGCTTCGTGACTGAAAGCCCCAAGTTCACCCTGAATCGCTACCCGAGGGCCTGCAACTCTATTGCTAGCAATACCTTTCATGGGAACATGACGTTACTGGGTGACAGGACTTGAAAGCAAGTCTTTCGAAAATATGTGGGCATCGGTGCCGTCCGAGTAATAGGCCAGCTCGGTTCGTAAGATGGAGTATCCATGGCGTTTATAGAATTCAATCGCCGAAAGGTTCGTCACCATGGCTTCAAGATAAATAGAACTAAAGTTAGAGACGCGACTGCGCGCGTCAGCGGCCATCATCAGGCGCGATCCAATCCCAGCACGGCGGACGTTGCCAACAACATCAATGGTGACAATGTGCCCAACCTTGTTGGATTCCTCCTGCATGACCAGGAATCCGAGGATGGTGCCGGGCTGCTCGCCGAAGGACTTCAGCTTAGGGCGAGGCTGTTCAGCAATGAGCGTAAATGCTCCCGGGCGCCGCATATAAACCGCCAGCTCCAACCGTGAGTAGGAGATGCCCGGCGGGAAGCAGGCTTGATCGATGCGCCAAAGGGAGTCGAGGTCGGAGGAGCGTCCGTCGCGAAGGGTGTATTCCACGAAATGATTGTACTGGGGCGGTCGGCTTTCGGCTATCGTCTCCCGGCCAGATGCCACGAAAACACGGATTTGCTTGGGCCGAAAGCGGACAGCCGAGAGTCGCCCTTAAAATCTACGAGCGCATACGGCCCGAGCCCTGTATACTCTGGCGGTACGCGAGGCCCGGTGTGCTCCCCATTTTCCTCATCAGCGCCGCAATTTCTGCCGGGTTCGTGCTGGCCTGGTATGCGCTGTTCGCGCGCTACAACCAGAAGCGCGCCGTGCTGGTTGTGGATCGGCTCCGGCTGGCGTGGCGCGGGCGCATCCTGAGCCGCCGGTGGAGTGGCACTTCGCGCCTGCATGTTGGCATGCGGCTTCCCTCCAACCTTTTTGGCAGCGCCCACATTACTGTAAGGCTTTTGCCGCGTGCTCTTCCCGTGCAGTGGTTATTGCGTCATTGGGATGCTCAGGTGGAAACCGTAACCATTGAAGCCGATCTCGACCGCCCACCGAGTTTTTCTTTAAAAGTGCACAACCATCGCTGGAGCGGGCGCCTGACACGCAAGGTTCCTCGTGTGGAACAGCCTTGGATGATTCACCGTTCGGGACCGATGATCCTGACAACTTGTGAAGATTGGGAAACGGAGCATAATCCCGCGCTGAGCGCTCTGTTGGTCGCGCGTCAAAGCGAATTCACAGATGTGATCTTGAAGCCGCAGTCTCCGCATCTGACGGTGACAGCTCCCGTTGACGCTCTGGTCAATGATTCCACGGCCAAGCAGATGTTTGAATCACTACAGGAGCTGGTGCAGGAAACCAGAACCTCGAAAAAGCAGTAGCCAGTTGCCAGTTTTCAGTGTTTGCAATCCACTCACCCTTGTCGAAATTCAGGGCTGGATCAGGTTCCACTGGCAACTGAAAACTGGCTACTGGTTACTGCGTTTTCAACCCCGCCCATTTTTCCAAAAGCAGAAGCGTTGCCGCATAGTCCAGATCGCCGTGCCCTTCTTCGCTGGCCAGATCATAAATTTCTTCTACCGCTTTTAGCCCGGGCAACTTCACGCGAGTTTCCTTCGCCGCCGCCAAAATCAGCTTCAGGTCTTTCAGCATCAAGCGCAGCGGAAAATTCGGTGTGAAATCGTGTTTCTGCACGAACGGAGCTTTGTAGTCGATGACGCCGGAACGCACCATCGACGCCTGAATCAGCGGCAATAACGAATCTAAACTGACGCCTAGCTTGGCGCCCAATGTAATAGCCTCGGCAAAACCTTCGTAGATCATCGCAATTTGCAGATTCATCACCAGTTTGGCGGATTGGCCTTTGCCGGTATCTCCCATGCGGAAGAATTGCGTGCCCATGGCCGCCAGCAGCGGCTGGATTTTTTCAATCGAAGCCTCGTGGCCGCCAAGAATAAAAATCAGCGTCGCATTCTGCGCAGCGATCTTCGATCCGGTCATAGGAGCGTCGACCCAATCCGCTCCGAGCGCTCGCACACGTTCGGCAAACTTTACAGTCGCTGCGGGCGAAATTGTGCTGGAATCCGCAAGAACCGCCCCCGGAGCCAACGCTCCAGCTACGCCACGCAAGCCAAATACCACATGCTCGACGGCAGCCGTATCGGAAACGCAGAGCCAGACGACTTCCGCGCCGCGCGCCGCATCTTCCGGATTTCCCGCTCGCTGTGTGCCCTCGACCGGAGCACCCGCGCCGCGATTCCAAACCGTGACCTCATGCCCTCCCTTGACCAAGTTTCCAGCCATCGCCCGACCCATAATTCCCAAACCTAGAAATGCAACTTTCATTCATATCTCCTTGGTGGATTAGAAATGAGGCACTCCCAGCGGTCAAGCTGGAAATGGCGGGAGTAGAATAGAAGTGAGATTTTAGCCGTTAGCTATTAGCTGTTAGCCAAGACCTTGCGAAATGTTTTCGATTGAATTTCTTGGGCCTGCATCTAAATAACTTGCCGCTGCTAAGCCCGACTTCCGGAAGAGGAGGCTCGTAGCCAAAGGCTAAGAGCTAACAGCTAAAAGCTCAAAACATGCTCAAGTCCCCGGTTTCTCATCCGAATCTGCGGCAACGCGCAACGGCCTTCGGAAGGCTGGTGCGACACTCCGCCGTGACTCCGCGCTCGGGGGAGACGCGCAAGCCTGAACTAGCCACCAACGGACATCTTGGGGTTACGTTCATCGGCCATGCCAGCTTTTTCGTCCAGATTGCCGGATTGAACGTTTTGATCGATCCGAATTTTGCGCGCTGGCTTTTCGTTCTGAAACGCCTACGAAAGCCGGGACTTCGCATCGCCGACCTGCCTCCCATTGACTTGGTGCTGGTGAGCCATGCTCACTTCGATCACCTGCATCGACCGTCGCTGCGCGCGATCGCAAAACGCACAAAAGAACTCTGCGGCAAAGCTCCTGTGATGGTCACGCCGAAACATGTGCATGATCTGGTATCCGACCTGGGCTATTCGAATCTGATCGAACTCGACTGGTGGGCCAACTACACGCAGGGAGCGCTGGAAGTGACGCATGTTCCCTCTCGGCATTGGGGAGCGCGCATTTTAAAAGATGCCCATCGCGGCTACGGCGGCTACGTTTTGCGTGCGGGAAAAAACTCTCTCTACCACGCCGGAGACACCGCCTACTTCGCCGGCTTCCGCGAGATTGGCGAGCGCCTCTCGCCCGAAGTCGCTCTGCTACCCATCGGCGCGTACCATCCCGAAGGCTTTCGCAATGTGCATACCAGTCCGGAAGACGCGACGAAGGCATTCCTCGATCTCGGCTCGCGTTGGATGATTCCCATGCACTACGGCTCGTTTCGCCTATCGCACGAACCGGTGGATGAACCTCTTCAGCTATTGGAACGTGAAGCCGCGGCGGCGGGGGTTGCGGATAAGGTTGTGGTGCTGGATGAGGGCGTGACGAGGTTTTTTTAGAAGTTGGCGTCTCGTCACTCGCGTAGAAATGGCACTGCACCTGTGGATTAGCGAAGCTATGACCTTTGAGGAAGTGGGAAAAATCATTAAAAGAGGCGACATCAACCGGTAGAGATAGAGGCTGAGCGCAAACAGAGCCGCGCCCTCGATGCGCAAGAGAATTCCTGGTTCAGAAAACATTTCGTCTCTATCTTTCACTATCGTTTTTTCGTCTCTTCAGAGCTCGTTGCAGCACCCTGAAGTTTGTCATTCCGAACGGCTCTTCGTGAGGAACTGCTTTCCTCTAGCCGCTCAGCGAATCGTCGTCTCACGAACAAGCCCCGGACGCAAACCGAACAATGATTTCTCACGGACCTCCTTGAGGATTCGCGCGCCACGGAACTCGCGGGGAAACAGCAGATTCCTCACGAAGAGCCGTTCGGAATGACAAATCTTCAATCTCTCTTTCAGTTTGCCAGCAAAATCCGCAAGTCTCGCACGTTGTTTCCGGTGGGGCCAATTACGATGGCATCGCCTAAAGCCTCAAAGAAAGGATACGCATCAAACTTCGCCAAGCTACTTGCCGCGTCGAGTTTCAGCGCAGCGGCGCGGGTCAAAGTTGTCCCATCGACAACCGCTCCTGCCGCTATGCTGTTGCCGTCGATGCCATCCGTCCCCGCGCTCAACACAGCGATGTCTTCTCCTGCAATCTTCTCGGCGCAGGCCAGCGCAAATTGCTGATTGCGGCCCCCGACTCCGCCCTCTCCTTTTACCTTCACCGTCACTTCGCCGCCGGAAATCAAACAAACACGCGGATGTTCTCGGCGCAGTTCACGCAAACGTCCGAGCAAATACTCGGCGGCGCGGGCGTAATCCCAGTCGTCACAGGAGTTATCGATGGCGACCGTAAAGCCGAGGCGAGTGGCCTCCGCGGCAGCGGCATCCACTGCGGACTTGTTCGACAGGATCGTGCACCACCGCGAGCGCACGAAAACGGGGTCGTCGGACTTTGGTGTTTCTTCCAACGCGTCTTGTTCGAAGAGTTCTCGCACCGAAGCCGGAAACTGCGGCAGGAGTTCGTACTTCTCCACGATGTTCCTACAATCGAACACGCTGGTTGAATCCGGCATGGTCGGCCCGGAGGCGAGCGCATCCGGCGTGGAATCCGGCACGTCGGAGACTAGCAGCGAAATTTGTTGCGCGCCGTTGGCGGCGAGGGCGAGGCGGCCACCTTTGACGGCGGAGAGATGCTTGCGGATGGCGTTGATCTCGGCGATGGGGGCGCCGCAGAGGACAAGGGCTTTGTACGTCGCGATCAGGTCATTCAAAGAAATGTCCGGATCGGACGGCTTTTCCAGAATGGAAGAACCGCCGCCACTAATCATGAAGATAACCAGCGAATTCTGACCGAGAGACCGCAGAGCGCGCAGGACAGCGTCCGCCGCCAGCATGGAATCGGCATTCGGAGTGGGGTGGCCGCCGCGAAAATAGCGGTAGCCGCGCACCTGCTGGCCGGGAGCGTCGGGACTGGCGACAATGCCTTCGAAGCGTTCCCCGGCCTTCGCGGCCAGCGCCTCCACCATAGTATTGGCGGCTTTGCCGATGGAAACCACGAAGTGGCGAGTGTAGGAATCGAGATCGAAAAGAACCTCACCTACGCGCAGCACGCCGCGATTCAGTTCGACGTACCGATCAAAAGCCCGCGCGATGTTGGCCTCGGCGAGAGCGTGCTGAAAGATCTGGCGGGCTAGTTCACGCATGGGAGCGTTCGGAATTGAGAATATGCGCCGGAACCCAATCCTCAATCACGTTGCGCATCTCCGATAAACGGCCTTCGAAGAAATGGTCGGCTCCCGAGATGAAAGTTAGCTGACGCGGCTCCGGCAGAGTCGCAACAAAAGCTTCTAATTTGGCATGCGGGCCAAACTGATCGCGATCTCCGCTGATGAACAACTTTGGCAAAGTGCAGCCTTGCAGGAACTCCAAATCATAAGTGCGATTTTCGACTGCGACCACGGGCGTACCCAGGCCAATCAATCCAACCACGCGCGAATCTTCTGCACTGGCCCGAAGCCCGACTGCGGCTCCAAAAGAAAATCCGGCAAACACCAGCGGCAACGAGAATTCTTTCGCCAGCCAATCGAGAGCGGTCCGAACATCGTCGAGTTCTCCCCGACCCTCATCGTGTTCCCCTTCACTCAATCCTGTGCCGCGGAAATTAAAGCGCAGCACGGGAAATCCGAATCCCTGTAGCGCCTTCGTCGCGTGAAAAACAACTTTATTGTGCAACGTTCCGCCGAATAGCGGATGCGGGTGGCACACAACGGCAGCATGCGTCGGATTCGCGCTACCCATGTTGAGCAAGGCTTCGATGCGTCCTGCCGGGCCCGCGAGAAACAACGACTTAATCTGAGCTTCCGAAATGTTCACAGCCGCAGTTTCTCACGAACCGCAATCTGTGCGCTATTCTGAGTGTTATGGGACTCAGTGCTACGGAAGTCTTTGCGCTCACACGCAAATTGGTCGATATTGAATCCATCACCGGCAACGAAGGCCCGGTCGGCGACTTCTTGTGTGCTGAATTGCTGCGCCTTGGTTACGCCACCCGCAAGATGCCGGTCGCAGGTGCGCGCCAAAATGTTTACGCGACATGGCCGGCACAAGAGCACCCTGTCGTCGTATTTTCCACACATATGGACGTCGTTCCTCCTTTCATTCCATCCTCGGAAAATAGCTCGGGGGATGAAGGACGCATCTACGGGCGCGGGTCGTGCGACGCAAAGGGCATTATCGCTGCACAGATCGCCGCGGCCGAAAAACTGCGCGATGAGGGTATTTATGTTGGCCTGCTGTTCGTAGTTGGCGAGGAGCGCGATAGCCTGGGCGCGAAAGTCGCCAATGACCAGTCTCCCGGTTCCAAGTTTCTAGTCAACGGCGAGCCCACCGAGAACCGCATCGCGACGGCCTCCAAAGGCGCTCTCCGAGTAGAGCTGATCGCCGAAGGCAAGATGGCGCATTCGGCCTACCCGGAGCTTGGTGAATCGGCGATCAATAAATTGCTCACGGCACTGGAACGGCTCCGCAGAATGGAACTGCCGGTAAATCCTGAAATCGGACCGGCGACTCTGAACATCGGTGTAATCGAGGGTGGCCGCGCCCCGAACGTGATCCCCGACCGGGCGCGAGCGCAGTTGCTTTACCGGCTAGTCGGCCCTTCAGCGGAACTCAAGCAAAAGATCACCGCCGCCGTGGAAGGCTGCGCACGCGCCGAATTTATCCTGGAGATTCCATTTCAGGAACTACGCGCCTTCGAAGATATGCCAACCATGGTCGCCGCATTCACAACCGACATCCCTCGGCTCAGCAAGTGGGGCGAGCCTCTCCTGGTCGGCCCTGGATCGATTCACGTGGCGCACACCGAAGGCGAGTACATCGAGAAGTCGCAACTGCTGGAAGCCGTCGAAATCTACGCGCGAATAGCTAGAAAGCTGTTAGTGGGCGGCTTTTGACTCAAGAGTATCGCTCCTTATTTAGTTTCTATAATAGAACGTAATCCGCCTTCTGGAGATTTATGACCACGGAATCCTTGAACGCCCTCGCGAAAGCCTCCTCCGCCTACCTGCGCAGCGCCATGCACCAACCCGTGCAATGGAGAGAATGGAATGAGGATGCGTTCGCAACTGCACGCCGCGAAAACAAGCCAATTTTGCTGGATATTGGCGCCGTGTGGTGCCACTGGTGTCACGTAATGGATCGCGAATCTTACGACGATCCCGAAGTCGCCAAAATCATCAACGACAATTTCGTCGCCGTAAAGGTGGATCGCGACGAGCGTCCAGACATCGACAGCCGCTATCAGGCGGCTATAAGCGCGGTCAGCGGTCAGGGCGGTTGGCCGCTCACCGGATTTCTAACTCCTGACGGCAAACCGTTTTACGGAGGAACCTACTTCCCTCCTCTCGATCAACATGGGCGTCCCGGTTTTCGACGTGTGCTGCTCTCTATCGCCAGTGCTTACCGCGAGAAGACGGACGAAGTCACAGAGCAGGCCGAGAAGGTCGTCAGCGCGATGCAACAAGCCGAATCGTTCACCGGGCGCGACGCCGATTTCTCGCCCAACGTCATTCAAGCAATTGTGGAATCGGCGATTGCAGCTCACGATGCGCGCAACGGCGGTTTCGGGCATGCGCCAAAGTTTCCCCATCCAGCGGCATTCGATCTATTGATCGACCACGCAGCCCGCCACAAAGATGACCGCGCCAAGGATCTCTACCTGCACACGCTGGAAAGCATGGCCCGCGGTGGCGTGTACGACCAGCTAGCAGGCGGGTTTCACCGCTACTCGGTCGACGAAAAGTGGATCGTGCCGCACTTCGAAAAAATGTCCTACGACAATTCGGAGCTGCTCAAAAACTACGTGCACGCTTTTCAAGCCAGCGGTAATCAATTTTTTGCCGACGTTGCTAAAGACATCATCCGCTGGATGGACGAGTGGCTCTCCGACCGCGAGCAGAGTGGATTTTATGCTTCGCAGGATGCCGACGATTCCATGGACGACGACGGCGACTACTTCACCTGGACTCGCTCCGAGGCTCTAGCCGTTCTAGACCAAGAAGAAGCCGAGGCCGCGTGCCTGCGCTACGACATCAATGAAATCGGAGAAATGCATCATAATCCCGCCAAGAATGTACTTTACCAACGCGCTTCTGTCGAAGAAATAGCGCGGCGCCTGAAGCTGGATGCCGCAAAAGTCACCCAGCTTCTCGATTCCGCAAAAAAGAAGCTTTACGAGGCTCGACTCCTCCGCCCAACCCCATACGTCGACAAGACGGTGTACTCCGGGTGGAACGGACTTTGCGTTTCCGCCTATTTAGAAGCGGCGCGCGTCCTTCAGCTAGAATCCGCAAAAGATTTTGCCCTGAAGACGCTCGACCGCATTTTGACCGCCGCCTGGCAGCCGGAGCGAGGCTTGCTGCACGTTATCGCCTATTCCGATCCACAAGCGGAACATCGCGAAATCCCCGGCATGCTGGAGGACTACGCTTTCGTAGCCGGAGCTTGTCTGGACGCGTACGAAGCCACAGGTCAAATGCATTACTTCTCATCGGCACGCGCCATCGGCGATGCCATGATCGAAAAGTTTTTCGATGCGACCGGAGGCGGCTTTTTCGATAGCGCAACCAATACAGAGCAAGCGAACCTCGGCGTTCTCGGCACGCGCCGCAAGCCGTTCCAGGATTCGCCCACGCCAGCAGGCAATCCAGCCGCTGCCATCGTCCTCTGCCGTCTGCACACCTACACGCAGGAAACGAGCTATCACGACAAGGCCGAGCAAACACTCGAACTACTCGCGGGAGTTGCGGGACAATACGGTATCTTCGCGGGAACCTACGGCCTAGCCGCCGTCCATCTTGCATACCCGGAAACCCAGATCGTCATTGTCGGCGAAGGAGATCTTGCCGATCAGCTGACTCAAGCTGCATCGGCGAGCTATGCCATCAACAAGTCTGTCGTTCGAATCGGTACAGCCGATGCTGCCGCAAAAGCTCTCCCACCCGCGCTGATAGAAACCATTCCGAATCTTCCCGGCATCGGCAAGGGAGAGGCACTCGCGGTGGTGTGCAGCGGGTTCACCTGCCAACCTCCGACCTCGGACCCCGCAGTTCTGCGCGCCCTACTCTAAACCGCTAAAAAAATTATGGCCGGGAGGCGTTTGCCTCTCCGGCCAATTCCTTGGGGCCAAGATGACTCGAAGTCGAGTGCAAGGATTCTGAATGTGACCAAAGTAATCTTGCTCAAGTACGAACTGTCAAAGCAAGATAACTGTTGCCGAGCTTTAGCAATTTGTGCCTCGGCAACAACCGCGTTCTGGACAAACTGGGCCACCTAGAATCGCTGAGCTGCTCGTAACAGCTCCGACGACAAAGGCACCCACCAGACCACACAGCAGTAGAGTAACTCGCAGAGAATGCTTCATGGTTGGTGTTCTCCTTTAAATGCCCGCGCCACAACAGCGCGGGCATTCATTGTTACCAAAGTAACCACGCTAACGCAAGCAAGAATTTTTGTACTCAGTTGCCGCGTCGGCACCACCGGCTCGCGGCTAAGCCATTCTTCTTAGAGCCCTTACGGCTCGAACTGGTGCGACGCCACTCCCGCATCGCCGCTTCGACACCAGTGTTTCCGGAAGCACAATTGCTCAGCTTTGATCTTGGATTTGAAAAAAAGAAGCCAGGAGACTGGCGTCTCCCATAAGCGACCCGGGGAAATCAGAAAAACGGTTGAGTTTAGGCCACAACGGGCGAATGGCCGACGCTATTGCCCTGCAGCTGTTCGCTGCACTAAGGGAGCGTCTTCCACAGGAAGGATCGGCGACGACCTCGCCAGAGCCCTCGCGACCATGTCCTCGAACATTGGAATTAGCGATTCGGCGGGCGCCGGGTGTTGAATCTCCGTCAATCCGCGATCCCAGCGCTGCGTCTTCACGCGCGTAGATTCGGCAACCGTTACCGGGCATGCGATCCAGCAGTAGGTAAGCCAAACCGCGAGGGCGAGATCATACGACAACGTCAGTACTAGCGAGGCTGCGCCGGCAGAGACATAGCCCTTGTCATTCAGCATCAGCGCATACGTGACGACTTCTGCCGTTGCGACCAATCCGAACCCCAGTGCAAGCCCGAAACTACGATGCCTCCAGTGCAGGCGCAGGTATGAGGAAAACATGAGAAGGAAGAGAACCAAACCCATCTGCGCCAGGAGCAAACAGCGCTGAATGGCAACCACCACTTGCTCTATGATAAGAACATTGGATGTCGCCGACGCCGCAACCACAACACCCACCAGCAGCATGACCAACGCAGCCCAGCGGAATAGCATTGTACCCAGGTCTTTAAGCGTGTGGAAGGGCCGGAAAACTTCCATGGAAATCTCGTGCAATACCCTGAAACCTAGCGCGATACCGATCGCCGTAGTTCCCCAATTCAAGTAGTACCAGTAGCGGTGGAAGAAGACGTCGGAAGACCAGTTGTAAATTGGAAACAGGGCCGTAAACATCGCGATCTGGGCCAGCATATAGCCAAAGAAGAATGGAAAATCCTTGTGCAGATTGCGCCGCCAGAGGGAGTACGCTACAGCGCCCTCCAACAAGGGCTGGGCAGTCCACAAAGCGTTCGATACAGTAAGAAGTGACGCCATCGGGTTCTCCTCCGAACCGCGCCGAAACTTCCACTCAACGTGGGGGAATTTCGCTGGATTCGAAGGTATCAGTACCGAAGGGCGTGGCCAAAGTAACCAAAGTAACCTGTCGCCCAATCGCCAGGACTATCCGGCTAAACCGACCGCAAATCGCAGACCGAGGAGCTTGCGGCTAGAGCCGGAGGAATATCGGCTTGCGGTCGCGCCGTAAATACAAGATTCTGCTCGCCGAAGCCTGCCAGCTCGGCCAGCAAGTCGGCTCCCACGGCAGGCTGAGCGGTGGCCAAATAGCTCAAGAATTCATGAATTTCCCGAGAATTGCCTAGACCCGGAGCGGTAAATAAAACATCGGCCGACTGCTCTGCCAGTTGCCACGCCACCGACGCCGCAGCCTGAACCCCCCGCTCGTATTCCGCCTCGGAGAGCTGCCCCGGAGCGGGATTATCAAAGACAATGCGAAATCGTCGCTCCTCGTCGCGGGAGTATTCGCGGACTTTCAGCGACCCCGATTTCGCCGTCGCTTTCCAGTCCACATGGCGCGAAGAGTCTCCCGGAACGTAGGCCCGTATGCGCACCAGATCTTGCCCTACTCCTACGCGAGCGCTTTCCTGTTCCCCGGCGCATTGCGGCAGGATTCCAGAAAGGTTCCTGGTCCGGTCCAGCGCCGGATAAACGATCACGTCGCGACTCAACTCGATCCGGCGGCGTTTGATGAGCAAGCCAAAGGGAAAGCCGGTTGCCAGCGTAAAGGCGTCCTGGCGGTAAAGACCGCGACGAGAGAAATTGAGGTCGAGCTCTCCCCGCACCGAAGACGCGGCCGGTACCATTGCGAAGTAGAGGCTTCCGTCAAAAACACCAGGCAGGCGCGGCGCATCGGGAATACGCCTGATCTTCAAGCACGTGACCTTCCGCCATTCGTTTCCTGGGGGCCGGTTGAGCGGAAAAGCAAAGCTTCCACGCACCGCTTTCCATCGTTCCCGCTGCTTGCCGGGCCTGGGAGGCGCAAGCGTCACAGAGAGAGAGGGCAAGCCTCGGCGCCGCTTCCGGATCACCACGCTTCCACGGACTGACTCACCAGCAAACACATGCCTCGGCAGGGTCACTTCTAACTCCAAATCGCTCAATATCAGGCCGGAACACACTCCCGAAACCAGAATTGCCGCCAGCATTGCGGAAACGATTAGATAGAGCAAGTTGTTCCCGGTATTGAGCGCCGCCACGCCAATCAGCAACGTGGTCAGCACGTAGATCATCCCGGCCCGAGTAACCTCAAAGTCGAAGGCATCCTGCCAGCGCCCGCCCGAAACCACGCGCCCCGCCAGATAAGGGACGGTAGCGATTCCCACCCAAACTGCCAGCAGCAGGGAGGCCCCGGCCAGGACAGCAGTAGCCACAACATTTCCCGAGTCCCGCATCACAGTCGAGAAAATGGCCGTGGCGAAGGCGAAAGCCAGCCCAAAGACTGCGATGAGAGATCTCTTCCAGATTTCGGGGATCGAGACGAGCCTCTGCCGAAGCGTGTTGGGACCAGCGGCGAAAGGCAGCACAGGAGTGGAGTTCGTCATGAAGGCGCCTATCCCAGCTTCTAGGAAGGGCGCCGTAACGGCAAGTAACCAAGGACGGCGTACCTAGGCCCGCCCACCTTTGAAAAGCCAAGGGTGGAGCATCCGGCCACCCTGATTTGGTTCGCGCCGTGCACCTACGGATGCGATGAGAATCCAGACGGCAAAGCTGCCTCAAGATTGATTGGTTCTCCGGTGATGGGGTGGTCGAATTTCAAAAATTGGGCGTGCAGCAAATATCCTCCATCGCCCGGGAGGCCGGGGAGATTTTCAAGCGGCTGGCCGGTGAAGCCGTACAGAGGATCACCCACCAGGGGATGGCCGATGGATGCCAGATGAATTCTGATTTGATGAGGGCGGCCCGACTTTAGGCTTACCTCAAATGTTGTGGTGCTTGCAGTGCTGCTTGGCGCCCGTGAGATCACTTTCGCCAGTGACCTTGACGGTTTGCCACTTGGGTTGGCGGCCCACACGGAACCGATGCGCGGGTGCGGCACAAGGCCGATGGGTGTGAGAATTTCATAGGCGTCGTGCTGTGCCATGCCTTGAGCCAGCGCTCGGTAGATTTTGTGAATTCTAGGCGTGTTCCAGTTTGCGAATAGTTGAGAGGCCACCTGCGGTGTTTTGGCGAAGAGCACAATGCCCGTAGTGGCTCGGCCCAACCGATGCACAGGGTTTGCGTTGGGGGTTTGTTTTTGCACCAGGCGCAGCAGGGTGTTTTCCATGAAACCGCCGCCGGGGAGGGTGGGCAGCCCACCAGGTTTGTTGACGGCCAACAGATGCGGGTCCTGAAACAGGACTTCGAAGTGCTGAGGAGCGTCTGGTTCGATCCAGGGTGGACGGTTCCAGACCATGGTTTGGCCTGAGGTGAGCGATTCGCTTCCAGTGGCAGTGACGCCGTTGACGGTGACTTCGCCGTTGTTCAGTTTTTCTTGCCAGACTTGTGGGGCGGAGTGTGGGTAAAGGCTTGCCAAGTGGGAGAGCAGGGTTCGTCCGTGATATTTGCTGCTGATGATTGTGGTATAGGCGTATCCCCGGTTGAGCATGTGGTTTGAGTGTAAGCGATGGCATCTGCGGCAGGAGTTGGGAAGTGCCGGGACAGACAGTACCCCGGCGGGTGGCCGACTCTTTCACGCTTTTGATCTCCATTCCACAACCAGAGATTTCCGGAGCCCCGCGCTTGCGTTCTTTGCTAGGGCGCCACTCGCTCTGCCCGCAACAGTCTCACCCTTGCACAAACTTCCTCAACTCTCCTGCGTTGCTATAACCCAGCAACGCGAGCTGCTCGCAAATCTCCACTAGCGCTGCCCTCGTCCCTGCAGCGGTTTTCATCTCCCTCACAAACCCATCAACGGCATTAAAATCGAAGTAGGAATGACCTTCAATCTTGAGCAACAAAAGCATGAACTGTGATGCCGCTTTCGGAAACTCATGACGCAACTCCGCGTTTGCCAGTTCTTCGTAAACAAAATTATGTTGCGTCTCAGGTTTCTCTCCTCTGCACAACATTTCTACAGCCTCGGAAAACGCCGCTCCCAAGTGTAGAGCCCAATCAAGCATTTGGCCTGCCTCAGTGCCTGTGAGTGGCACCGGAATGCCGTCTAACCTTCGGTTCCAATAGTTCCTTATCCAGCTGCTCCATGCTTGCTGGACCGCCTCGGGCGTCATCACTTTCAGGCTGTCTGCAACGCCGTAGGCCCACATCGCGCGTTCCTCGCCAGTGACGCTTCGCAGGAATTTGCCTAACCAGTCTCTCTCCGTCGTACCGTAGGAACTGGTGCACGCAATTCCGGCGATATACCCGCAAAATGATTCGCGCTGTTCCCCGAACTCGGAATGAACTTTAGAGAAGGCTCCTTCAAAGCACGGCATGAGGCCAGGTAGCATCTCCTCCGCCCAGCCACTCCAGGGCAAAAAGCCATGCCAAGCCTGCAATGCTTTCTTGTCGTCGCCGCTGAAGCTTAGCAAGGGCGTAATAATCTGGGATGCCCAAGGCTTGTCGAGCGCATAAAAAAATCTCAACCGCGACGCGACAATAACTCGCCCAATCTCGTCGGAGTAAGTCTCTCCGTGTACAACCGAATCCAGTAGCGCTTTGTACTCCACCGGAATTCCGTTCCAAGACTCTCCAGCCGCCCTGCGCACTCGTAGAAGCGCGTCAAACCAAAACTGAACCACAACACCTGCAGGTTCGTTGATCGCAACTTGTAGCCAGTCTTGCGAACCCCCGAGCCTGGCCGGCAATTCCTTACATACTCTCCAAAGTTCAACGCTGGTTTCCAAGGCCGACCCGAAAAGAGCTTCAGGAATAAAACAGGCTTCTTTGCTGCAACCGACGTGAAGCAGTTCCGCGAGTTCGCGTGTCGTGGTCTCGTAGAGGGTAGGTCTCTCTCGCAATAACTCTAGTACGGCTTTCCAGTTTGCGTCTGACAAATCGGCGCGTGTCCATCCGTTCACAATCGTCCGCCAGATCCTGTCTTCCACAGCTGCTTCAGCATTGAGGCTCACCGCAAAACGTACGCCCCAATCAGGGTCGCTTTTCATGGCCCCGTAAAGCGTCGCCTCAATCCCTTCCCGGTCTGGGCCATCAAAAGAAAATTCGAGTGTACGAGTCCACAGCTCCAGAAACGCCTTCTCGTTCATGGCTGTAATTTGTTCAATGGTTAATGGGCTCTTCGGTGCGTGAAAACCAACAGACCCGATCTGAACATCCCTGTCAGGATGCTCGCGGCGGGTATAATTCGGGTGCTTGCTTGCAAATTCGCCGAGCTGGCGGCTTGTCTCGGCACATTCCGGCGCGGCTTCCGAGAGCCAACTTAGGAGATTGAAAATGGCGTAACTGGTGCTCCGCTCGTCCAGCCAGTTGGCTCCTGCAAGCGTCCGTTGCAATATCTCTTGCCTTATACTTGGAGACGCATTGGCGTATTTCCGCTTGAGCACGCGGAAGACCTCTGCCTTCTCACTGCGCGGATATAGTAAATCTTGCTCAAGCAGCATCCTTACAGCTCGATCTGGCTCCCACCCTGGCGAGTCCGCAATGCCAAACAAGGCCAAACGGCGCAGTAGGCTGTATTTTGATGATCGCCACTTTTCGATGAAGTAGCTCGAACAAAGGGGCTTGTTCGCAATGGACCACTGCAGCGACCTCCTTGCTATCACCGCCAGTATTTTGACCTTAGGGTCATGGTCAGCCGACTGCACGACTTCAATCGGATCGAACCCGACAAGATCAAAGTCTTGGTCATCCGTTCTCGTTTCCGCATTTTTTTCATACGTATGCTTCAGCAGGTACGCCTGCTCGATGTGGCAGTTCGCCAGAATCAGAAGCCACTCACCAACAGAATCCAGGTGAGGCTCTACAAGTGCGTGCCAGGCGTGATTGAGCCAATAGCTGGAACCCACCGTCTTGAGTTCAAACCGTTCGTTCCACTCAGGGCTCGGTCGAGCATTGACCTCGGGTCTCGTGAGATGCCAGAACAACTGCTTTACAAGATCTTCATCCTGCGGGAGTTCCCGCGCACGTAAGGCGTACTCGAGCAAATCGTATCTGGATCCTCTGGGCGCAAAGCGAATAAGCTCAGGTATCCATAGCTGTAAGCCACGCTGCGACGCCGCTCCTCGATGAAACGCGAATCCGATGTGACTCCAGAGCACCTCCGCAATCTCGCCGCCATGGTCTCGCATCGCTACCATGGCCTCATCGGGTTCCTTGCAGACAAATTTGTCGGCAAACCAAGAAGCGAACCTCTGGTCTACTGCCGTCGAAGCTTGGTTGACTCTAAAGATTCCGTTGAGCAAACCGTCGTTCGCGGCCCAATCTAACCAGTGCAGTTCTTTCGCGTGCTGGATGAAAAAGTTGACGCCTGGGAGCTTGCGGCATTCGACCGATAAGTAATTGAGGTCTCCTTTTGAAAGCAGATCAAACGGCTGCTGCACGAGCCGCTCAATTTCTTGGGCGTGATCAAGTACGGTCATACCGCAGCGATTCGCCCAACCGTCCAGCACCCTTTCCAAGGCCGAGTAGGCATTCGGCGGTCCGCCATCTGGAAACACTACGGGCGTGACGCCGAGCAACTCCCAGTCAACACCCGATTCGCCGTCCTTGACCAGCGCGAAACGGTGCGGGCTAGCAGCATCCGCCGCAGGCATTCCACGCGCGAGGTATTGCATCACAGTATCCGAGTGACTATAGCCGACAAATAAAACTGTGGACTCCTGAAATACATTGAGCAGAAACCGTGTCGCCCAACCTTCCGTCAGGTACGCCTTACCAAAATCTCCATCCGTTAGTACGAGGCGCTCCGCTGATTTCTCTACCGAACCGTGGATGTGAGCGATTCCATAAAAGCTTTTCCCCGTCGGTAACGCGCTGGCATGAAAAACCTCCGGTTGTGCGCCAGGAAAAAGTTCCTTTGCCGCTTGTTCGAACAAAACATCAAAATTGGTTGTAACTAGTCGGACTTTGCTACCCTCTCTGCCTTTGCTCTCGTCAACAAAAAGACGCAGTAAATCTCGATGTAGCGAGCACGGCTTCGCCTCGGGTTTGGAGAGGATTTCTTTGACTTTCTTGTGCACAAGTACGCCGCTACTCGCGAGCCGGCCAAGAAACCGGTCTTCTGGCTTCTTGTCTTTTTCCAGTTCGAGCACAGTTCCTTTAGCCACTACCTCTACAAGCCCCGCGAAGTCCGGATAGCTCGAAGGCTCAGGCCTGGACACGCCACTTCCGGCAAACACCGCAAGCCTTCCGCCGCGCTGCGCACGAATGAGCTCATCTGGAAAATCAACATCGCTAATCCACATACCAAACATCGTACACAAGGAAGATTCTGCACCTGCCACTTTTGGCCAAATGTGGGGAAATGCGGGGACGGAAATGCGACGACAGACGGAACGTTCCCCAGTTTTCGTCTCAAACAAATACGGTCAACGTCCCGCTGTCCCTAGGTTTCAAGCTCCTGAAGCGCGGGAGCGTTGTTGACAGCCCGTTCCCAGCCTCCCTAGACTGACATATATGGAAGTCCACCTCAGCCCCGAAATCCAGGCTAAGCTAGACCGCTTGGCATCCGATACCGGACGTGCGAAAGACGAGTTCGTGCAGGATGCGATGGCGGGGTACTTTGACGAACTGGCCAGCGTCCGAGAAATGCTCGACAAGCGCTACGACGAGCTGAAGAGCGGCAAGGTGAAGCCGATTCCTGGCGATGAGGTTGAGGAGCACTTTGCGGCCAAGAGCGCCGCGCATCGTTCCCGCCGCTCGTGAACAGGTTCGACTTTCATCCGGAAGCCCTGGCGGACCTCGACGAAATCTGGGATTTTATCGCCGTGGATAATCTCGACGCCGCTGATCGCGTAGTCGAGGATATTCTTGCTGCCGTTCGTTCCCTTGTTCCTTTTCCCGGCCAAGGACATCAGCGAGCCGATCTTACACCGCGGCCTTTACGTTTCTGGCTTGTGCGGGAGTACCTCATCGCATACGCCCACGATGAAAAACCCCTGTGGGTCATGGCTGTGATTCACGCGAGACGCAGCCCGCGAATCATCGCGGCAATTCTCCAGGATAGGGGCCTAAAGCCAGTTTGAATCGACCTTGGGGAAAACGCGGCGAAGACGGAACCGTCCCCCCTGCAGCCTCGCTAACCTTCGTCAGGTAGACTTAGCGTCGGCGAGGAAGTCCCTTTGCCGAGGCCTCGGATCCAGCTGGTTCACGGAACGGTTCCACGAGAAAATGCGGGAACAGACGGAACGTTCACCGGTCTTCGTCTCAAACAAATACGGGGAACGACCGTCTGTCCCCAGGTTCTGGCGAGGCCTTGACAATGTTATCATCCGGTGATAACATTAATGAAGGTGAGGATCGACCATAGCCTCGATACACTACTCCTCCTTGATGGGGAAACCTTTGTTGTCGAGGGCGCGTTTTGGGTCAAGTTTGTCGTAAAGCGAGTTCCGACTTCGTCCGAGAAGCCTCATGGTCTGGACTATTCACTGACGCTACATGATGGGGACAACCAGCGCCTCTTGGGATTCGACAACGCTCACCCCATTACGGAGGGAACGGGGCCGGGAGCGCGGACGAGGATCGAATATGACCACAAGCACAAGGGAGAACGCCTGAGGTTCTACGTCTATGCCGACGCGGCCACCTTACTGGGCCACTTCTGGACTGAAGTTGATCGGATTTTGAAGGAAAGGGGTGCAACACTATGAACACTCTAAAAGTTGGAATTGCCTCCAGAGAGAAATATAGAAAGCGGACGATGGCGATAGCGCGGGGTGAGTACGTACCCGGAAAGGGTGAGCCCGAGGTCTGGTTTGAATCGCTGCAGTCTTTGTCCCAGGTCTTATCGGACCAAAACAGGGACTTGTTAAGGCTCATCATTCAAACCCATCCCAAGTCTCTTAACGAACTGGCTGTGCGATCTGGCCGTGCGACTTCAAATCTTTCGCGCACTCTGCGAACCATGGAGCGTTACGGTCTGGTTGAGCTCGAAGAGGGACCCAATCGTCAATTGGTGCCGAAGGTCAACTATTCGGGTGTCGCGCTAGAGATGTCTTTTCAAAGCTGAGCCAGCTCGGAGGTTCAAGGACGGACGGAAAATATGGGCCAGTTCCGTCTGTGGCGGGTGGCCCATCCTTCGTTTTTTGAAGGGTGGGTGAAGACCGCCGATACAATAAAAGCCTTATGCTGCGCGGTTTGCATCGCTACTATGGAGACCACGACCTGCACTTTATCACGTGGTCGCGCTACCGTCGACTACCCAAGTCCCTTCGGCAGGTCTGGGAAGTCAACGGCGAAGGGTGGGGAATCCGTCGGTGGTGATGCAGGTTTTGAAGCAGCGCACGGCGCGGGCACTGCTGCCCAGGCGAAAACCGCCGGATTGCGGACTCCCTGAAGCAAATTCCTCAACTAGATTAGCGTCGGCGTGGAAGTCCCTTTGCCGAGGCCTCGGATCCAACTGGTTCACGGAACGGTTCCACAGAAATGTGCTCGTAACGCACTTCCAGCACGGTCAGGTATTCCGTACCGCCCGGCAATTGGAGGACTACGCTGTCACCCGCTGCCGACTTCATCAACGCGCGCCCCAGAGGTGACACCCAACTGATGTGGTTGCGGTCAAGATCGATCTCGTCGGTGCCTACGATGCTCACCACTCGCGATACTCCCGCGGCATTGGCATAGCGCACGGTCGCTCCGAAGAATGCCCTCGTCGCCGCCTGCCCCGCTCTCGGAGCTTCCGGGTCCACCACTTCCGCGGCTTCGATTCGCTTGGTGAGAAAGCGAATCCGCCCATCGATCTGCCGCAGCCGCCGCTTGCCATACTGGTAGTCTGCGTTTTCACTGCGATCGCCATTGCTGGCAGCCCACGCCACCACCGCCGTCACCGCCGGGCGTTCTCTGGTGAGCAGAAACTGGTGCTCATCTTTGAGGCGCTCGAGCCCGCTCCGCGTTATGTAGTTCTTGACGGGCGTCGCGGGCTCATCACTTCTTGGCGCATCCGCTTGTGGTTTTCTCGTAGACCCTTTCCGCATCTCGTATTCCTTATCTCCTAGTCCTTAACTCCCAGTCCTTCCAGGGCGAATCCAGTGGGTGTCCCAATGAACGCGGACGGCAATGCGGGGACAGACGGACGTTCACCAATTTCCATTCTTCCCCACCTGTATAACCCAAATAGCTACCGTTAACGCTTATGGGCGCCTTTGGGAGCTCCGCTTGTGGCGCCACCAAACGACTGCAACTACGGCAACAGCGGCGATTGCGAAAAAGACATTTGCGCCTCGCATAACCCGCATGAGCGTTTCCCACTGGCTGCCGAAGAAGTAGCCTACCGACGCAATCACGGTTACCCAGAGCGCCGCTCCCAGGAAATTGAACAAAGCGAATCTCGCCCAAGGCATTCCAAGCACTCCAGCCAGCGGTCCAGCTATGACCCGCATGCCGAAAATGAATCGCGCCACAAAAATGATGGGTGATCCGTAGTGTTGCAGCAACTTCTCTCCACGCTCGACTACGTGATCTGGGATGCGAAAGAAGTGCTGGTAACGGTCAAGAAATGGCCGCCCGCCGCAGTGCCCGATGGTAAAGCCGAGATTGTCCCCGAGCGTCGCCGCAATGGTCCCCGTCACGATGATCCACGGCAGACTCAGTTGGTGCTCGGAGTAGGCAAGAAAGCTCGCCAGCAGCAGAATAGTCTCGCCCGGAACAGGGATACCGGCATTTTCAAGCAGCAGCGCCACCGCTATAGTGCTGTAGCCGTGATGAGCGAGATGTTCCTTCAGAATTGCGAAGATATGCATGTTAGGGAAGAAGTTGCGAGTTGCAAGTTCCGAGTTCCGTGTGCGAAGTCACGAACTTGTTCCTACTCCCAACTCGGTACTCACAACTCGCAACTCACTCGGTACTCACAACTCGCAACTCACTCGCTACTTCTTCAAAAACTCCACCACCGCGCGATTGAAATCTTCCGGAGCTTCCTCATACGGCAGGTGCCCAACTCCCGGCAGCGTTACGTATTCACAGTTACGGAAATTCTGCCGCAAAGGTTCGGCGGATTCAGGAAGCACGGCCGGATCCGCTGAGCCCCAGATCAGGCAGGTGGGCATGTCGACCAAAGTTGGGAGGAGAGCCTTCATCTCTTCCAAATCCTGCAGCCAAGTGTCGAGAATCCCAAGGCCGTACTCAAGGCTCCCGGGAAGATCAAACGGAGCGGCATAGCCCTCCAGCGTACCTGGAGCAATTTTTTTCGGGTCTCCATAAATGCGGCGAAGGGCAAATCCCCACGCAAAGCGCACCCGCGGCACCGTCCAGCGAAAGGCGGCGGAAACGGGCGGTTGAGCAACAAATGGCGCCAGAACACGGCCATGTTCCGACCACGGGTTCGCGGGCGCGACCAAGATTAGGCGCTGCAGTGGTGACTTGCCGCGCTGGGCCAGCATTGCTGCGACAAACACGGCAATCGCGCCTCCGTGCGACGTACCCAGCAGGTCAAATGGCCCGTCAATCTCCTGCTCCACGAAAGCTAAAGTCCGCTCGGCCACAGCGCGCATGGAACAGTCCAGAGTGATCGGCCTATCGGAGAATCCTGCCCCTAATTGGTCGATGGCGTAAACCGTGCGGTGTTTTGCCAGCTCTACCAGATTAAAGCGCCAGGAGAACGAGTAGCCAAGCATTCCATGCAAAAGGACGAGTGGAGGGCCAGAACCGGCCCGCAAATAGCGTAGTCGGCTTCCTGGGACGTTAGCGAAGCACTCTGTAGCGCCCGGCGGCAGGGGAATTCTCCTCGGCGCGCCAACTTTCTCTTCCACGCTCTCCGATATTTTCTCTAGCACTTTCAACTTCTACCCCGATCTTTCGACTTCAACCCCGATCTTGGACTGCCCTGTGAAGCTAACTTACTCCCTATGAGCGGGTTAGGAGGATAACTAGTTGGATTGCGGCAAGCGAGCTGAGAAATTCACAGTCCGTTGGTCCGACTGTAACAACGATTCTAAACGCAGTCGACTCTCGAGGGAAGCTCCGCTTAGCCGTAGATGAATCCTACATACGGGAGATGGATTCCAAAAAATGTATATTCTTGAGATGCATCGGTTTACAATGAAATAAGTCTATTCCTTCTAGCTAGTTAGGGATCTTGAATTTAGGAAAATTGGTGGCATTCGAGTTGCTTCACATTGAGGAACAACGCGATACGGCCTCCGAGAGCAATCCCAGAGTGCCCCGCAAGACCATGAATCGCGAGTTTCAAACCCGCTTTACAGTTGTCTTCCTCATCCTGCTGACCACGGCAGCCGTGGTCTTTGGCGGACTCAACTACGCAAAAGAAGGCACGTTCCAAGTCCCGGTGGACGGTGCGGTTTGGCACGAAAGCGGCGACCGTCTGGTGGCGACGCGTGTCGATTCCCGCGGACCTGCCGCGCACGCTGGCATCAAAGTCGGCGATCAGTTGGTGGCCATCGAAAAACAGGACACCGCCACCATCGCAGCGCTCACGCGCCAAATGTTCCGCAAAGGCATCTGGTCCAAGGCCACCTATTCGCTGGTGCGGCAGGGTGTGGCGGTCGACACCATCGTTGTGCTGGCTCCCGCCGACCGCTCCGCCTACGACTGGCAGCGGTTTATCGCACTCATCTATCTTGGCATTGGAATGTACATTCTGCTGCGCCGCTGGACGGCGCCGGGATCGCTGCATTTCTATATTTTCTGCCTGGTTTCGTTCGTCTACTACTCGTTCCACTTCACCGGCAAGCTGAACGATTTTGATTGGGCAATTTTGTGGTGCAACCTAGTTGCGGGCTTCCTGCAACCGGCCCTGTTCCTGCATTTCGCGCTGGTATTTCCGGAAAGTCGTCCTTGGGTTCGAAAACACGCGAAGCTGCTGGGATTCGTCTACGTGCCGGGCGCGATCTTGCTGGCGATCCAGATTCTCGCCGTCACCGCTCTAGCCGCGCGCGGCGATCTACAATTCAATCTGGACCGCATTCAGATGACGTACCTCGCTAGCTATTTTTTAGCGGCGGCGTTTGTCATGCGACGCACTTACCGGCAGGCGACACAGCCAGTCCTGCGCCAGCAAATGAAGTGGCTCATGCGCGGCACCGTGCTCGCGGTCGTGCCCTTCACGCTCTTTTACGTCCTGCCCTATGTGCTGCCAGCACTGCATGACTGGATTCCCGCTGCTCTTATGCAGTGGTCGGTGCTGTCGCTGGCGCTGCTTCCACTCACTTTCGGCTACGCCATCTTCCGTTACCGCTTGATGGACGTAGACCTGATCTTCAAGCGCGGCGTGGTGTATACGCTCTCCGCGGCGGCGATTGTGGGCGTATATTTTGCGGTTGTCGTCGGCGTGGCGGAATTGATTCATGCCCGCATTCCAAGCAGCGGCCCGGCTGGACTGATTATCGCGATGGTGGTCACGGCGTTGTTGTTCGATCCGGTCAAGAACTGGATTCAGCAGCAGCTCGACCAGGTTTTCTACCGCACGCGCTACGACTATCGGCGAACGCTGGTGGAATTCGGCCGTGAGTTGAGTTCAGAAAAAGATCTGGACAAGATGTTGACGTCGATCGTGGACCGGCTGTCGCACACGCTGCTGGTGGATCGCATGGCGATTTTTCTGGCTGACGAGGACGCAACGACGAACAAGCCGATAAGTTTTCATCTGGCGAAGTCGTTTGGTATTGCTTCCGCCAGCGGTTTGGATCTCAGTTTCCTGGGCAAGCCGCGTCCCGAAACCAGTGAAGGGCACTTGTTCTTTGAGAACACGCACATGCTGCCGCGGGAAACTCCCTCTGCGCGCGAGACCATCGCCAAGCTCGACTTGAACTACTACATTCCCTGCGTAGTGCGAGACCGCACGATTGCGGCGCTCGGCTTGGGCAAGACGGTGGAAGGCGACTTCTTGACCAGTGAAGACGTTGCGCTTTTGGAAACTCTGGCAGGCTACATCGGCATCGCGATCCAGAATGCGCGTTTGTATGCGTCGCTGGAACAGAAAGTTTCCGAATACGAACGTCTGAAGGACTTTAACGAAAATATTGTCGAATCCATCAACGTTGGCGTTCTGGCTGTGGATCTGGAAGACCGCATCGAGTCCTGGAACTCGCAGATGGAAGTGATGTATGCGATGCCGCGTTGGCAGACTGTGGGCCGGCTGCTGAGTGAAGTGATGCCGCCAGCGTTCGTCGAGGAGTTCCATCATATTCGGCAGAACACGGGCATCCACAATCTGTACAAGTTCCGGCTCGATACGCCGACCGGGGAAACGCGTCGAGTGAACGTCGCAATCGCGCCTCTGGTTACGCGAAATTTCAGCGTGAAAGGTCGTCTCATCATCGTGGACGACATTACCGAGCGCATCGAACTGGAATCGCAACTGGCGCAAGCCGACAAGCTGTCTTCGATTGGCTTGATGGCGGCGGGTGTCGCGCATGAAGTGAATACTCCGCTGGCCGTGATTTCCTCCTACGCGCAGATGCTGTCCAAGCAACTGCAGGGCGACGAAAAGAAGTCCGCTCTGTTGGAGAAGATTACACGGCAGACTTTCCGCGCCTCGGAGATTGTGAATAACCTGCTGAATTTCTCGCGCACCAGCGGCGCGGAATTCGGCGATGTTGACGTCAACCGTGTCGTGCGCGAAACACTGGCGTTGCTGGAGCATCAATTCAAGACTGCTCACGTGGAAGTTGCAGCTGAATTCTACGAAGGCTTGCCCCTCATTTACGGCAGCCCCAACCGGTTGCAGCAAGTATTCCTGAACCTGTTCCTGAACGCGAAGGATGCGATGGCGGGACAAGGCGGCACATTAAGAGTTGCCACATCGAACGGCAACGCGGTTCGAATATCCATTTCCGATACAGGATCGGGGATTTCGCAGGAGCACATTAGTCGAATCTACGATCCGTTTTTTACGACCAAGAACGCACCTCGCGAAGGCCACGCTCGGGGCACAGGGCTGGGCCTTTCGGTCACCTACGGCATCCTGCAGGAGCACGCCGGAAAGATTCGCGTCGAAAGCGCTGTTGGCCAAGGCACCACGTTCTACTTGGAATTCCCGTTAAGCAGGAGAGCGACCCATGTCTGAAGCCGCGGTAATGACACGCCATGCCGAAAACCACGTGGCAGTTCCGGCGACCGGGTGCATCCTCATCATTGATGATGAAGCTGAGATCCGCGAATCGCTGCAAACTTTGCTGGAACTGGAAGGCTACGAAGTAATCACCGCCGCCAACGGCGCGCAAGGTCTGATGCGCTCGGGAGAAAAACCTTTTGATCTCGTTTTGCTCGACCTGACTTTGCCCGATCAAGACGGATTCAGCGTGCTGAGCACGATTCGAGAACGCGACGCCTACCTGCCGGTGATCATGATCACGGCCTATGGGACCGTCGAAAACGCGGTGCGCGCAATGCAATCCGGCGCCACAAACTTTGTCCAGAAACCCTGGGACAACGAAAAGCTGCTGGCGGATGTGCGCGAGACGATGAAGCGCCGGCAAGCGGAAGAAGAGAACGTTCAACTGAAGCGCGCGTTGAAGCAGCGCTACAGCTTCGAAAACATCGTAGGCAAGAGTGAGCCTATGCTGCGCGTATTTGACTTGATCGCTCAAGTCGCAGCCAGCCGCTCCACGGTGCTGATTCAAGGCGAGAGCGGAACCGGAAAAGAAGTGATCGCCAAGGCCATTCATACCCACTCGCCGCGCAAAGATCAGCCGTTTGTACCGGTGAATACTGGCTCCATGCCGCCGGATCTGCTGGAATCTACGTTGTTCGGCCACTTGAAGGGCGCCTTCACTAGCGCCATTGCCTCGAAAAAGGGCTTGTTCGAAGTGGCGGATAAGGGCACTCTGTTTCTCGACGAAATTGGCTCCATGGGCATGGAAACGCAGGCCAAGATCCTGCGCGTGTTGCAAGATAAGAAATTTATGCACTTGGGCGGAACGCACGAAATTCAGGTGGATGTGCGCATTCTTGCCGCCACCAACGTCGACTTGCAGCAGTTGGTGAAAGAGGGCCGCTTCCGCGAAGACTTGTTCTACCGGCTCAACGTGATCAGCGTCGATTTACCGCCTCTGCGTCAGCGCAAGGAAGATATTCCTTTGCTGGTCGATCATTTCCTGAAGAAATATTCCGAGGAAAATGAGCACCCCCTGCGGCGCATCACAGCCGAGGCTCTGCGTCCGCTCCTGCAGCACTCCTGGCCCGGCAACGTCCGCGAGCTGGAAAATACGATGGAGCGCGCCGTTGTGCTCTCCACCGGAACTGAAGTCGGCGTCGAATTGCTGCCCGACAATATCGCTGGCCGCCACGTGATGCTCCCCATGATCGATCAACCAGGGGATGCATCCCTGTTCCAAATTCTGGAGGAATGCGAACGTCGCATCATCACAGGAATGCTGGAAAAATGCCACTGGAATCAGACTGACGCCGCCGAGCGCTTCCATGTCCCACTTTCCACGTTGAATCAGAAAATCAAGCGGCTGAATATCGAAATTAAAAAGAAGGGGAGAGAGTAGAGCGGCTGTCGGCTCTCAGCTTTCGGCGGTCATCATGAAGCAAGTTTTCCTGACCTCCCGCGACTTCGGTGCGTTGCGCTGATAGCCGACAGCCGATCGCCTTTGCTATAGTCCCAGCAGGCCGTTTCGATAATCAAGACAGGTGACGCTTGGAACTGATTTCCCCCACGGAGTTCGCCAAAGACAAAATCCTTGCCGTGCAGGAATACTGCCTATTGGCCGGGCGGTCCGTCGGAAACATATTTAAGCGTCCGCGCTATCTGGGCGACACTCTGCAGCAAGCCGACCTCATCGGCGTTGGTTCCCTTCCCATCGTTATCCTGACCGGATTTTTTACCGGATTCGTGTTCGCCTTGCAGGGCGCCAACACTCTGGAGCGCTTTGGCTCGCTGACGCTGATTGGCCACTTGGTGGCTCTCTCTATGGTCCGCGAACTCGGTCCAGTCCTGACCGGACTTATGGTAGCCGGACGCAACGCCTCGGGCATCGCCAGCGAGTTGGGGTCCATGCAGGTGACGGAACAAATCGATGCCATGCGTGCGCTGGGCACCGATCCCATGAAGAAGTTGGTCACGCCGCGCGTAATTGCGACCGCCTTCATGCTGATCTTCCTGACCATCATTTCTGATTTTATGGGTCTGGTTGGAGGCAGCGTCGTCGCCACCGTTCTTCTGCGACTCGATATGGCGCAGTACTGGGCGACGGCGTGGCAATCGCTGGTTCGGGATGACGTGATTATGGGGCTCGTCAAGCCCCCTATTTTTGGATTCATCATCGCGTCGGTAGGCTGCTACTACGGCCTGACCAGCCGGGGAGGCACGCAGGGCGTGGGCCGTGCCACGACGCAGGCCGTCGTTTCCGCCTCTGTCTTGATTTTGCTCACTGATGCTGTCGTCACCCGCCTGCTTATGATTACGTTCGCTGGATACAAGTGAGATGCCTGTTTCCGCCCCGTCGCCGTCATCGATCGCTGCCGTTGCGAAGTCGGAAAGCGCCATTGTCTTCCAAGACGTGTCCTTGGCGTTTGAGGAAAATCAGGTTTTGGATGACATCTCGTTCCAGCTTGAGCATGGCGAGACCAAAGCAATCTTCGGCGTGGCTGGCGCAGGTAAAAGCAGCATCCTGAAATTAGCGCTGGGCCTGATCAAGCCTGACGCGGGCCGCATTTGGGTTCTCGGCGAAGAAGTCACCGCACTGCCCCAGGAACAACTATTTGAACTCCGCCGAAGAATAGGAATGGTATTCCAGGAGAGCGCTCTTTTTGACTCTCTCGCTGTCCGCGACAACGTCGCCTTTCGCCTGATTGAAGAAGGTGGGACTTCCCCTGAGGAAATTGAAGCGCGCGTCCGCGAAGTCTTACGCTTTGTCGAATTGGAACACACGATGGATATGCTGCCGGGTGAACTTTCCGGAGGCATGCGCCGCCGCGTTGCCATCGCGCGCGCCATTATCGCTAGACCGGAAATCTTACTCTACGATTCACCCACCGGCGGCCTCGATCCCGTCACCTCAACCACGATCGTGGAGCTGTTGGTGAAACAGCGCGACGTCTACCGCAGCAGTTCGCTGCTGGTGACCCATCGATTACAAGACGCCTTCATCATGGCCAGCCACTACTTCGACCGCGAAGCAAATAAGATGCGCCCGCTTCCGCCGGATAGCCAGGACAAGGTCTCTATGAGTTTCCTGATCCTGCGCGAAGGCAAAGTCATCTTCGACGGCAACGCTCACGACCTGGCGCACTCTCGCGATGAGTACATCCGAGAATATATTTCCTGATTTATTACGCAGCGATGGACCGTGCAGAGTTCAACAAACACAGAGCGCGGCTGGAATGCCCGCGCTCTGCCGTGCTTATATCGCCATGAATTAGCTGGAAATCTACCCTTGAACGCCCCTACGACTTCATCGTCTTCCGCATACCTTCCACGCGCTTCAAGATCATGGCAAACCTCTCCTTGCCGCTCTTGCTCTTGCTGATCGCTTTTTCCACGTTCACAAACGCCATCGGGCTTTGCGTCTTCTCGCGAATTTCCCTCAGAAACGGCTGCACTTTGGCAAATACAAATAACATTTCATTGCCAACACCGGGCGAGAAGAACAATTCGTCGCTTAGAACACCGTTCACAATAAATGCGGCGACCATGTCCCAATAGCTGTTCACCTGACGCATGTGCTGGTTCTCGGGAGTGCCCATCGCCGTGGCAACCTTGATGCAGTCGTCCGCGTTTTGTGGCCAAAACTTCATGGTTGACCAGTCGCGGGCTTTCCGCATCTCGGGTTCGCGGCGTAGTTCGTAAAGCTGAAGAATCAGTTGTGCATCAGCGTGGGTCGGTTTCTTTGGCATTGATTTCTCCTGGATAAATTAATAGTTTAGCGATTTGTGATTGTAGTTTGTGAGCTGAACTCTCAACCCCGGGAAGACCCTTCAATCTTGATCTTAAATTACCAAATCACACATCAAGAACGTCAAGCACTCTCCGCGCCGCCCGCCGCCTGCGCAACCGCATTAGGATTCTCCCGTTCGTAATCGCATTCCTTGTTCGGGCACGCGATCACCGGGCCTGCTTTCAGGTATTTTTCTACTAGATACGCGTTGCCGCAACTCGGGCACTTCTCCGGGATCGGTTTGTGCGCCGAGGTAAATTTGCATTTCGGATAGTTCCCACAACCATAAAAAGTATTGCCTTTGCGTGCACGCTTTTCCACCAACTCGCCGTCCGCGCAGTCGGGGCACTTCACGCCTACAAAATTCTGCTTGATGTACTTGCACTCCGGATAGCCGCTACAGGAAGTGAACTCCCCAAAACGACCGTGGCGCAGAATCATGTTGCGATCGCATTTCGGACATTTTTCATCCAGCGGAATATCTGGAACTTTCTTGCCCTGATCCAGCCGCCGCGTTGTTTTGCAGTCCGGATAGCCCGTACAGGCCATGAACTGCCCGAAGCGCCCGCGCTTCAGCACCATCACGCGACCACAGTTTTCGCAGTATTCCTCCTGCGTCGTTTCCTGCACGTCGGCGGAATCCAGATCCGGCAAGGCAATCGGGTTCTCTTTCGTAAACGTGCAGCTTTCCGGATTCTTCTTGTCGTACGCGCTGCACGCATAAAACGACCCGTGCTTGCCCCACTTAATCACCAGAGGCGATCCGCAGCGCTCGCACTTCTCGTCAGTGGGCTTCTCCATACGCTTGATGTTCTCCATATGGAGCTCAGCGTATTTCAAGTCCTTTTCAAAGTGCTTGTAGAACTCCGCCATCGTGTCGGTCCACTTTTCTGTACCGTCTTCCACGCTGTCGAGTTCTTCTTCCAGCTTGGCCGTATATTCAATGGCAAAAATCTCCTGGAAGTTTGCCACTAACAAGTCTGTGACGACCAGTCCCATTTCCGTTGGCGTGAATTTGCCGCCAATTTTCTGTGCATACTGGCGTTCCTGAATCGTAGTCAGAATGGCCGCGTAGGTAGACGGGCGGCCAATGCCGCGCTCTTCCAGCTCCTTCACCAAAGACGCTTCGTTGTAGCGCGGAGGAGGCTCCGTGAAATGCTGCTCCGGCTTCAGACTCTTCAGCGTGAGCTTCTGCCCCGCTTCCAGCGCAGGCAACTTGTTCTTCAGCTCTTCGTCTTCCTCGTCCTTTCCATCCTTCGCTTCTTCGTAGACTTTCAGGAAGCCGTCGAACTTCATCACCGATCCTGTGACCCGGAACCAGAACTTGTCCGCGCCATTTTTAGCATCAATGTCTACAGTTGTCTGGTCGAACACGGCGGGCATCATCTGCGACGCCAAAAAGCGCTGGTAGATCAGCTTGTAGACCTTGAATTCGTCTTCCTGCAAGTACTTCTTGATGTCGTCCGGAGCGCGCAGTACAGACGTCGGACGTACGGCTTCGTGCGCTTCCTGCGCATCTTTCTTGGACTTAAACAGGTTCGGGCTGGCTGGCAGATACGGTGCGCCAAACTCCTTCCCAATATGTTCGCGCACTTCCGCTAACGCATCGTTGGAAACGCGCGTCGAATCGGTACGCATATAAGTGATAAGGCCGACGAGACCTTCTTCGCCGAGCTCCACACCTTCATACAAGCGCTGCGCGATCATCATTGTGCGCTTTACGCTAAAGCGCAGCTTGCGTGCAGAATCCTGTTGCAGTTTACTGGTCGTGAACGGCGCGTAGGGATTGCGACGGCGCTCTTTCTTTTCAACCGACCGAACGCTCCAGTCGGCTTTTTCCAGAGCCGCCCGAATCTTTTCCGCATCTTCGGCGTTGCTGACTTCTATCTTTTCTTCACCCTTGCCCAGGAAACGGGCCTCGAACCCAGGCGGCTTTGGCCCCGCCAGCGCCGCATCGATCGTCCAATATTCTTTCTTTTCAAACGCCCGAATTTCCCGTTCGCGGTCAACAATCAACCGCAACGCAACCGTCTGCACACGCCCGGCGGAAATTCCGCGACGAACCTTATCCCACAACAGCGGCGAAACCTGGTAACCGACCAGCCGATCCAGAACGCGTCGCGCCTGCTGCGCATCAACCAGATTGCGATTGATTTCGCGCGGATGCTCGAACGCTTCCTTCACGGCACGCTGCGTAATTTCGTTGAAGGTAACGCGCTGAATGGTCGCGCCTTCCTTCTTCTTCTTGGATTTCTTCCCGCTAAACAAATCCCCGCCCAGCTCCTCCGCCAGATGCGCAGCAATCGCTTCACCTTCGCGATCCGGGTCAGGCGCCAGGTAGATGTGGTCCATGCCCAGCGCCATCTTTTTCAGCTTGGCCAGGACTTTCTCTTTGCCGGGAATGACGACGTATTCGGTCTCGAAATCGTTCTCGATATCGACACCCAGCGTGCTCTTGGGCAGATCTTTGACGTGACCGAGCGAAGCCTCAACCTCGAAGCCTTTGCCCAAATATTTCTGAATGGTCTTCGCCTTAGCTGGCGATTCGACAATGACTAAACTTTTTGACAAGGTTTCCTGTCCTTATATATGTGATTGCGATATGAAGCTAGCACGAAAGAGCCGAAGTGCGCTATTGGCTGTCCGTCGGTGCCCCAGGTTCGCGCCGCTCTTTGGCGCTAACCTGGGGTCTGCGTGAGGGCTCGAAAAACCCGACCAAAGCCTTCCTCTGTGAACCTCTGCGGTTCAATTTGGCTGGCCCCAACCAATCTTGCATTGGTCGCTAGAAACTTTTCACAAAGTTTTTTCCCGGCAACTGCTTTACTTTGCCGGAGAGCTCCAATTCGAATAGCGCTGCGAAAATCTCCGACGGCGAGACTTCATTTTCGAGCTTCTCAACGATTTCGTCGATTTGCATGCTTTCGTCCGCCTTCAGCACAGCTAGTATCTTCTTCTCATGTGGCGGAAGTTCCGCGTCCTTGAACAGAGATGCGGTTGTGCCCGAAGAAGATTCAGATGGGACTGGTGCCAGCTTCGCCCGAATGTCTGCAGGTAGTTCTTCCCAAACGTCTTCCCACGTCGCAACAAGTTTTGCTCCCTGCTTAATTAAAGTGTTCGGGCCCCAGGCATTTTTGTTGGTTACGTTGCCCGGAACGGCGAAAACTTCGCGACTCTGCTCCAGCGCGCAGCGGGCCGTGATACGTGTGCCACTATACTCCGCCGCCTCGACGACGAGCACCCCTACCGAGATGCCGCTGATGATTCTGTTCCTAATCGGAAAATTCTGCGGAGTCGGCGGAGTATGGATGGCAAACTCAGAAACCACCGCTCCGCCAAACGACAGAATTTGCTCGGCCAGCCGTTTATTCTCCCGAGGATAAATCTCATCCACTCCCGTTCCCATGATGCCAACCGTCTGCTTTTTCGCGTTGATCACACCTCGATGCGCCGCTGTATCCACACCACGCGCCAAGCCGCTAAAAATCACCAGCCCCTGGTTCGCCAGGTCGCAAGCCAGCCGCTCCGCCATGCCAACCCCATACGGAGTGGGATGCCGCGTCCCCACCACGGCAATCCCGGGCTGCGAAAGAATCTCAACCGACCCGCGCACGTACAAAACTAAAGGAGGATCATAGATCTGCTTCAACGACGGCGGATAGCGTGGATCATCCAAGCCAATGACTTCAACCCCTCCCTCCAGCTTCGCGTCAGCAACCTTCGCCATCTCTGACTGCGCTAAGTCCAGCGATTTCCCCGTAAAGATCGACTGCGCAGACACCGCCCGCAATCCCGCAGCCTCAAGCTCGGTCAGCGACGCGCGAAACACGCCGGTCACGCCTCCAAAATGCTCCACGAGCCTTCGCGAGCGCGTCGGCCCAAGCCCCTCAGTCAAGGTAAGACCAAGCCATTGCAGCGTATTGCATGAAGCCGGGGCCAGAGGTAACGGCAGAGCTGCCATCGTGTCTCCTTAATTTTTAAGAAGCAGATTGTGAAGAAGCCAGATTGTGAAGAAGCAACAGCCTCTCCTGCGCGGACTCTATGAGCTTGCGGCGCACACGTCAATGAGAGCACTACCTACTTTGGTAGAATCGATAGCAGTCTTCCCATGCGCCGTCTTCGTATTTCCGCGATTTCTTATCTCAACACTGCTCCGCTCATGTGGGACTTTGAGCATGAGCCTGGGCGCACGAAACTGCGCGAGCAATTCGACGTAACCTACACAATCCCTTCGGCTTGCGCGAAAGCCCTGCGCGACGGCACTGCTGATATTGGCATCATTCCAGCCGCCGCCTACGCGTCAATTCCAGGCCTCGTGATTCTGCCGGGAGTCGCCATCGCCGCGCGGAATGCTGTGCGATCTATTCTGCTGGTCAGCAATAAGCCGCTGGATCAGGTGAAGAGCGTTGCCATGGATACTTCATCCATGACATCGGAAGCTCTCTGTAAAGTGCTGCTGGAGAAGTGGTTAGGAGGCCGACTGGAGTACGCGCCGATGGCCCCAGATTTGGAGAAGATGCTCGGAGCCTGCGATGCCGCCCTGCTGATTGGTGATCCCGCTCTGCTGGTTGATCGATCAAGATACGTGACAACACTCGATCTCGCGGAAGAGTGGCGACGATTTACTGGTAAGCCGTTTGTTTTCGCATTTTGGGCTGTTCGGGAGGACGCCGTGGCTAACCTCAAGCCAGGATTGGACTTAGCCGGGACATTTCAGCGTTCGCGGGACCACGGGCTGGAACCAGCGAGCCTCGAAAACATCGTTCGCGAGTGGGCGCCACGATTGAAACAGAACGATCATTCTGTTATGAGCTATCTCACTGAAAGCATTCATTATTTTCTGGATGAAGCCTGCCTGGACGGCTTGCACCTCTATTACCGATATGCGACGGAATTTGGTGCACTGTCGAAGATTCCGGAGTTGCGATTCTTGTAGCGTTGCAAGACGCAGTGGTGTACCAAATGGATTTACGATTGCGTTTAGTGTCACTTAATGACATTATAAATGCATATGGTACGCCGTCATTTTTGGCAAAAAGTCATTGAAGATGCATGGCGCGAACGCTCCGTCATTTGGTTGGCGGGGGTGCGGCGGGCTGGCAAGACCGTGCTTTGCCAGAGCCTTCCCAATGTTGAATACTTCGACTGCGAACTACCGCGTACGCGACGGCTGATGGAAGACCCGGAGTCTTTTCTTGACACGATCAGCAGAGGACGAATCGTGCTGGATGAGATTCATCGGCTGCCGAATCCGTCTGAGTTGTTGAAGATTGCGGCGGACCACTACCCACACATTCGCGTTCTGGCGACGGGGTCATCCACACTGGAAGCCTCAGTCAAGTTCAAGGATACGCTGGCGGGACGGAAGGAAAATCTTTGGCTCACTCCCATGTGTCTGGAGGATTTGAAGGATTTCAAGCAACCCGACTTGCTGCGGCGGTTCTTGCAAGGAGGTCTGCCGCCATTTTTTTTGGCGCAAAGTTTCCCTGAGCGTGATTTTCAGGAATGGATGGACGCTTACTGGGCGAAGGACATTCAGGAATTGTTCCGGCTGGAGCGGCGGTCGTCGTTCCAAAAATTTACAGAACTGATATTGGCGCAGAGCGGCGGATTGTTTGAAGCAACGCGATTCACGGGGCCCTGCGAAGTGAGTCGGACGACGATTGCCAACTATCTCAAAGCGCTGGAAGCTACGTATGTTGCACACATCATTCGCCCGTTTAGCACGCATCGTCCGACCGAGATTGTTTCGGCGCCTAAGGTGTACGGCTTCGATACAGGCTTTGTTTGCTATTACCGCGGATGGCAGGATTTGCGGGAAGAAGACGTAGGGATTATGTGGGAACACTTTGTCTTGAATGAAATGATGGCGCGACGGCAGACTCGCGAGATTTCCTATTGGCGGGACAAGCGTGGGCACGAAGTGGATTTCGTTTTAGCTGGTAAGAGGCAACAGCCGGTTGCGATTGAATGCAAGTGGTCGGCATCGAATTTCGATGCTGGCAATTTGCAGGCGTTTCGTCGAGTGTATCCGGAGGGGGAGAATGTGGTGGTGGCGCAGGATGTGGATCGGGCGTTCAGTCGGCAGTTTGGGGAGATCAGCGTGCGGTTCGAGAGTTTGACGGGGTTTGTGTGTAGAGAGAGAAAGTCTTAGGAGGTTGTTGAAAAAGTATTTCCGAAGGCATTCCAGTGCGGGTTCCGGAATTTGACCTATGGAAAACCCCGGCAAACCAGCAGATTCCTTACGATAAAACTGTTCGGAATGACAAACTTCAAGAGTTTTTCAACAACCTCTTAGACAAGCGATCGGCCAGCATTTGGCCTTCTTCCCTACTCACTGTAAAATTATAGGTTCACTGGTGACCACGCAATGTCTTTGACCAAAGCGGAAGCGCTCGAACTGTTTAACTCGGATGACCTGATTGGGATTGGCATGGAAGCTGATGCCCTGCGGCGGAAGCTGCATCCTGAGGGTGTGGCCTCCTATGTGATTGACCGCAATATTAATTACACGAATTTTTGTACGGAGTACTGCACGTTTTGCGCGTTCTATCGGCCCTTGAAGGGGCCTGCGTCAAAGGAAGGGTACATTCTCGATTTCGAGACGATTTACGAAAAGATTGCGGAAACCGTCGAGCTGGGTGGGACTGGCGTTTTGATGCAGGGCGGGCTGCACCCGGATTTGAAGATTGAGTGGCACGAGAAGTTACTATCTGGGATCAAGCAGCGCTTTCCGCAGATACATCTGCATTGTTATTCGGCGTCGGAGATTTTGGCGATTGCGGAATATAGTAATTTGGATTTGCGCGACACGATTGTGCGGTTGCGCGAAGCAGGGCTGGATTCGATTCCTGGCGGTGGGGCGGAGATTCTGGATGACGAAGTGCGGCATCGTATTGCGCGATTGAAATGCCTGAGCGACGACTGGATTGCCGTGCATCGCACTGCGCACCAGCTTGGGATGCGGACAACTGCGACCATGATGTTTGGCGTGGGCGAGACCTACGAACATCGCATCAATCATTTTCAACGCGTGTTTGATTTGCAGGAAGAGACGGGTGGATTTACATCGTTTATTCCGTGGAGCTTCCAACCTGGGAACACGGCCCTGGGTGGACGCAAGTGGGATGAAGCCACTGCGGTGGAATATCTGAAGGTGCTGGCAATTTCGCGACTGTTTCTGTCGAACATCAAGAATGTGCAATCGAGCTGGGTCACGCAGGGGTTGAAGGTCTGCCAAATGGGGCTGCGTTTTGGCGGCAACGACGTGGGTTCGGTGATGTTGGAAGAGAACGTGGTGAAGGCCGCTGGGGTTACCAACTGCACCACCGAGGAAGAGCTACGACGGATTATTCGCGATGCCGGGTTTCGTCCGGCACAGAGGGATACGCTGTATCGGACTTATTTTCTCAACTAGCGACAACCTTTTCACCACAGAGAACACAGAGTTTCACTGAGGAAGTGCTAGGGCTTAGAGCGGGAAGGCCAACCCTGAAGCAGATTCCTCACGGCTGAGAGACACGGAGCGTAATCGCTGCAAGCTAACAGCAGATTCCTCACGGCTGAAGCCGATTCGGAATGACAATTCTTTAATAATAGTTCAGCAACAGTCTAACTATAGTTTGAGCAATAGTTTTTGGGCAGCAAGATTTAAGGATTCCTTTCTGATTCTGAGTATCTACAATTTGGGCCTTGCGCTACTTGCTCCCAAGGGCATTGGGCATTACATCCAGCAGCATTATCTGGATAACAGATTCAAAGATATTTATGCTCTGAACGGATTTGACGTTGCCTTGCTCGTCCCCTACTTTTTTGTTCTGATCCTGTTAGCGGCCTACGGCGGGCATCGCTATTGGATGGTATATCTTTATTACAAAAACAGGAAGAACCGCACGACTGAGCCTGCTGCAAAGTTTCCCGAGCTGCCGCGCGTTACCGTGCAGTTGCCGATCTTTAATGAGCAGTTCGTTGTGGAGCGGCTGCTGGAATCGATCTGCAAGCTGGATTACCCGAAAGACAAGCTCGACATTCAACTACTGGATGACTCGACGGACGAGACCGTTGAAGTAGCGCGGAATCTGGTGGAGCGCTACGCCGCCTTGGGCAACCCGGTCAGCTACATTCACCGAACGAATCGTGAGGGATATAAGGCTGGGGCGCTGGAACACGGGATGCAGTCTGCCCAGGGTGAGTTCATCGCAATTTTTGATGCGGACTTTACGCCACCGGAAGACTTTTTACTGAAGGTAATCGACCACTTTACGGATCCGAAGATTGGGATGGTGCAGACGCGGTGGACGCACATCAACCGCAATTATTCGTTTTTGACAGAAGTGGAAGCAATTCTGCTCGACGGACATTTCGTTTTGGAGCACTCTGGGCGGGCGCGGAGCGGGGCGTTTTTCAACTTTAACGGTACGGCTGGAATGTGGCGGCGGCAGGCGATTGAGGACGGCGGCGGTTGGGAGCATGACACGCTGACGGAGGACACGGATCTTTCTTATCGTGTGCAACTGGCGGGTTGGAAGTTTTTATATTTGCAGGATGTGGAGTGCCCTGCGGAATTGCCAGTGGAAATGACTGCTTTTAAGACGCAGCAAGCACGTTGGGCCAAGGGGTTGATTCAGACCGGGAAAAAGATTCTGCCTAAGGTTCTCAAAAGTAAAGAACCGTTTCATGTGAAGGCGGAGGCTTGTTTTCACTTAACGGCAAATCTGAGCTATCCGTTGATGATTGTACTGTCGGTGCTGCTGCTGCCCGCGATGATGATCCGGTTTTATCAGGGCTGGTTTCAGATGCTGTACATAGATCTGCCGTTGTTTATGGCGTCGACGTTTTCGGTGTCGAGTTTTTACCTTGTTTCGCAAAAAGAACTGTTTCCGAGGAAATGGTATCGGACGTTTTTGTACTTGCCCTTTTTGATGGCACTGGGGATTGGGTTGACCGTCACGAACACGCGGGCTGTGCTGGAGGCGATTGTGGGCAAGAAAACGGCTTTTGTGCGCACGCCGAAGTATCGTGTTGAGAGCAAAGCGGATAAAGTCCGGACTTCGACGTATCGCAAGCGGTTGGGCTGGGTGCCGTGGATTGAATTGGCGATTGGGACTTACTTCGCGACGACGGTTTGGTACGCAATTGACAACGACAATTTTTTTACTGTTCCATTTTTGTTACTTTTTGTGTTTGGGTATTGGTGTACGGGGTTGATGTCGTTGCTGCAGGGGCGGTTTGCTGGGGCAGAGATGGCTTCGGGCGAGGGTCACGCGAAGCCTTATGCGGTAGGGGTTTAAATGTAGAGTTCAAAGTCCCCGCCCTCTTTCGCAAAGAACGCGAAAGAAGGACGGGGCACCCATTTGTTTCTTACTTCACGATCTACCAGCCGCGGGTTTGCAGCAGTTGAGATTCCGGTAGGCCTGCTACGGATAGGCCTTTCATGGCGCCTGGAACGTCAGCGCTAACTTCTAACAAAACTTTGGGATCGTTGAAATGCGTGGCGGCCATGACGATGGCTTTGGCGCGGCGTGTGGCTTCGTCGGTGCTGGCGAGTTCGCTGGAGCTGTTCATGAAGATTCCGGAGCCGACGAAGACTGCTTCGGCTCCAAGCTGCATGACGAGAGCGGCGTCGGCGGCGGTGGCGATGCCTCCGGCGGAGAAGTTGGGAACTGGCAGCTTCCCTTCTTTGGCGACCATGCGTACGAGATCGTAAGGAGCCTGCAAATCCTTGGCGCGGGTGTAGAGTTCGTCCTCGCGCATGGAAGTCAGCTCGCGAATATCTTTCATAATCTGGCGCATGTGTTTCACGGCGTGAACAACGTCGCCGGTGCCAGCTTCACCTTTTGTGCGGATCATGGCAGCGCCTTCGCTAATGCGGCGTAAGGCTTCTCCAAGATTGCGAGCTCCGCAGACGAATGGGACTTTGAAGAGGTGCTTGTCGACGTGATGCGCCTCATCGGCCGGGGTGAGAACTTCGGATTCATCGATGTAGTCGACGCCAAGCTGTTCCAGAATCTGCGCTTCGACAAAATGGCCGATGCGGCATTTGGCCATAACCGGGATGGACACGGTTTCCATGATTTTGCGGATCATGACGGGCGAGGCCATGCGGGCGACGCCACCTTCGGCACGAATCTGGGCGGGAACGCGTTCAAGCGCCATGACGGCAACGGCGCCAGCCTTTTCTGCAATCTGGGCTTGTTCGACGTTGACGACGTCCATGATGACGCCGCCTTTGAGCATTTCGGCGAGGCCAACTTTGAGGCGGGGGCTGGAATTTCCGTTGTTGAGCGACATGAGCAACCTCTTTCCTGGATCGTGAAGTCTGGACTATGGCTACGCCTGCCGGGGCAGGCTGGATCACGTGAGAGGCGTCCGAAGTTTCTCACTTCTCATTCTACAGCCACGGGCAGAATGGCGGTACCCCCTTGCGTCGGACGAGGGCATTCCCGTTCAGGCCTTCGGTTTGCCAAACATGCGCTCGACGTCGATTGCGATAAAGAGCGCGTCTCCGCGCGCGAGAACTTCGCCCTTGGAATTCAGAATCTCTCCGCGATTGGCGTGTTTGCGGCCTTCAATACTGATGGAGTGGCCTTCCGCGCGCAGAGGCTGGTTCAGGGGGACGGGCCTCAGGTAGTCAATCTTCATGGCGCGGGTGAGGGCGACCACGTTGTGGATTTTGTTGACCTTACCCATCACCTCATCCAGGATGGTGGCGACAATGCCTCCGTGAATGTAGCCTGGAGGGCCCATAAAACGCTCGTCGAGGCGAAAACGGCAGACATAGCAGTTGCGCGCCTTGTCGTAGCGGAAGCGGAGCTTCATCCCCGCATCGTTATCCTGGCCGCAGACGAAGCAGCGTTTTTTTTGCAGCCGGACCATGCGGGGGCTGTGGCGGGGCGGAGGCTTTTTGGGCATGAGGCATTCTAACGCGCCGCCTGAGAGTGCGCGTGGCGGCCCCGAGGGCGGGAACACCGTCGGGACCGCACGCAAGATGCGGAGTTCCGTGTCCGCAGGTTAGAACGCGCGGTGAGCCGCGTCGGCCGATGCAGCTAATGCCGTTAAAGCTGCGAAAAACTCCGGCGACTGTCCGATAAACAAGCCGCTGGCAGTCAACCCTTGCGCGGCTCCCATGGCTGCGCCGTGCGTTGCGGTTGGACGAATAATGGAACACGGAGGAAACTTCTTACTGAGAAATACCGTCGGTTCCGGCATGATCAGGTTGGTTTGGAAATCTTCTCCTCCGAAAGGCGCGGAATTCAGGTCGGGGAACGTAACACTCACGCCCGTGACGGGATCAATCACGTTAGAGAGATGAATCGCGTTGCCGGCTTTGTCATGCCAAGTCTGGAAGTGAGCGATTTCAGTTCCGCCAATGCTGAGGACGATACGCAAAACTTCCTGACTGGTCACGCGTTGCGCAAGCGAGGGATAGAGGCTCGTCCCACCCTGCTCAATCGACACAAAATGGAAGCCAGCCGTGTTCGCAATCGCCTGCGTAAAGTCGGAAATGCCGTTGGGTTTGTTCGGATCGGGAGCCACATCGGCGTCCGTGCGCGGAATAGCGGTGTGCTGACCGACAGCAAGCGTGGCGATTGCCTGTGCAAAACTGTCATGACGGTCAGGGTTCTTGGTGCGGCTGCGGTAGCGGGTCCACCAAGTTGTGTCGACGGTAAGTTGCATTAAGTTGGTGAGGCGCCCGATTTGGTTCGCGCCAGTGGCCTTGCTGCTCGGCAAGGTGCGAAATGCGTCGAGGTTGACGGGGTCTGCACCCTTGGAAATCAGGTAGGCGTTAATAAACTGCTCGTGGGTCAACTCGTCTTCGGTGTTGTCGCTGATGTAGCGATCCATGTCCCCGTCGAGTTGCTGGATGGCAAGGGTATAGAGCGGGCTGCCGCCGGTGGGCATACCTGGAAGTTCGCTGTCCTGAAATCCGCCCAGTTCGGCATATTGCAGCCAGAGATCGGTTTCTAGAATTTCCGCGGCGGCTAGAAATTGCAGAATCGCGATATCACCTTTAGTGATTGGCTTGCTGCTAGCGGCTTCGGCTTCGCCGGACAACAGTGAGCCGACGGAGAGGGCCGCCCCGACAGCGCCCATGCCTTTAAGAAAAGAGCGCCGCTCCACGGTGCCAGAAGCTGGGGTGCGAGCGGATTGCGATTTGGTGGTTTCAGTTGCCGGTTGAGTGGTCCCGGAAGCGTTAGTAGGAGAGAGAGTCTCTTTTGCCATGGCGCAAACTCCAGTATGATTCGAATGAATTTTGGGGACCGGATCCGATGGATTCGAGCTTGGATGCGATGCACCGCAACAAAAGCGTAAGTCGGGGCTCATGGGCGGTTGTCATGATCGTGTCGAGAGTGTGTAAAAGGTTTGTCGCGCAGTTGTCACGAGACGCTGGACCAGACAGTTCGCCTGTTGAACTTTTGGCACCGCACAGCACCGTGGCTCTCTTCTTGCCCGGAGTCCTGTAGACTTGGACGGTTTGGCGCGTGGCCCAAGGCCGCTAGTAGACTAGTGGTCGCGGACAACGAGAGCCGCTAATACCCGCACGACCCAAATAACGCGATGGAGATTTCCGTGCAACGTTCGTACCGCGCTGTTCTCGCAGTTGGACTACTTTTCTTGTTGTCTTCCGTTTTCGTTCTGGCACAGAAGAAAGATTCCGCAAAGAATGAACCGCCTCCGGGCAAGGCTGCCAAGAGCGACAATGCGGCACCCGACACGAAGAAGGTAGTCCCCGAGCACAAGCCCGGCGACTTCGACAGCGACACTTTTTCCGGATTGCAGTTCCGCTCCATCGGGCCGGCGGTAGCTTCGGGACGCGTGATTTCTTTGGCCGTGAATCCGAAGAATAAGAACGAGTTTTACGTCGGGGTGGCGGCGGGCGGCGTCTGGAAGACGGTGAACGCAGGGACCACTTGGACTCCGGTATTCGATGGCGAAGGATCGTACTCGATTGGCTGGGTCACGCTGGACCCCAACGATTCGGCGGTGGTGTGGGTTGGGACTGGCGAGAGCAACAGTCAGCGCAGCGTGGGTTACGGCGACGGCATTTACAAATCCGAAGACGGCGGCAAGAGCTGGAAGAATCTTGGGCTCAAGAAGTCCGAACACATTGGCCGCGTAGTAGTTGACCCGCGCGACAGCAAAGTTATTTATGTTGCGGCGGAAGGTCCACTTTGGGGTCCGGGCGGAGATCGCGGGCTGTTCAAATCCGTCGATGGTGGCAAGACTTGGAAAAATGTTCTGACCATCAGCGAAAACACGGGCGTGACAGACGTGGCAATCGATCCGTCGAATCCGGACATTGTGTATGCCGCCTCGTACCAGCGGCGGCGGCATGTGTTTACACTGATCGATGGCGGCCCGGAGAGCGCGATTTACAAATCCACCGACGCTGGCGCGACTTGGAACAAACTGAAATCGGGATTGCCATCGGTCGATATGGGCCGGATCGGATTGTCGATCTCTCCGGCAGACTCGAACGTGGTCTACGCCTCGATTGAAGCGGCGGATGGCAAGGGAGGCTTGTTCCGCTCCACAAACAAAGGCGCAACTTGGGAGCGCCGCAACGAATTCGTGGCGCAAGGAATGTACTACGGGCAGATCATTGCCGATCCCAAGAATGTGGATCGCGTTCTCTTGATGAACGTGGTTGCCCAGGAAACTTTGGACGGCGGAAAAACCGTGCATCCCATCAACGAAAAATATCACCACGGAGACAATCACGCCCTTTGGATCGATCCAGAGAACACAAAGCATTGCTTGCTGGGCAGCGATGGCGGCGTTTACGAGAGTTTCGATGGATTTGCCACGTGGCAGTTCAAAGCAAATTTACCCACGCTGCAATTTTACGATGTGGCCGTCGACAATGCGACTCCGTTCTATAACGTGTACGGTGGAACGCAGGACTATTTCACCTGGGGAGGCCCGTCGCGGACGAAGAGCGCACACGGAATTGTGAATTCAGACTGGTACAGCGTGACCGGCGGCGATGGATTCCACGCGGCAGTCGATCCGGAAGATCCGAACACCGTCTACGGCGAATCGCAGTACGGCGTGCTAGTGCGCTACGACCGCAAGACTGGGGAAGAGTTGCTGATTCAGCCGCAGCCAGGCAAGGGCGAACCGCCTTTGCGCTGGAATTGGGATTCGCCTTTATTGGTGAGTCCACATTCGCATACTCGTTTGTATTTCGCGGCAAACAAGCTGTTCCGCAGTGATGATCGCGGCGATACCTGGCGCGCGGTGAGCGGTGACCTGACACGGCAGATTGACCGCAACAAGCTGCCAGTGATGGGCAAGATTTGGGGACCGGATGCAGTGGCCAAGAATCAGTCGACTTCTTTCTACGGAAATATTGTTGCGCTGAGCGAGTCTCCCGTAAAAGAGGGCCTGCTCTACGTTGGAACAGACGAGGGGCTGGTACAGGTTTCGCAAGACGGCGGCGCGACTTGGACAAAGTACGGCAAGTTTCCGGGTGTTCCAGATATGGCATACGTGAGCCGACTGGCAGCGTCGCGGTTTGATGCGAGCACGGTCTATGCCACATTGGAGAATCACAAATACAGCGACTTCAAACCTTACGCAATGAAGAGCACGGACGCTGGCAAGACTTGGGCATCAATCACCGGGAATCTTCCGGAAAACGGCCCCACGCTGGCATTTGCCGAGGATACGGTCAATCCGAATCTGCTGTTTGTCGGCACCGAATTCGGCGCCTTCTTCAGCAACGACGGCGGTAAGAAGTGGATTCAGATGAAGGGCGGGCTGCCCACGATTGCTGTGAAGGACATCGTGATTCAGAAGCGCGAGGACGATCTTGTCCTCGCAACCTTCGGGCGGGGCTTTTACATTCTGGATGACATTTCGCCGTTGCGGAAGGCATCTAGTGAAACTGTGCAGAACAATGCGGTGATGTTCCCTGTAAAAGGTGCCCCACTTTATATTGAAAGGCGCCCGCTGGGCGGACCGAGCAAGGGATTTCAGGGCGACGCGTATTTTGCTGCGGCCAATCCTCCGTTTGGAGCAACATTCACGTATTACTTGAAAGAGAAAATCAAGACACTCAAAGAGCAGCGCCAGGCAGCGGAGAAAGACGCGGTAAAAAAAGAAGTTGGTGACTCCGCGAAGGGCGACCAAGCCAAGAAAGACGCCGCGAAATCCGACGATGCGAAGAAAGAAGACAAAGGGCCGTACGCTTCGCTTCCCTACCCCTCGAACGATGCGCTACGCGCTGAAGCTGAGGAGCAGAAGCCGGAAGTCTATTTCTTAATTTACGACGAGCCCGGCACGGCTGTCCGGCGCGTGGCAGGCGAAGTGGGAGAAGGCTTCCACCGCACGGCTTGGGATCTGCGCTATGCCACGCAAGCCCTGCCTGCAGCGGCGGACGGCGAAGGCGATGACGATTTCCCGAGTTCGACGACCACGGGTCCGGTGGTATTTCCGGGCAAGTATTCGGTACGGCTGTTCTCGAAAGTGAACGGCAAGGTGAGTGAAATAGGCGGACCGGAAACCTTTTCAGTACTTGTTGACGGGGCGTCGGCCATGTCTTCGCAAGACTCTACGGCACAGCGCGAGTTCATGAAGAGAACAGCGCGGCTCTACCGCGCGGTGAATGGCGCGCTAGGCTCGGCCAACGATTTGACGGCGCGAATGAAGAGCATCCGAAGCGCGCTGCATGAAGTTCCGGCGTTGGAGACACAACTCGGCCCCGAAGCGGATGCGATCGAGAAACAGAACAGTGAAATCCTGCGCGCGTTGCGCGGGGAGGTCGCTCTGGCCGCGCGCAATGAGAACATTGCACCTTCCATCAATGACCGCGTGACCGGCATTATGGATGGCGAACGCTTCTCGCTTGCTAAGCCAACTCAGACTCACGTAGCGGAATACGCAATTGCTTCGGAAGAGCTATCCGCGGAACTGACAAAGCTAAAGAACCTAATTCAAGGTGACCTGGCGAAACTGGAGCGTGAGATGGAAGCAGCGGGCGCTCCGTGGACCCCAGGACGCATGGTGGAATGGAACGACAAATAGTCGCCAGACATTTCATCGTAAGCAAATTGCGGGGGTGTAGCAGCGGAGTTTGCTCCGTGGGATCTCGATTGACTGCAAGTTTGCGCTAGACTTCTTTTATGTCTCCCATTCGCTCGCGCGAATCCGGCAATCGACAAGGCGGGGGAAGCAATGCGCCTCGCGGCGGAGGAGACGGCCCGCGCGGCGACCGCGATATTCCGAACTACGGCGAACTTCTTAAGCGCGCGCGCTTCGGTCTCGCGCTCGGCGTGGGAATGGTCACGATGATGTTTGTCGTGTTTACCTGCACTTACGTTCTGCGGCGGGTGTTTGATGAATCGCCCGGCGTGAATTCCTCTGCCACGATTCGGACGAGTCACTGGACTCATCTACAGCTGCCCATTTCTCTTTTACTGTTCAATTCCCTTTTGCTGCTGGCCAGTTCCGCGACTATGGAAATGGCCCGCCGCCAAGTGACGAAGCGGGCGGCGCTGGCTCCCATCGAAGGAATTCCGGGTGTGACGTTGGGTAACGAGCGCTATCTCCCGTGGCTGCAGGTGACGATTGTTCTGGGCTTCGGATTCCTTGCAGGGCAGGCTATAGCGTGGCGAGAAATGGCGGCACGAGGATACTATCTCTCGACCACGCCGAGCAGCACGTTTGTCTATCTGGCGACGATCTTGCACGCCATACACGTGGGCGCGGGGTTAATTGCGTTGTTGTGCGCGGCGGGAATGGCGGTGCTGAAAAGCTCGTGGGAAGCGCGGCGGATTGTCGTGGATATTTCCGGATGGTACTGGCACTTTATGGGAGCGCTTTGGATTTATTTGTTTGGCTTGTTGGTGGTGATGAGCTAGGTTGTGAGGGCTAGGATTGGCTAGAATTCTTCTGTGGCCGTGAGGCCCGACGTTTCCAGTACGTAATGAATCCGCTGAACGAGATAAAACAAATCGAAAACAGAGGAATCAGCTTTGCGTAAGGAGAGTTTACGAACCTCATAAAAACGGGCATGAAATACGCAATGCCAGCAAAGACTAAAACGAAGCATCCACCCGCTATCAGAAAACCGCCTGCAAAGGACAAACCACGACCGTTGCGGAGCGAAACGTTAGCCGGAGGAGCGCTTGCCTGCGATTCCATGTATGTGAATCTATACTCGGTGTTTGTCAAAAACAACCAAATACCTATCGGCCGCGCAGCGGCTACCACTTGATTGGGTCTGCCCCTATAATAAGAAGTTTCGGCACTACTTTTTGACGTTCGCCATACGCGTGCGCCAATGACCCGTGCCTGCAAGGGGCCGATGTCCACAGACAGCATAGTTGTAAAGGGCGCGCGGGTTCATAACCTCAAGAACATTGATTTTGAGATTCCGCACAACGCGCTGACGGTGGTGACTGGGGTCTCTGGCTCCGGGAAGTCGTCGCTCGCCTTTGACACCATCTATGCCGAGGGGCAGCGGCGCTATGTGGAGTCTCTATCGGCCTATGCGCGACAGTTTTTGGAACGCATTGAGAAGCCCGACGTAGATGTGATTGACGGCATCGCCCCCGCCGTCGCGATTCGTCAAAAAAACAGCACGCGCAATCCTCGCTCGACCGTCGCGACGGCTACCGAAATCTACGACTACCTCCGACTGCTATTTGCGCGCATTGGGCGGACGTACTGCCTGCAGTGCGGGCAGGAAGTAAAGAAAGACACCGTGGATGAGATCGCGGATGCCGTGATGGCCCTGCCCGAGGGAACGCGGCTGAATGTGTTGTTTCCCGTGCAGACGGCGGCTCCCGCACCGTTGGCTGGCGCGGTATCAGCCGATTACGGGACGGAGCCCGCGAAAGATGCTCCTAAGAAGAAGCCTCGCGGGAAGAAGAAGGCTTCTGAAGAGGTCGCGGCGGCCTCGGCATTGCATACAGATTTGCTCAAGGCTCGACTCTTCGAACTGCGCAAGCGCGGTTTCAATCGCTTGTGGCAGAAGGGGCAAGTCTTCGAGTTTTCGTCTCCTGAATCGCTGCTGGATGTAAATTTTGCGGAGCTTGTATTTGCGTTGGTCGACCGCCTGGCTCTACCAACAGATACATCTGCGGAGCCATTGAAAGAAGCCCGTGCTCGCCTGATTGACGCAGTCGAAAGCTGCTATCGCGAAGCGGGCGAAGTCATTTTTGAAACAGCTCCTCGGGAAGAGAGTGCAAAGCCGGAGCGGCTTCGCTTTGCGCAGCGCTTCGAATGCAAGAAATGCCACATTCGCTACGAAGAGCCGGAGCCTCGGCTGTTCTCCTTCAACAATCCTTACGGAGCCTGTCCGCGTTGCCAGGGGTTCGGGAATACCATCGATTTCGATATGGATCTAGTAATCCCGGATAAATCGAAGACGCTGGCCCAAGGTGCGATCGAGCCGTGGACCAAACCGAAACATCGCGTTTACTACAACGAGATGAAAAAGTTCGCGAAAGAGGCAGGGCTGCCGTTGGACACGCCTTGGGCGGAACTCACGCAAGAGCAGCAGGAATTCGTATTGCTCGGAGACGGACGTTTTGGTGGGATTCGCGGCTTCTTTCAATATTTGGAACGCAAGAAGTACAAGCTGCACGTGCGCGTATTTCTGAGCCGTTATCGAGGATATTCCGTGTGTCCCGATTGCAATGGAATGCGGCTGCGCGCTGAAGCGCGAACCGTGCGTGTCGGAGAAAAGAATATCTGCCAGGTGTGCTCTTTAACCGTCGAGCAGACGGCGCGGTTCTTTGAAGGCGTGAAGCTCACTGAACAACAGTTGGGCATCGCTGACAAGATATTGCACGAAATTCGCGAACGGCTGCGTTTTTTGAACGATGTTGGCCTGGAGTATCTGACACTTGACCGCCTGTCAGCAACGCTTTCCGGAGGCGAGGCACAGCGTATTCAACTCGCGACATCTTTAGGGTCGCGGCTGGTGGGCACGCTGTATGTGCTGGACGAACCGTCCATCGGGCTGCACCCACGCGATACACATCGTCTGATTACGATTCTGCACGGCCTGCGCGATCTGGGAAATACTATTCTTGTTGTAGAACATGATGCGGACATCATGCGCACGGCCGACTACATTCTGGACATGGGCCCTGGCGCGGGCGAGCACGGCGGGAAGGTCGTTGCCAGCGGAACGTATGAGGAAATCTCTACCCAGAAGGCATCGCTGACCGGGCGCTATCTGTCTGGCGACCTGCGAATTCAACCTCCTGCGACGCGGCGAGAATCCGGGAAACGGAAAATCGAAGTCCACGGAGCCTATGCGCACAACCTGAAAAAGATCGACGTCGTCTTTCCGCTGGACATGCTGGTAGCGGTAACCGGAGTCTCCGGCTCCGGCAAATCCAGCTTGGTGCATGATGTTCTCTATCCGTCACTGGCAGCTGCCAAAAGCACGGTCGGCGTGGCGCAGCCGATGCAATGCCGCGGCATTGCGGGCGATGAGTTTATCGACGAAATCGTACTAGTTGATCAATCGCCGATCGGGCGTACTCCCCGATCGAATCCGGTGACCTACACCAAGGCATTCGACGGCATTCGGGATCTATACGCCTCAATACCCGACGCCAAGAAAAAAGGCCTGACCGCCGGAAGTTTCTCTTTTAACATCTCCGGCGGCCGTTGCGATGTTTGCCAGGGCGATGGCACGGTTACCGTGGAGATGCAGTTCCTCGCCGACGTGGAATTGGTCTGCGAAGAGTGCCACGGGACGCGTTATAAACCGAACGTACTGGAAATCCGGTACCGCGGCAAGAATATCCACGAAGCTCTGAATATGACGGTGAAAGAAGCGTTGCAATTCTTCGCGGGCGTTCCCAAGATTGTGGATAAGCTACGCGTTCTCGACGAAGTCGGGCTGAGTTATTTGCGGCTTGGGCAGTCGGCTTCTACATTGTCCGGCGGCGAGGCCCAGCGTATGAAATTGGCAGCGCACTTGCAAGCTCCGGCGCGGCTGGCGGGGCGTCCGAAGGAAGAGGTTAAGAAGCTGCGCTGGCGAACACTTTATATCTTCGATGAACCCACGACAGGCCTGCATTTTGACGATGTCAGCAAACTCCTGGCGGCCTTTAGGCGTCTGATAGATGCAGGGGGCTCCATCGTAGTGATTGAACACAATCTGGAGGTGATCAAGACAGCGGATTGGGTCATCGACCTCGGCCCTGAAGGTGGAGCTGGCGGAGGAGAAGTGGTTGGCGTTGGCACGCCCGACGAAATTGCGCGGAACAAGAAGTCTTACACAGGAAAATTCCTTGCCCGAATCTTGAATGGGAAAGTCGGAGTTGCCTGATGCGTCGAGCGGCGTTCATTGCCGGAACAATCTTCTTCACCGCTGCGTTCATCACGTATGGGGGTAGTTCTGCGCTGGCGCAAGCGAGAAAAACAACCGGGCAAACGGTTCGTCATCACAAAGTTGCAGTAGCCGACGACTTCCCTGCTGAAATTCGCGAAGCCGAATCGGCGATGGACAAGAAGGACCACGCCGCAGCGGAAAAACTTCTGACGGCGTTTACTGCGAAAGACCCCACGCAATATCGCGCGTGGTTTGACCTCGGGTATATCTACGCCGCGCTAGACCGAACAGAGGATTCCATTGCCGCTTATCGCAAAGCGGTCGCCGCGAAGCCAGACGTTTTCGAATCGAACTTGAATCTTGGACTTACGCTGGCACGTGCGGGAAATTTTGATGCGGCTACATTTCTTCGAGCTGCTACGCAATTGAAGCCGACGAGCGAGAGCGATGAGGGACTTGTGCGAGCGTGGTCGTCGCTGGCACAGGTTTTGGAAACAAAGAATGCAGAGGAAGCAGTGGCGGCCTATCGGGAAGCACTCAAGTTGCGACCCAAAGAGCCTAACCTTCATCTGGCGCTCGGTGCGGTTCTGGAACAGCAGAAAGACGAGAAGGGCGCAGAAGGGGAATACCAGCAGGCCTTGGAGCTAGGATCGCCTACAGGCAATTCGGGGCTAGGCGATGCGGTGATAGCACTGGCGAATCTCTACACGCGCCAGAAACGCTTCGCCGACGCCGACGCTATGCTCCGCAAGTTGGCCATCGCGCAACCGGATAGCGCCGTAGTTCATGTTCAGCTCGGGCGTGTACTGGCCGCAGAAAGCAAGTACGACGAAGCGGCCATTGAACTGGCATCTGGCATCCAGTTAGCCCATGGAGACGCATCTGCGATCCGTGATCTGGCGGATGTTTACACGCTCGGCAAGAAGTACGCCGAGGCGGAACCGCTCTATCGTCAATTGTTGATTACCAAACCCGGCGATGCGGATTTGCATCATGCGCTTGGAAAATCACTCCTGAATCAACACAAGTTTCCTGAGGCACAGAGCGAATTTCTGGCAGCGGTAAAGCTGAAGCCCGACTTTGGCGGCGCCTATGGAGACTTGGCGACGGCGGCAAACGAGAACAAGGACTACCCCCTTACAATTCGAGCGTTGGATGCACGGGCCAAACTCCTGCCAGAGTTACCTTTTGGTTATTTCCTGCGCGCCACGGCGTTCGACCATCTCAGGGACTACAAGAACGCGGCTCTGAATTATCATAAGTTCTTGGAAGTGGCGGATGGAAAATCTCCAGACCAGGAATGGCAAGCGCGGCACCGCCTGATTACGATTGAACCTAAGAAGTAGACGCAAAGAGAGAAGGACCACGCAAGCATGAAGTTCGTTGCCCAATACTCGCTGATCCTTTTATTTGGCATTGCCGCAGCGGAAGCTAAAGGGGCGAAGACGGGGACGCTTGCGGAAGCAAAAGCGGAGGCGGAGGCAACGCGTCCGGAAGAATGCGTCCGGATATGCATCGATCTTGCCCAGCGTGAGCTCGACGAGGCCAAAGCGCAGTATGCGCAAGGCAATCCCGAAGCGGCAAAAGCCGAGCTGCAGGCCATGACTGCTCATGCCGAGAAATCTTGCGACGGGGCGATTGCAACCCATAAGCGCGAGAAGCAATTAGAGATTGAGCTACGCCAGATCAGCCACCGAGTAGGTGATTTGAAACGAACTGCCTCCTTTGAAGACCAGTCTGAAGTGCAAACCGTGATGGATCAGATTGAAAAGTTGCGATCACGCCTGTTGGAAACCATGTTTGGCAAGGGCAAAAAGTAGGATCGGGAAGAGGAGCGCAAAGTGAAATGCACCGCTAGGTGGGCTCTGATCGGCACGCTGCTGCTGGCTTCCTTCAGCGCAATGGCGCGGCAACGCGATCCTCTCACTCGAGATGAAATCGATCAGCTTCGAGAAGTGGCGCAGGAACCCGAGAAGCGCCTAAAGCTGTTGGCCGATTTTGCCGGAGCACGGCTTACTACGCTTGAAAAAGTGCGGGCGGAAGAAAAATCTGAGACTAATACTCCGGAGGCGGTCCACGATTTAATTGAGGATTTTCTTGCAGTCTATGACGAACTGGATGACAACCTTGCGATGTACGCGGACCGGAAGTCGGATTTGCGCAAGGCCCTGAAACCGGTACTGCTGGCCGATAGCGATTTCCATGCCAGACTGCAAGGGCTGCAACATAACCTGACTGCCGCGGAGCGCACTGCATGCGATTTCGCGATCAGCAGCGCGGTAGAGACCGTGAACAACGGTGCCATTGAACACAAGAAACTATTGGCGGAGCAGAACGCTTCTCCACCACCCAAGAAGAAAACCAGCTAGGCCTAAGATTGAAGCCGCCCATCCTCGAAGTTTTCCAACAGACCTACCGCGAACTGCTGCCGGAAGCGCCTATGACGGAGCTGCGGGTGGAGTTCTATCCCTACACGGGCGTGAATCATACGATCCGCTTGCGCGACGGGCGGCTGGTGGTGCGGCTTTCGGATTTGATTGAAGGCGCGCCGGAAAACGTTCTTCGCGCGATCGCCCACATTCTGTTAGCCAAGATTTACCGCAAGCCCATTGACTCTGCTCATAGCGCACGCTATCGCCGTCACGTCGCTAGCCGTGATTTCCTGGCCAAGGCGCAGATGATGCGGCAAACGCGAGGACGCAAGCATCTACGGGCACCGCAAGGCCATATTTACGATTTGGAATCGATTTTTGAAGACCTGAATACCAGATATTTTCATGGTCTGCTGGGGCGTCCGCGACTGACCTGGGGGCGCGAGGCTCGACGGCGGCTTGGGCATTTTGATCCGGCGCACAACACAATCGTGGTGAGCCGAGTGTTCGACGACCCCCGGGTTCCGCGTTTTGCTGTGGAGTACATCCTGTATCACGAGATGCTGCATTTGAAGCATCCCGTCAAATTGCTCGGGAACCGCCGCTGTGTCCACTCCGCTGAGTTTATGGCGGACGAAAAGCGGTTTCCCCGACTGGATGATGCCAAGAAGTTCCTGCGTAAGTTATAGATATATCAGGGTTTCGACCCCAACAGTTCACTTCCCGATGTGTCCAAAATCACACTGTTGCGTGATTCAGCGGATTGACGATCTGAAGTCAAAACCGTATCCTAGATATTGAAATTGAAATTCATTTTCAAAATCAACGAGCGGCCAAGTTGGATCGAACACTTTAATGTTTGGTTAATAGTTAAGGAATAAATCGGGGTTCGTAGGAGAAAAATGTTAGAGGCATTCATCATCACATTGCGTGAAGGGGTCGAAGCGGCACTCATCGTCGGGATCACGTTGACGTACTTGGCAAAGATCGGGCGTTTGGAGTTGCGAAAGCCTGTATATGCAGCGCTGGTTAGCGCTTTTCTGGCCAGCCTTGGAGTGGCCTATCTGCTCTCTCGAACGAACTGGAACCAGGACATATTTGAGGGTTGGATCATGCTGGCGGCAGCTTTTTTTGTCGTCACTATGGTCGTTTTCATGATGCGGACCGCGAAGCATCTGAAAGGCAATATCGAGAGCAAAGTAGGCTCTCTAGCGGGGAAGAGTTCTGGGCTTGGTCTGTTTGTCTTCATATTCCTACTTGTTTTGCGCGAGGGCGTGGAAACAGTTCTGATTCTTGCCGGAGTAAACCTGAACTCCAGTGAACTCATGAGTTTCCTCGGTACCCTGCTTGGAGTGGGCGCGTCGGTGGCGTTCGGCGTGATGTTCGTCAAAGGCAGCGTACGCATTGATCTGCGAAAATTCTTTAAAGTCACAACTGTGATCTTGTGGTTCGTAGCGGCACAATTGGTGGTCTCCGGGCTGCATGAACTCTCTGAGAACGGTGTTTTGCCTTCCAGCAAGCAAGAAATGGCTCTTATCGGCCCAATCGTGCGGAACGAAATGTTTTTCTTCGTCACCATCCTCGCCTTAGCCGCTTTGATGGTGCTTTTCGAATACCAGCGCAGGACTCCTGCGACCGCTCCCGTAGGCAATGCGGAACGCCGAAAAGTGGAGTGGATGGCGCGCCGTGAACGCTTGTGGATGGCTTCGGTTTACATCACCAGCTTTGTCTTCATCTTTCTGGTGACAGCCGAATTCATCTACGCGAAAAGCGCAGACCGCGAGAGCGCTCCCGCTGCGACACTAACTTTTGTAAATGGCGAAGCTCAGATTCCCGTGGCCGGAGTCTCCGATGGCGACCTGCATCGCTTTGTCGCGAGAGAGGATGGCGTGGATGTGCGCCTGTGGCTCTACAAGAAGCCTGATGGCAACATTGCTGCGGTCTATGACGCATGTGCGGTTTGCGGCGCTGTCGGCTTCAAGAAAGACGGGCGCGGCTTCGTTTGCAAGAACTGTTCGGCACCCATCAATCCCCAATCGCTGGGGACGGAGGGTGGCTGCAATCCGATCCCTCTAAAGGCTACGGTTATGGGTGATGCGGTTGTAATTACTGAAGCCGAACTCATGGCCCATGCGGGGATTTTCAAGAACTAGAGATTTTCAAGAACCAGGAATTTCTAAAACAATGTTCGCTCGACTTGTCTACGAATCGTTTCGGCGGCAGAAGCGGCGGAAGCTGCTGGCTGGGGCAGCCATCACGCTGGGTGTGGCTGTGACTACGGCCATGCTGGGCGTGGCGACCGATATTGGCGACAAAATCAGTCGCGAGTTGCGCACCTACGGCGCGAACATACTTGTAACTCCCGTTGACGATTCGCTGGACGTCCGCATCGGCGGCGTGAACCTGAAGCCTGCCAACGATGGCGGGTACCTAAACGAAGCAGACCTGCCGAAAATCAAAGGCCTGTTTTGGCGTAATAACATTCTCGGATTTGCCCCGATGCTACCCGTGACAATTTCCCTCGGTACAGCCGATGGCGCGCCGCCAACCTCAGCAGAATTAGTAGGCACTTACTTCGCTCACACCGTCCGCTACGGAACAGAGCAATTTACGACGGGCGTCCGCACCACACACCCCTGGTGGAAGGTAACAGGCAAATGGCCCGAAGACTCGTCTCGCGACGTGCTGCTAGGTACTACGCTGGCAGCGACTCTCCACAAGCATGCAGAAGACACGATTGAGATCAACGGCAAGCTGACCTACAAGGTAGCTGGACTTCTTTCCACGGGCGGGCCAGACGATTCTCGGATTTACGCGCCCTTGGCTGTCGCGCAACAGATTCTCGGCAAGCCGGGCGTAGTCCGCAATATCTACGTCAGCGCCATCACTAAGCCCGAAGACGACTTTGGACGACGCGACCCCAAAACCCTCAAAGGCGATGTGTACGACCGCTGGTACTGCTCCCCCTACGCGGCATCCATTGCATATCAGTTGCAGGAGGCGATCCCGAATTCGCGTGCAGAACAGATTCGCCAGGTGGCGCAGAACGAGGGTAACGTTCTTTCCCGGATCAAAGGGCTGATGCTTTTGATCGCGATAGCGGCGTTGGTTGCGGCGGCTCTGGCGGTCTCTTCGGCGATGGCTACTGCAATTCTGGAACGGCGTAGTGAGGTGGGACTGATGCGCGCACTCGGAGCGGGCAGCCTGCCTGTAGGCGCTCTATTCTTTGCCGAAGCCGCCCTGCTGGCGTTGCTTGGCGGCTGCCTCGGTTTCGCTATCGGCAGCGTTTTGGCCCATCAAATTGGCAAAAGCATTTTCGATCAGCAGATCTCGATCCAGCCTGTTCTCTTCCCTTACATTTTGGGAGTGGCCGTCCTCGTCACTTACGCAGGGAGCGCGATTTCGATTCGACGGGCCCTGCAGCTCAACCCAGCCCACGTGCTTCGGGGAGAGGGATAGCGATGGACAGCTCCCGCCAAGAGATTACGGAACGGCGCTCCCTGGCACAGCATAGTCCCTCCATGTTTCTTCGTATGCTGGTCCGAGGTGCGACGGTGCGACGCGGGCGAGCGCTCACAGCCTTGCTCGCCGTGGTGGTCGCGGCAACGGTTAGCACCGCGATGCTGAATCTCTATGCGGATGTGGGGGCCAAGCTACGCAGCGAATTTCGCAGCTACGGCGCGAATATCGTGGTAGTCGCCAAAAACGGCGAGACGCTTCCAGAGAACGCGATCAACATCGTCCGCAGGATAATTCCTGCTCAAGCACTCGCTGTTCCCTTTGCCTATGTCGTAGCGCACACGCCCAGCGGCAAGCCAGTGGTTGTGGCTGGTGTGGATATGGAACAAGTGCAACGCTTGGACCGCTGGTGGGCCGTAACGGCATGGCCGCAACGCTCGGGAGAAGCGCTGGTGGGCAAACGCGCGGCTGAGATCCTTTCGCCTACCAACCAGGATTTCGATTTGAGTTACAACACCAGGACACTGCATCTGCACCCTGCGGGTATTTTGCAAACGGGGGCAGACGAAGATAGCCGCGTTTACCTGGCACTGCCGGAGTTCACAACTTGGACGGGAGTGCAGCCGACCTCGATTGAACTTTCGGCAAACGGAACAAGCGAGGAAATCACCAGCCTGACGGAGACGCTGGGACAAGCTTTGCCCCAAGCCCAGGTGCAACCGGTGCGCCAGATCGTTGAGGCGGAAGCTCGCGTCTTAGGCAAAACCCGCGCATCCTTATACGTCTCCACCGTCGTCATCATTCTCACGGCCATGCTTTGCGTGCTGGCTACCCTAACGGGTTGGGTCTATGATCGGCGTCGAGACTTCGCCGTGATGAAAGCTCTAGGAGCCTCAGAAGGCCTGCTGCGCGGGCTGTTTGCCGCCGAGGCCGCTGGGCTCGGCTTTCTTGGAGCAGTGCTGGGCTTCTTGATTGGCATTGCGGTGGCTATGTGGATCGGAAGGGTTAACTTCCATGCTCCGGTTGTTCCACGTCTGTCGGTACTTCCCGTTGTGATGCTCGGGAGCGTTGCCGTTGCGCTGTTGTCGGCTCTGCTTCCCATGAGCAGGCTGCAACGCGTGCAGCCTGCGATGATTCTGAGAGGGGAATAACTCGGGCAATTCGGTACAAGCAGATGATCGACATAAAGAACGTAGTCCGAGCCTATCCTGCCAAGGCAGAAGTGAGTGGGGGAGAGGTTCGCGCACTCAACGACGTCTCTCTCAAGGTCGCAGCCGGCGAATGGTTGGCTGTGATGGGGCCTTCGGGCTCGGGTAAATCGACCTTAGTGAATTTGATTGGATGTCTCGATCAGCCGACTTCGGGAGAAGTTTGGCTCGATGGCCTGAACGTGGCGGGTATTCCAGCCAAAGAACTTGACCGCGTGCGCGCGGAAAAGATCGGCTTCATTTTTCAGCAGTTCCACATGATTCCCTACCTCACCGCAGTCGAAAATGTAATGCTGGCGCAGTATTTCCACAGCATGACAGACCAGAACGAAGCCCTGGAAGCGTTGGAACGGGTCGGACTAAAGGATCGTGCACATCATCTTCCGGCACAGATGTCTGGTGGCGAGCAGCAGCGAGTATGCATAGCGCGAGCCCTAATTAATGACCCGAAGATCGTACTGGCCGACGAGCCCACCGG
>JANXUC010000175.1 GCA_025352065.1 Acidobacteriaceae bacterium | reverse complement strand
GGGTTCAAGTTGTGTTTCGCGGCCACGTCGCCCGTGCCGTATGTGCAGGATTGTCACCATCTGGCCGTCAACAGCAAACAGAATCCGATACACATGCGGTCTGCGCCCTTAGAGGAGTTGCCGCACTTCGAAAGGGAACTGCGCTGATTCATGCGCTAGATGGCAGCGTTCTGGAAATGCAGCCAAGGATGAGATCGCTTCTTCCAGTTGCAGAAACCACCGTAACCCAGTTTCTCCAGCGTGTTCAGCCGACAGCCACTCTAGAATCGCGTCCGCATCGCGCTCGGCTTGAACCGAGAGTTCAACGCGAAATGCCATGCTTCTGCCGCATTTCAGAGAGGAAGTCAGCGGCAGGCCGGGTGCGCCCGGCTTTCATGTCAGCGTGGCCGCGGCAGATGCCTTCGACGCAATCCTCAAAGTCCTGACGCTCCCATTCCAGGTAAGCCCCCAAGGCCTCGTCTAAGGCTGTGGCGGGATCCTGCCCATGGCGTTGGGCGTAGTCTTCCAGTTGAGCCTTGCGTTCGGGTTTTAGTTGGATTACATCCATCGATGGCCTCTTGATGCGGTTCTAGCCTCCAGACTAGGACCGGCCGAGGATCGTGTCAAGCAATGGGGGTAACGGCCTGTGAAATCAAGAATTACGACCTCAATCGGTCCTGAAGCCTGCAAATATTAGAGTGCCGGGAACTTTCCCCCGTCCGCGACATTACAGGTATAAGCTGAGCCAGTCATTGCAATGAGAATGAACGCTGAAAACGAAAGTGCTATTTTCTTGAACATGTTTTTCTCCTCCGAGCCTGCCGCAAAACTATAGACGACAAGGCGAAGATTCGGTCACAGCGTTTGGAAGGAGCGGCGCAGGATTGTTATCATAAAACCGAAATGTCATTTCCCATCAAAGTCTGCGTCGTCTGTTCAGAGGAGTTTGAGCTAAAGCCCGACAAGCCCGGTTTCGCCAATCGCTGCCCTGAATGCAGCGCTAACGAGGCTGACGCCTCAAGCAAGCTCGGCAAGGGCGGCGATGTGCTGAAAACTGACAAAGAGGCGAATGCCGCCCGACGACAAGCTATGCGCGATCTGCTTTACCGGAAGGACAGCTGAGGGATTCACGTCAAGCCAATAGCTCAAGGCTAAGAGCCTGAAGCCCTAAATCACCAGCCCAACCATCATGGGTTTCGTCGTCGCCACCAGAGAGCCTTCCTTCGGCTCCACTGTAATCGCAAATCCCTTGGCTGCGATTCCGGGTTGCAGTTGCGGATCGACTACGATTCCACTGCCCTTCGCATCGGGGCGGAACACTCCAGCAGGCAGAACTTTTCCATCCGCAGCCAATAGCCAAAGCTCGTAAGCTTTGTCGGCGGGAAGGGCAGGCATGTTGTTCGCTATGAACAACAGTTTTCCGCTGGACTCAACGTAAAGTGCCTTGCCTTGCGGCTGAGGCTTCTGCTGGAGCGCTACCAGCGTCACTTGCTGCGATCCCGCTCCGGTGAGAGCGTTGAACTCGGCGCGCACGCGTTGTAATTCTGCAGAGTCCTGGCCGGATTTGGTGCGGAGGGCGGTGATCTCCTGTTGCAGCGAGTCGTTCTTGCGCTGCGTGTTGTTGACCCACGCTGCTCCTACGATAATGGCCGCTATGGCTGAAGCCCATCCGAGGCGTCCAACCCAGCCGCCCAACCATCCGGATGAGGCATCCGACTCAGATGAAATGCTGCCTGTACCTGAGGAAACCAACTTCGGACTGCTTACGGCTTCTTTCTGTTTTTCTTCGGCGATCGCCTTCATCAGCCGATCACGCGAGCGCTGCGGTGGATGGGGTCCTGCCGCCGAGAGCGACAGCAGCGCCAGATCGCCGCGCAGGTCTTCCAACTCACGACGGCATCCCGAGCACGACTCCAGATGTTGTTCCAGATTTGTGCGCTCGGTGGCTTGGAGGGCATCCAGTGCGTAGAGGGCGAGATCTTCGGCGAATTGTTCGTGTACGCTCATGCTCGCAACGCTGAACCCGGGTTTACGGCCTTTCTTAGAACCGATAATCCCGCGCGAATCCGTGTCTTAATCGTGCCCAGAGCTTCGCCCGTCTTGCTGGCGATTTCCGTGTGAGTCAAACCTTCAAAGAATGCCATCTCCAGCGCTGAACGCTGTGCTTCTGGCATCGCCGTCATTGCTCCTCGAACCTGGGCGAGCGCGCGGTTGCGGTCGGCGGTGTCGGCAAAATTCGGCTCTACCGAAAGAACAACATCCTCAATGTCGGTTTCCGGACGCCGCTTCCGCAGCGCATCAATCGACCGGTTACGGGCAATCACTGAGAGCCACGCTCCCATGCTGCCACGTGCCGAATCGAACGAAGAAGGCGACCGCCACAACTGCATAAAAATCTCCTGCAGTACGTCTTCCGCTTGGCCCGTATCTCCCAACACACGCAACGCCACGGCGTAAACCAGGGAAGAATAACGGTCGTACAGCCCGGCCATAGCGCTCTCGTCACGCACACGCACCCCTGAAACCAAGCTCAAATCGCTAGCCTCGCCGGCTGGTGCATTCCGCGCTGACGAATTATGGATCGGTACGTCTGCCACTCCGCTACAACTCTTCCTGCAAGAAGTACGGTCTTGCGGCCGTTGTGGATTTAGCTGTTTGTGTCGCAACCCGCTTGCCTGCTAGCGACTACGCCGAGACTACAGATACAACTGGTACCGCCTCCGACACGTTACCTGCTTAGGGGCTCTCCGTGCAACTGCCTCACGCCTGTCACGATTAGGGTTGTGGACGAATTGCTACCTGCCGCTCTGCCGAACTCATCTGCTTCCAAATGGCTTCCAACTGGGCGGAAAGCTGTGCATTGTCAGGATTGGCCCTCAACGCCAAAGCATACCAATGATACGCGGTTGGCAGATCGCGCGGCACACACTGCCCGCTGTAGTAAACCAGGCCCAAACTTGTTCGCGCTCTTACGTCACCTCGATCAGCGGCTTTGCGCAAGGCCGGAACCTTCTCGCAATCCGACGTCGCAGCAACCGAAGCGGCACTCGTCGACTCCTCGGCGGGTTCACTGGCCGATGGCTGGCTTGGCGATGGCTTCCTCGCGGATACCTTGGCAGCCTTGGCTTTCACCTTTGGACTGGGAAGCCGCTTTTTCGGCGCTGGATTAATTCTTACGGAGGCGAGCGGCGGAGCCTCCTGAGCGGGAGGCGGGGTAATGGGAGGTGGAGGTTCTTTAGTTTGCTCTTCCGGAAAATTGCCGCTCGAAGCTGACCCAGGAGCCGCCGGTTCCGCAATGGGCGCTGGCTTTTCCTGCTTTGATCGCATTGGCGCCGCCGGAGTTTTCGCGCTCGTGGCCTCGGAGGCAGATCCAGAAGTAGTTCCGTCCGCTGTCTCTGCACTCGCGGGGATCTTGCCTCCCCCGCGCATCGCGAAGAACCCGGCGACCACCGCCAGCAAAAGGCCTCCGACAACGAAGGGCAGCCGACTTGGCTTCGTCGGCGCGTGATCCTCTTCCAAAAGGTAGCTGAGATCGCGGTTGGGATCATCGTGTAAGGAAGTCTTGGGATGCGCAGTAGGATGCGCAGTAGGACGCGGATTCGGCCGCGGAGCGGCTGGTGGAGGACTCGCTACCGCCGCGTTGAGCGGTGTTACAGCAGGCCGTGGACCGCCGTGAGGCTCCGGATGGTCCTCCGACACGGGTGCGCCCACTCGCAGGCTATCGAATGGAATGGAAGCAATCGGTCGTGCTGGAATTCCCGGCTCCAGCCGAGGCCCCCCTCCAATCCCTCGCAGCGGAGCAGAACTGGGTGGATGCGAGCTGGCTGGCACGACAGGCTTAGCAACTTTGCTGGAAGGATCGGGCAGCGCCTTGCCGCACATGCCACAAAAACGATGGCCCACGCTGTTCAGGTGGCTGCAAAAGACGCAAGGGATAAGCGGTTGGGCGGTGTCCTGATCCATGAGAAATAGAAGCGTCGAGCTTAGGGCGCTGCGGGCACCCCGAAGGTCGAATAACCTTCAGCAAGACTACTCCCAATTCTATCAGCCCTTGCTTTTTCCCAGATACACCCCGACCACAGCGGCGCAAGCCTCAACGAATTCTTTGTCCTGCTCGGTAAACGTGCCAAGAAAATAGCTCTCGACATCAAGCTCGCCGGCGAATCGATTCTTGGCGAAAATCGGCACAACAATTTCGCACTTCACCATCGACGATCCCGCCAGATAGCGCGGGTCATTGCTCACATCCTCGACCAAAACCGTTCGTCCGCTTGTGGCAGCAGCCCCGCACAGCCCCGTATCCAGAGGAAAGCGTGCATTTGGGGTGAAACTACCGACGAAGGGCCCGACAATCAGAAATCTTGGGTCCGCTGCATCAATCAGGTAGAAACCGACCCAGTTGTAGCGAGTCATCTTCTCGTGCAAGCGCTGAGAGATGCGCTCCATCAGGAGCACGACCGCAGGCGCGGTCTCGGCTAATTCCTTGAATTCTCGCAACAACTCCTCATGGACAGGGGTCATAGATTGATCTTATCTTGGTTCGATCTTATCGGGATACGAGCAAAGATTGGTTCGATCCTATCTTCCCGCCGCGCCGAACGTCATCGGCACATCCGCTTTGTCGGCTTCTTCCACCTTGAACATGGATCTTTCCGTCAAATGCATCTGCGATGCGATGAACATATCAGGGACCTGCTGGATACGAATATTGAAAGTGTTGACTGAATCGTTGTAATACTCGCGGCGATCCGCTAACTGGTTTTCCAATTCCGTAATGCGCTTCTGCAGCTGCGTGAAGTTGGCGTTGGCTTTGAGGTCGGGATAGTTTTCCGCCACGGCGAAAAGTCCGCGCAGCGCCGAAGTCGTACTCTGATCGGCTTGCACTTTCTGATCGACCGTAACAGCTTGCTGATACATGGAACGCGCTTGCGTGATCTTCTGCAGCGTGTCGCCTTCGAAGTTCATGTAGCCTTTGCAGACTTCGAGCAGCTTGCTCAACTCATCGTGACGCTGCTTCAGCATGACGTCGATGTTGGCCCAGGCCTTGTCAATGTCGTTCTTGAGCGCAATCAAGCCGTTGTAAATCATGGTCACGTACCAGGCCGCGCCCGCTGCCGCGAATAACAGTCCCAATCCAAGAATGATCGTCATCGCCGTTTCTCCTTAAACTTGTGTTCTACAAACTCGTTCTTATTCCAGCCATCCGAAGCGGGCAGCCAAAAACCATACGCTCAACAGCGTCAATGCCGGTCCGCCCCAAATCATGAGTGTGGATTTCCATCCCAACGTGCTCAGCACTTGCCGTTGGTTCTTCCAAGAAATGAAGAATGCCGGATTGTGCTCGCCTTTCATCAAAACGGTTGGCGGTCTTAAATCAAATTGCTCCGTTGCAACTGGGTCATTCGAGCCGGAAACCGTAACCGCCGCGCCCGGCATGGCAATACCCGCCGCCGCCCACGCGGCCGGATTCGAAATGCCCGCCTGCATCATCGCCGCCGCCACTTTTTGCGGATCGGCCACACGCATGGTTGAAACCGAGCTTCCTGCCGCCGCGCCCTGTGCCATCTGGATGCTTCCCGTATTCATTCCGTGCAAGCCAGTTGCTGTTACTCGAACTGTGATTGGTTGGTTTGCTGCGTCGCCAAGCAAGCGGGCCGCAGTCCGGCACAGAAACCCACTGGTGGGAAGATAGAAAGTCTTGCTGCGGCTATCCGCGCTCTTGATGGGCGTCGCTTGAATTGCGCCACCGGTATTCACCGCAAGTGTTCCAAGAATAAACAGGGAGTTCTTCGGCTTGATGGCAAATTCTTCAACCTTGATTCGCTTGTCGGTTCCGACACCGTTGCGGGCTAAGAACCCATAGACATCGCCCGGGATGCTGTCGTGCATGGAGAAAAAGGAATCGCTGTACTCATGCTCGAAGTCGCAGTGCAGATCCATTTCCGCGCCCTGAGGGTCGACCAGGACGCGTCCCGTGTTGTCGTCCAGGTAGAAGGGAACATGCAGCCTCTCCTCTGCCGCCAGCTCCCATCCACTATTTTTGTCACGCTGGATCCACTGCCAGACCGAAGTCCGGTAGTAGTGGCAGGGAACGCCTGTGATGGGAGCAATGAGAGTGTAGGGGCCGCAGGCGAGGCCATTCATTTCGACCAGCCCCATGGCGGCACTACGGATTTTCGAAGTCGGTGTATTCAGAATCAGACGCCGGCGCTGAAGTGCCCCGAAGCCCGAAAGAAACACAAACACTCCCGCCACAGCGCCCGCAAACGCCACGATGTAAAGATTTCCGAAATTAGAAAACTGCGCTACAGACAAGAGTGCAAGCACAGGCCCGTCCAAACCCGTCGCTTTGGTCGGACGGGTGGTGTCGGACCGAGAATAGCCAAAACTTGACCCCGAATCAGTAGAAAACAGCGGTTTTGCCTTACGGGAGTAATGCGGGCAGGGATCGTGTGGCGACGGAGCTTGCTCCGTCGAGGTTTGAACCTCCAGGAGGCCACCGGAGAAGGTGCGTTTCACGCAGGCTAACGATCAAAAGCCAGCGGAGCAAGCTCCGCTGCCACACAAGCCTATCTCGTATCAATATTGAAGCCCAGAATCGCGTTCACTTCAACCGGCTTTTCCCCCCGCATGACAGGACGGAATCTCCAATTTGCCAGCGCGGGCAGGATCTTCGCCGCCAGGCTTGAAGATTTCCCATCCAGAACGGCCGCATTCTTCACATTCCCGGCCCGATCAATGACGCAGGAAATTACGACGCGGGTATGGTCGGCACTCGGAGGAAGAACCCTCCGCAACGGCTCCGGCGCGTTGAGCTCTTCAGTGTAGCCTTGCGCTTCGGAGTTCGGGTCGGCGAATTGCAGGACTGCCATGCCAAGCGTGGTATCGAGATAGATGGTGTAAACGCGGTCACCCTTCAACGCACCATAAAAATTGAAAGCGCCGCCAGAGCGCGACGTGGCGACGACTGTGATGCCCGGGCCCGGATGTCCCGCAATGGAACTGCGTCCCGCATTCGCCGGATCGCTGGCGGAGCCACCGCCAAAACTGGGCAGCGTCACGATGCTTCCGCCTTGGACGGAAATGCCCGCCGTGTTGGGCACGCCGGTGCGGCTGCCGGTGCCAGCTCCGCCCGGTCCGGGAATGGGTGAGGTACCTGCTTTAGCAGTCGAACTCGCGCCCGGACCGCTGCCGGATTTCGCACTGCCAGCTCCACTGCCGTCATGCGCTGCTCCGGAGCCAGCTCCTGTCGTGTTTCCGGCGCCACCTCCAGTACCGCCCATACCTGCTGTTGCTCCGCCCGTCGGCGACATCGCCAACGCCCCCCGTGAGCCTATGTCTGGCACCCCGACGGTTGTCCCAGGCTTGCTCGAAATGATGGCGGCAGAATTCTGGCTATTTCCGCCGGAATTTCCCGGAAACGCTGTCGGTGCGCCAGCTTCCAACGGAAGTCCTGTGCCGCTGCCCGTGCGTCCCATGCCACGTCCTGAGGTTTGGCTCGACAAGCTCGGTGGAGGTGGCACCACGCTCGCGTTGGCGATGCTGGGTACATTCCGCCCCGTTACGTTCCCCAGGCTGGCCTGTACAGGCGGAGGAACCACGTCCTGCGTCGGTCGGGCAGGAACCTGGCCAGCCATGCGCGAAACATCCCGCGCCAGCGAAGGTGGCGGCGCCACCACGCTTGGGGCCGGCATCGACAGCCTTGCCGTCGCCATGGTGTCCCGCTGTGGCGACGAAACCGGAGGCGGCACAACTTCAGTTCGCATCTGCGGAAAACGAGATTGCGGCAGCTCGCGCGGCACGCTGGCAGGAGGCGGTGGCACCACACTGATCGTTACCGTCGGATTTTTCCGCATCTCCTCCCGGCTAATCTCCGGAGGCGGCGGCACCGCGGTCGCATTGAGAGTGAGATTCTTGTGTAGATCTTCACGACGGACCTCAGCCGGAGGGGCCACGGCTGCGATTTTAGGCATCGGTGGCAGTGTCAGCGAAGATCGCATGCCTTCCGAGGGTGGCGGCCCTGGCACCTTCTGGATCGCCAGCAGGTTGGCGACAGGCTGGGACGATGTCGGCAAATTCAGCTTTGGAGCGTCCAGAAATTGATCCGTGACGGTCTGCCCACGAGCGACTTTGATGACCTGCGTGGGATGGAAAGATTCGCGGCCACCCGACTTACCTTTGCTGCCTGCTGGTGCTCCTCCAGCATCTTCTGTTTGCGGCAATTCCTTGCCTGAATAGTAAATTACGTCCCACTTTGGGTGCGGCGGAGGCACGTACGCATGGATAAGTCCCAGCTTTGTGGGCAAAAATACCACCGCCAGCACCAACAAGATCTCGGCTGACCAAGCCAGAAACAGGTTTCGCACGGGAAGTATGCTGGTCGAGATTTCTCCCGCCAGTGGCCGTTCGGATCGGCTGAACGCCGGAGCAATCGAGGTGACGAAGTCATGCCAAGGCGAAGACCACTCAATGAGCAGCTTCAGCTCACGTTCCACCGTCTCGAGTTGGAGGTCAGTCGTCATTCAAAAAATAGAGTTTGTCATTCCGAGCGCAGCGAGGAATCCCTATCACCAAAGAGAGGGTAGTTACTTGAACGGGATTCATCGCTCAGAGTGACAAACGCAGGCTTTGGTTCGTATCCAAAGCCTTTGATCAACTTAGCTACCGCCCTTCATAACTTCGATGCGGTCTCCAACCTCCGTGCCGGTCGCTGCAATCGTTCCAGCCGGGAACTCCAGCACAGTCTTAGCGTTCCACCGCACGGGAGCGAAACGCCAGGGCTTCAAACGCTCTTCCAAGTGTACGACGGTGTTTTCGGCGCTCAGGTAAAGAACGTCGATCGGGAAGCTCATGCCGAGGGTATGGACCCCACGGCATGGAACGATCCAAAGACCTCGTCCTTGCACGAAATCCCGAGCCCCAATCAGCCCACGAAGGCGCGTCCAATGGGTATCGGCGATGCGTAAGTCATTGGCTAGAATCACTTTACGAGTTACATTCCAGGCAGAGGATCCATGGAGAGCAGAAGATGGTTTTAGGCGGGACGGCAGGGTACCGGACATCATGGATTCCCAATCAATTTCGAAGTAGCGGCAGCTAACGCGCCCGGAATCAGTGGGTTGTTGAGAACACCGTTCGCACCAGCTGAATTACGGCTGGACCTAGGGTAACAAAAATTACCGACGGGAGAATGAAGATGACGAGAGGAGGAACCAACTTAATCGTAGTCTTGGCAGCCTGCTCTTCCGCTCGCTGTCGTCGCTCGGTGCGAAGCGAGTCCGAGTGGATACGCAGGGCCTGCGCGACGCTAGTACCGAAGCGGTCGGTTTGAATCAATACGGAAACGAGCGACCGAATATCGTCGACGCCAGTCCGCTGCGCCAGATTCTTCATGGCTTCGGTACGCGGCTTGCCAGCTCGCATTTCCAGGTTCACCAGCTTCAGTTCTTCGCTCAGTTCCGGATGGGCGTGTTGCAGGTCTTCCGCTACGCGCATCAGCGCTTGGTCGAGTCCGAGCCCGGCTTCCACGCAGATTACGGTCAAATCCAGAGCATCGGGCAGGCCGAGGCGGATGCGCATCTGGCGCTTAGCGATAGCGCGCTTCAGCAAGAATCGGGGAAGGAAGAAGCCAAGTAGAGGGCCGCCAAGCAGCAGGAGCGGGGAAGTGATGCCAATCCCAGACAGCAGGCAGATCGCAAATCCCAAAAAAGCTCCGAAAACGCGCATTCCTGTGTAAATCGTCATGGCGCGCGCTTCACGGTAGCCCGCCTGCATCAGTAACAGGCGCGTGCTGGTTGCGCGATCTGCAGAAAGTGGCATCGCCTTGCTGAGAGGGTCAAGAGCTTGCTCGACGCGCTCTCGAAATTGCGTCTTTTCCTCGGCTCGACGGCTGGCATCGCCCCCAAGTGAACGCAAGCGTTCTCCCAAAACCGAGAGCGGCGTAGAAAGTGCCGCGCCGAAGAGAAAAATCACCAGCACGACGGTGACGAACACGATGATGGCGACGACGATTTCCATGGTTACCGAGTTTAGCGGATCGAGCTGAGCGAGCACGCCAAGAAATAGCAGATTCCTCCCGATAAACCTGTTCGGAATGACAAACTCTTGGAGTCTTTTCGCACAACCTCTTGAGACTAATTTCTCAAACCTGAATCTGAATAATCTTCCGAATTACGAAATAGCCAACGGTTTGCAGCGTAATTCCACCCGCAATCAGCGCGTGCCCAATCGGATCCGTAAAAAGCGGACGAATAAACCCAGGACTCATAAACATCATGATCGCAATAATTGCAGGAGGCAACATCATCAACAAGATCATCGTGAGGCGTCCTTGCGCGGTGTAGACCCGGACTTGACGCATGATTTTGAAGCGCTCACGAATCATGTAGGAAAGGTTATCGAGAATCTCGGCCAAATTTCCGCCGGTTTCGCGTTGCAGCATCACGGCGGTGACGAAGAATTTGACGTCGACCAGCGGCATGCGGTCGACGAGATTCATCAGCGCGTCGCGCACCGGCATACCGAACTTCTGCTCTTCGAAGAGCTTACGAAACTCCGTCGCGATCGGCTCTGGCAATTCTCCGGCGATCATTTCAACGGCGGTTGTGAAGGCGTGTCCGGCGCGGACAGCGCGACCTAGCGTATCAATCGCATTGGGAAACAGTTCCTCGAACTTGCGGAAGCGCTTGTTGCGGGCGTACGTGGCGTAAGAGTAAGGAGCCAGTAAGCCCAGCATCAACCCAGCCCAAGCCAGAGGCAAATTCTGGGAAGCAATCGCCAGGATCGTAGCGCCCAAAATACCGCAGCCAACGGAAAGGAGGAAGAAATTGCCGACGCGCGTATCGATGCCCGCCTGGTCCAGCAACTTCTGCACCATGGAGGCGCGTTCGGAGCGCCGCAACAGGGTGTCGAAGGCGGGAATCTTGCTGAGCATTTCGTCGCGCAGCAATTCGAGGTTGTCGGTGGCACTGACGGAGTCTACGCCTTGCGACTCGCCGAGGCGTTCGCGCATAATACGGGCTTTGGCATTGCGTTCTTCCAGCCACGCGCCAGCCAGAAAGATGGCTAGAGCCGCCAGAATGAATACGAGAATTGCGAAGACAATTGGCATGATGTTTTGCGGGTGGGCCGCCTAGACCTCCAACCGAGCTTCAAACAGGCCTGGCCGCAGCCGGAATCCCGCCATCGCCAACCGGTCGGCGAACGTAGGCCGATTTCCCGTGGCACGGAAGGCGCCGCGAATACGGCCATCTTCGTCCATGCCCTGGCGTTCAAACACAAAAATATCCTGCATTGCGATCAGGTCGCCTTCCATGCCCGTGATTTCGGAGACCGTCATGACGCGGCGGGTTCCGTCGGAGAGGCGGGCCACCTGCACTACGGCGTGAATGGCGGACACAATCTGGTGGCGCACCGCGCGCTCGGGAATATTCAGGTTTGCCATGGAAACCATGTTCTCGATACGGGCCAATGCGTCCCGCGTGGAATTGGCGTGGACTGTTGTGAGCGAACCCTCGTGGCCCGTGTTCATGGCCTGCAACATATCGAAGGCTTCCTCACCACGGACTTCGCCGATCACGATGCGGTCGGGACGCATACGCAAACTGTTGATCACAAGCTGGCGTTGACGGACCGCACCTTTGCCTTCGATGTTGGGTGGGCGTGTTTCGAGGCGGACGACGTGTTCCTGCTTGAGCTGCAACTCCGCAGCGTCTTCAATGGTGACAATGCGATCTGTATTTGGAATATAACCGGAAAGAACATTCAGTAGAGTGGTTTTGCCAGCGCCGGTTCCGCCAGAGATCAGCAGGTTCAAACGCCCTTTCACCATTGCCGAAAGCAGTTCGAGCATGGGTTCGGTCAGGCTCTTGTTCTCGAGCATGTTGCGCGCTGTGATAGGGTCGCGGCCAAAGCGGCGAATGGACAAGCACGGTCCATCGAGCGCCAGAGGGGGGATGATCGCGTTCACACGGGAGCCGTCGGCTAAACGCGCATCTACCATCGGCGACGATTCGTCCACGCGGCGGCCAACTCGCGACACAATGCGGTCGATAATCTGCATCAGGTGAGCGGTGTCTTTGAAAGAAAATGCGGTCGCTTCCAAACGTCCGCCTCGTTCTACGTAAACCTTGTCGAAGCGGTTGACCAAAATATCGGAAACCGTGGGATCCTTGAGTAAAGGCTCTAGGGGGCCAAGGCCAAAAATCTCATCCAGGATTTCACGAGAGAGGCGCTCGCGTTCGGCGAAGCTTAACGGGACTGCTTCACCACTGACTACGTTGCGGATGAGAACAAGCACTTCTTCACGCGCCGTATCGCCCGGTGTGCGACCTAGTTTTTCCAGGTCAAGCCGGTCGAGAATTTTGCGGTGCAGGTCTGCTTTGACCTGCTGGTATTCGGTCCGCTCAAAGGATCGAATGTCGGGCATGAAGGTCCTAGAGTCTCCGGGTTAGTTTCATTGTAAAGTGCCGTTCTGTGTCACAGGTTCCTTTAAAACCCCCGCCCTCTTTCGCAAACGGCGCGAAAGTAAGGACGGGGCACCCAGTGTGCCTTTTAACTAAATGCTCCTGAACATGGACCGCGCGGTGCGCTTCGATACATCATCGTATTCCGTGAGGGTGCTGGCAAGTCCCGAGAAGGCACGTGCCACTTCGGAACTTCCGTGTCGCATGGCCGGGCTACCTCGGTCAATGCCCGCCGAAATCGCAAAGTAGTGATTCGGAATCTTCCAGAGCAGCTTAGCCCCTACCGCCGATTCCGTGTCTCGATCCTCAAATCCTGGCACCTTGCGGAAGCGGTTGAGCACCAGTCTGATCCGTTCCCGGCCACCTGTTTCGCACAGGTACTGCACCATGCGTGCGGCGCTCCAAAGCGAGGCCACATCCGCTTGCGCCACCAGCAAAACCGTTTCCGAAAGGCTACAAACCAGCCGGGCCGTAGCATCCATGCGGGTCGAAAGATCTACAACGACGTAGTGATAGTGACCGATCAGCATGTCGAAAAGACGGGCCAGCTCGGAATTTGAAGTATCCACAGCGGGCATGGTCGCCCCTGCGAGGAGGTGGAGACCCTTATCCTGCTGCGTCATAAAGCTCTCCAGCAGCGAGCTATCCAGGCGGTGCAGGTTTCGCAAGGCATCAGCCACCGTGAACTGTGGTTTTGCGTTGAGATGCAATGCCGCATGCCCTAGAGGGGCCAGGTCGATCAGGGCGGTACTCCCCAGGGAGCCTTGCAGGGCCAAAGCGAGATTGACTGCGGTGGTGGTAGCTCCGCTACCCCCTTTAGCGTTAATGACGGCGAAAACCTTGCCACGCTTTCCCGAGTCGCTGCGCGTCTTGCGCTGGGCCGACGTGAGGCGTACGAAGGCTTCCAGCAATTCGGTGGTTGTCGTGGGACGCTCAATGAACTCCCGAGCTCCGGCGCGCATGGCGCTTACAATCAGATGAGGTTGCGAGATTGGGCCGAAGGCAAAAACGGGCGTTTCCGGCATTTCCTGCCGCAGCAACTCAATGGCGTGAAGCGAGGAGGACGGATCGTCGCGGGGGATATCTACTAAGACAACATCCGGGGCGATGGTGACAACTCGGCGTAACGCTGGATCGGTGGAAGTTGCCGGGAAATGGGCTCCGGCGTAGTTGCAGTGGGCAACATTTGTGCCGTCAACAAGCACCTGCAAAACGGCCCGTTGTTCATTGTCGGCCGCCAGGACGACGACTGAAAGCTCCGGCATGGCTACCACTGCACTCCTCGCTACTTGTTGACATTTTCTGGTGCTTTGACGCCCGCTTTCCCGTCGAATTGATCGTGGTCCAGGAACGGTTCCGGGGTTTTCGGCAGCGGTGCGGCTCCGGTAATTGGCGAAATCCGGCGAGCCGTTACCAAGACGACCAACTCCGAATTGTTGCGCTGTAAGCTCTTGCTTCGAAACAAGTTGCCCAGGATGGGTAGGTCCCCGAGTCCGGGAACCTTATTCACCAGGCTGGTCACACGATTGTCAATTAAGCCCGCAATCACAAAGCTCTGCCCATCCTGCAATTCCAGCTCGGTTTCGGACTTCCGTGTGCTGAGTGCCGGGATGGTCGTTCCACCCACGGTCACGCTGTTGGCAAAGTCCAGCGTGCTCACTTCCGGAGCCACGTGGAGATGGATTAGCCCGGCTGGCGTAATCACCGGCGTGAACTTAAGGTGTACGCCAAATTCCTTGAATTGGATGGTGACTGTGTTTTGACCGTTGGAAGGCTGAACTACGGGGAAGGGAAACTCGCCGCCCGCCAGGAAGCTGGCTTCCTTCCCGTTGACAGCGATGAGGTTGGGTTCGGCAAGAATTTGGAGCAGGTTCTTCGCCTGGAGTGCCCGGACGACCGCGCCTAACTTAATTTCCGGGCTAAAGAGGAACAGGTTCAGGAGGTCGCTAACTGTGGCCGTGCTGCTACCCGAGTTTGTAAGATCCGACAGCTTGGTAGAACCGAACTGTCCCGTGGTGACATTCCCAAGCAGGTTGCCAGCGCCGGTCGAGAGGATATTGAATCCTATCTGGCGGAGCGCCGTTCGGTCGACTTCGGCGAACTTCACTTCCAGCAGGATTTCCTGTGCCCCTAAGGGGCCGTAGGTCAACACGTTGACCACATTCTTGGTATACGCTTCGCCAATCAATCCGGCGCGCTTGGCTACGTCTTCCGTTGAGACGTGCCCATTGAGCACCATCGCACTGCGGGAAGGGCTTACTGTGATCTGCTCATCCGGAAAAATACGGTGTATTTCTTCGGCGGCGGCGGTTACGTCGACATCGACGCGTAAATCGAAGCTGCGCGAGCGTTCGGCCTCATCCCAAATCAGCAGCGAAACCTCGCCGGGGGCGCGACCGTGGACCAAAACCTGTGTAGGCGTAACTACCAACGCGTCGGCAACTCCAGGATCTGTAATGGAGATGCGTTTCAGGCGCTCACTGGTATTAATGAGCAAGGACTTGCCGACCATAACGCGCAGCGGAGCAGCACCCTGTGGCTCTGCCGAGGCGGAAGCTGGCGACGGCAAGGTGGTGGACGGAGCGTTTTGTGGGTCGGCGGATATTGCGGTTACCGGAGACGTAGCGGGCGTATTTGCCGACGGTTGGGACGGTGGTGCCGTCTGTGCCCAGGCGTTCAGACTGAGAAGTCCCGCCAGGAACAGGCCCCTGGATACCCACCGAATGCCATGATCCATTTCGCGTCGTTCTCCAGTTTAGTTTAGGCGGTCGCGGCTTGGGGTTTCCGAAGCCGTCGTCTCGAATCCGCCAGCATTTCTATTCGTCAGAACTTGTTTACGTCAGAACTTGGTGGTCGAAAGATCGTGTCCGCGAATCACTTCAACCGTGTAAACAGGGTTCACAGGAGGCGCAGTTGCTACTTTAACTCTACCGGTATGCGTTTTTACGACTGGGCGGGGCGGCCCCTCCGCTCCTCGATAAAGCGTGCTGTTGTGGATGGCATTCAATTTTTCCTGCCCGGCATCCATCGGATTGCGCAGAGACAACTGAATCTTGCCCTGAGAGGAGGCCAGAGTGAGCTTTTGCGCGTCGTCCGGCGAGACCGCCATAGTAATGACGGGTACACTCAGCGGTTCGCCTGTGGGCGACTTGTCCAAGCGCTGCCCTGCCGCTAACACCAAAATATTTTCAAGGACGGTGGTTGTTACAGGCTGTTGCTCTCCGTCTCCTGGAGTTCCGGTTAGCAGGACATCGACGTGGGTGCCAGGAATTACGAAATTGGCGACCGCTACAACATCGTTGACGCGCACGGAGACGGCGCGCATACCGGCGGGAATCAGGGATGGCAGTCCTGCCCCGCTGCGGTCTGAGGCCAGCTTACTGGGCAGCACGAATTCGCCTTTGGAGATCGGCAGTATGGCTCCGCGACCGACGACTTTACCTGCGCTGGAGAAAACGCCTGCCGGGAGTTCGGCGGCAGGGAAGCGCACAATTCTTACATCCGCATTGCCAAGCAGAGTTCCGACGGCAATATCGCGAGAAGCCACAACCACGTCTGCCCCGGGCTGATTGGAAGCGTTCACTCGAGATTGCAGATTGCGGTACACCGACATGGCCAGGAGGCCACCCAGCGCCAACGCAACTAATCCCACAATGAACAATCGTGAACGGCTCATCGCGCTTCTCCTCAACCACTTCCATTTAGCTTCAGAACTACAATTTCGAAGCTGTCGAACACAAGGCTACTCGCAAACATTGTAGCTTCCTAGCGAGCGGGCGGAGCTAAGAACGGCAACAGCCCGTACTCGCCTCCTGAGCTTACTCCTCTTCGGCGCCTACGGGCAGTTCCCGGCAAGATTCCCGGCGCTATTGAATCGAGCTGGCTGCCTGCGAGAATACCGTGTTGGCCTGGGTTCCGATCAAACGAACGGTTCCGATTACGATAACCAAAATCACAGCTAACATCACCGCATATTCGGCGATGTCCTGCCCCTGTTCGTCATTCCAAAACTTACGCAATGCTGACATGGTTGACTCTCCCAAGTGATTGTGGCGTGTTCTTCCCACTCGCGTGGAGGGGGTGACGAATCCCCATCGGTATCGTATCACCGAGCGGGCATGTGGAGCACCAACTTCGAAGAGCAAAGACTTTCTTTGCGATGAGAGTATGCGGTGCATCCCAATGATGCTGTCCGCGTTTCCCTGGTGGGCGAAAGCCAATTGGCATTTGTGATAGGTTTTGCTACGCACGGTTGTGAGACGCTGCTGGGAGCCGAATCGTACCTTGCCTTCAAACTTCATGCCGACCAGGAAAATTCATACCTACGCCGCAATCTTCTTTTGCGCCATGATTCTCGGCTACGTCTGGATGGCGCCGAAGGTGTATGGCTATGCAAAAAATGGCTACGCGGATTTCTCCGCTTTTTACACAGCTGGCCAGATTTTGCATCGCGGGCAGGGGCATCGGCTCTATGACTCCGCGTTTCAGACGGAAGTTCAGCGTGAGTTCTCTCAGGCGGCTGTCACGCGCAACCGAGCTTTGCCTTACTTGCGAGCGCCTTTTCAGGCGCTAATGTTTCTGCCGTTCACCTATTTGACCTACGTTCGCGCCTACCAAGTCTGGATCGTGCTGTGCGGGATTCTTGTTGCAGTTACAGCACGGCTGCTGCGGGTTCGAATCCCTGCTTTGCAGACTTTCCCGTGGTGGGTCTACTACCCGGCCTATTTCAGTTTCTTGCCGATTGCCTACGGGTTTGCCCTAGGGCAGGATTGCGCCGTGATGCTGTTCTTGCTGGCCTTATTTACGCTTGCGCTGCGCGAAGAGAGAAACTTCCGGGCGGGCTGTTTTTTGGGGCTGGCGCTGATCAAGTTTCAGCTTGTTTTGCCGCTGGTGCTGATTCTGCTTCTGAAGAAACAGTTTCGCGTCCTGGGCGGATTTTCGGTTATGGCTGGTTGCTTGGCTGCTATTTCCGTTTGGATCGCGGGTTGGGACGGATTGATGGCGTATCCCGCTTACCTGCAGCGGTTGAATCATGTGCCTGCCGCCGCTGGGATCTTCCCTGGGATGATGCCGAGTCTTCGCGGCTTGGTCGAGGGCTGGATGGATCCCATGCATTCCTCGCACGTCTTGGATCTTTTTACGGCAATGCTTGCATTGGCTGTATTAGTTTGGGCGGCGCGACAATGGGATACGGCATCTTCGCGTCATTCGAGAATTTATTTGGCCGGAGTTTCGGCGACTCTGCTC
>JANXUC010000174.1 GCA_025352065.1 Acidobacteriaceae bacterium | reverse complement strand
CCCTGTTCCGGAAAAAAAATTCGATTTTGAGCCCCAGCACGGCCCACGACCGTTGAGGGGTTATTTCGGCCTGCAAAATCACAGTGACAACGATGTGGTGTTTTACAAGGAGGTTGCCATCAAACCCCTAAAGAAATAGATCCGTTCTCAAGCTGTCTGAAAAAAAGAGGAGAGAAACATGAAGAACAATTTTTCCCGTCGCGAATTCCTGCAGACCGCTTCCGTAGCCGCAGGTAGCCTGGTGGCGGCCAATAAAATGTCAGCGCAGGCGCAGCCGATTCTCCTGCCCATGGCCGCCATTCCCCAACAAACCGCGTCCAGCGACCGCGTGCGTTTCGGCATGATCGGCATCGGCATGCAGGGCTCTGGATTGATGGGTATGTCGGTGAATCTTCCAGGAGTGGAATGCGTCGGTGCCGCCGATCTCTACGACGGCCGCCACACCCTAGCCAAAGAAATTGCCAACAACCCAAGCCTGCCCACCACTCGCCACTATCAAGAATTACTCGACCGCAAAGATATCGATTGCATCGTCGCTGCTGTTCCCGATCATTGGCACAAGCGCGTAGTCGTCGACGCCTGCAACGCGGGCAAAGATATTTACTGCGAGAAGCCGATGTCGCACACCATCGCCGACGGCTTCGCCATGGTCGACGCAGCCAAAAAGAATAATCGCATCGTGCAAATCGGTTCGCAGCGCGTGAGTTCAGTGTTGTGCGCGAAAGCTCGCGAACTCTATCAGCAGGGAACCATCGGCGACGTCTCGATGGTCGAACTGACGCTGGGCAGAAACGATCCCACAGGCGCATGGGTTTACCCGCCGCCAACAGATCTTTCTCCTGAAACGCTCGATTGGGACACCTGGCTCAACGATGCGCCGAAAGTTTCTTTCAACCCGTTGCATTTTGCGCGCTGGCGCTGCTGGCGCAATTATGGAACGGGAGTTGCCGGAGATTTAATGGTTCACCTGCTCAGCGGAATGTTCCACACGCTGGGCTGGAATGAGCCACCGCGCTCTGCTTCAGCGTTGGGTGGAATCTTCCGCTTTAACGATGGCCGCGATATGCCCGATCTGCATACTGTCCTGTTCGACTTCCACGGTGTTCCAGTTTACGTACGCCTTGGTCTTGGCACGGAAACCCCAGAACTGGCGCGCTTCATGGGCCCGAAGGGTGTCATGGACACTGGCGAGTTCGACCTGAAAGTCTTCCATCAACCCGGTATCGATTTATCGCCGAGCTACTATTCCTCCGGCTTCCCGCAAAAAATGCGCGAGGAATACATCAAGCAGTGGCATGCCGAGCATGATCCGCAACTTGGGCGTGAGCCGGTGAATGAAGACGTGGTTTATCGCGGCCACGACTGGGATGACATGGCCCCGCATCTCCTGAATTTCTTCCAGGCAGTGAAGTCGCGGAAGCCGGTGGTAGAAGATGCGGTGTTTGGAAATAACGCCGCCATCGCCTGCCACATGGCCAACGAGTCGTACTTCCGCAAGAAGCCAGTCATGTGGGATGCGGCGACAAAAACCGCGAAGAGCTAGGCCGCTCTTAGCATAGAAATGAAAAAGACCTACCAAACCGGTAGGTCTTTTTCATTCAGCTAAAGGCGAACAGCTAAGAGCTTAACGCTGATTTACGCCGTTCCAAACCTTACTGACACCAGTTTCGACACGCCCGGTTCCTGCATCGTCACTCCATACATCACCGGCGCCGCGCTCATCGTTCGCTTGCTGTGCGTGATCACGACGAACTGTGTCTTCAAGCTCATCTCTTTGATCAGTTCGGTGAAGCGGCCAACGTTAGTTTCATCCAGCGGCGCGTCCACTTCGTCCAGAATACAGAACGGGCTGGGCGCATATTGGAAGATTCCCGCCAGCAGAGAAATTGCGGTCAAAGCCTTCTCTCCACCGGAAAGCAGAAGTACATTTTGCAGCTTCTTGCCCGGAGGCGACGCCACAATATCGATCCCGCTCTCCGCCACGTTGATCTCGTCGGTCAGCTTCATGGTTGCCTGCCCGCCATTGAACAGCTTGGTGAAAATGCGCGCGAAGTTGTCGTTGATCTTGGTGAACGCCTCCTGGAACTTCTCTCGCGAAATCGTATCGATCTCGCGGATGGTGTCCTGCAAGTTCGTGATCGCGTCGAGTAAATCTTTGCGTTGCGTTTCCAGAAATCCGTGCCGCTCGGAGCTTTCTTTGTATTCTTCCAGCGCCATCATGTTCACGGGTCCCATGTTGTCGAGTCGCGTGCGCATTTCTTTGTACAGCCCGTCTTCCTGCACCAGCACTTCGTCAGCGACCAGCGCGATGCTGGAGTCCGCCATCAATTCATGGTGCGGAGTGCTCAGTTCCTGCAGGCAGGTTTCCGCCATGTGCTGCGAGTCCGACTCAATCCTCGCTGCGGCAGCAGCAACTTCTCCACGACGGTCGCGTGCGACGTCCAGAACCTGTCGGGCGCTACGCACCACTTCTTCTAACTCCGCCAGTCGGGTGCGAATCTGCGTCGACTCTTCCCTCAACGAATGAACGCGCTCTTCAGAAGCAACCTTCTCCGCGGCTAGCGTAACCAATTGTTCGGCCAGCAAAACATTTTCACCTTCGCGCTGTTGCTTTTCCGCTGCCGCTGAATCCACCTGCGTCTGCAAAGCTTGGCGACGTTCGCCCATTTCCGCGACCATCGCTTCAAGTCGTTCCACAACGGCTGTCGCCGAACGATGCCGCTCCTGGAGTGATGCCACGCGCGCCATCTTCTGCGAAACGTTCTGCACCGCGCGATCGCGATTTTCCTTCAGCTCAGCCAGCCCTGCCAGAGCAATCGCCATTTCCTGTTCGAGCCGTCCACGATGTTCCTCCATCGCAGAAAGTTGATTGCGGCGAGTCTCCCCCGTTTCCGACTGGGCCGCGCGTTCCTGTGCCAGGCGAGCGATTTCCTTCTCGCCAATGGCAAGCCGTTCCCGTGTACGTGTCAGTTCACTATCCAACTGCTGCAGCATGTGGCCGGAGGTCATAGCCTCCTTGTCGGCATCGCGGCGCTCGGTATCCAGCCGCTCCTGCAGGCCTGCGAGTTCCTTGATCTCCTTGGCCAACACCATCACGCGGCCTTCTTCAGTGCGGAGCGCATGTTCTAGGTCAGAAACCTGTCGCAGCAAGTCACGCAGTTCACGTTTCATCGACAGCGGGCCTTCGGTGCGCTGCCGTCCGCCCGTTACGGTCACGTTGTGGAAACATTCGCCGCTTTGCGATAGGAAAAACGCATCCGGATTGCTCAGAGCCAGCTCGCGCGCCAACGACGCTTCTGGAACAATGTAGCCATTGCCCAGCTTCGGTAGCACCACTTCCAGCGACTTTCCAAAACCGTCCAGAACGCGAATGCAATTCTTCATCGGCACCACGGCGTGATTCGACTGTTCTTGCCGCCGCGTAGTTTCATCCATGACGAAAGAAAATTTCGCTTGCGAATCGTTCGGATGGACCAGGAAGGTTGCGCGCCCGTCAACGTCTGTGCGCAGCAAACGCATGCCTTCGTCCGCCGTGTCCCACGATTTCACCACGATGTAGTTGAGTTCGTCGCGTAAGAAGTCTTCAACGACCCGCTCGAAACGAGGATCGACTTCCAGGAAGTCGGCCAGCACGCCGGCTGGTGCACGGTTCCCCTGCATGGCCCCGGATTGGAATAGCTTGCGCACCGAATCTGTCGAATATCCGTGCTCCGTGATCAACGCTTCCAGCGAACCTTTGCGACCGAGAGCTGTAGCGTATTCACCGCGCAGGGAGTCAAGCCGTGCCTTTGCTTCAGTCTCGCCGGCGCGTTTCTGCTCCAGCAACAGGCGAACTTGCCCAATCTCGTGCGAGAGTCCGGAAACCTTCTGCGTGACGGATTCAAACGTCAGCGAGATCTGCCCGCGTTGCCCACCAAACGCTGCGAGCTGCGAGTTGGAAGTCTCGATTTCTGTCTGAATGCGAGTGCTTTCGCGATCCAGCGCGGCAATGCGATCTTCCGCTTGCGTCATCTGGTTGCGCAGGTTTGAAGCCGCCGAAGCAGCTTCCAGCACCGCCACACGACATTCTTCGCGACGAACTTCCAAGGCCGTCAGCGCTGCCAAGGCCAAATCCGCCGCCGCGTGGCTTTCCGTATGCTCGTGTTGAGCAATTGCCAATTCGTCGACCGCAGAATCCAACACAGCGCGATTTGCGTCGCGCTCGGTAGCAAGAACCGCAAAACGCTGATCCGCCTGCAATAATTCCTGTGCCGCCGCCGCCGCCCGCGTCAATAGTTCCTGGCAGCGCTCTTCATTGGTGCGCTGCCGAGCCTGCGCCCGGTCCATTTCCATCGCAATCGAACTCAAGCGATCCCGCGTTTGGCGCGCCTCGTCTTCCAATGTGTATCCACGTTGCGTGCGTTCGGTTTGCTCGGCTTCCATCAACTGCAACGCCGCGCTGCCCGCTTGCATTTCTTCCGTCAGCGCCAGCATCTGCGACTGCAATTCGCGACTCTCGCGTTCAATCTGCGCAAACTTGCTGGCCAGCACTACGCGCAATTTAGCGCGCATTTCGTCACGTAACTTGCCATAGCGCTCCGCTTTCGCAGCCTGGCGCTTCAGCGAATTCATCTGCCGCGTAACTTCTTCAAAAATATCGTTAATACGCGAGAGGTTCAGCTTCGACTGCTCAAGCCGCGCCTCAGACAATCGTTTTTTCGTCTTGAATTGCGTGATCCCTGCAGCTTCTTCGATAATCGCGCGCCGATCGTGCGGACGGCTGCTCAGAATCTGCCCAATGCGCCCCTGCTCGATCAGTGCGTACGATTCCGGACCCAGCCCCGTACCGCTGAAAATCTCCTGTATGTCTCTCAAACGACAGGCCTTACGGTTCAGCAGGTACTCGCTATCACCGCTGCGAAACAGACGCCGCGTGACTGCAATTTCGCCCGCATGAAATGTCTGTGGTTTTAGCTTGCGCCGACGAATCTTCAGCACAACCTGCGGACCAGCTGTCGCGACTGCGACACCTAAATTTGCGTTATTGCTGACTTCGGGATCTTCGGTTGCAATTTGCGCGGCAGCCGCTTCCATCTCTTCTGGATTCAATACTTTACCGGGCTGCAATTCGTCCGCGAGGCGCTCAGCTTCTTCGTGAGCCATGTCGCGTTCCGCCGCCTCGTCCCAATCGCCGCCGGACAGTTCGTCTTCGATCTCAATTTCGGGTTCGCCTGCAACTGATGGCCCGTCATAGACTTCCGGATCGATCAGCGTCAGCGTCACTTCCGCCATACCGAGAGCCTTGCGCTCGCGCGTGCCCGCAAAGATCACGTCTTCCATGCGTCCGCCGCGCAACGACTTCGCCGACTGCTCGCCGAGCACCCAGGCTATCGCGTCTGAAATGTTGGACTTACCGCACCCGTTGGGGCCGACAATAGCAGCCAGGCCATCCCCATGGAACTTGAGTTCCGTGCGGTCGCAGAAGGACTTGAATCCTAGGATTTGCAGCTTCTTTAGTTTGAGCAACTTGGGCTCCTTCGCTCTATCTAGAGCACTCCAGCCAAAAGGCCCCGCCAAAGCCCTTAGGATGCCCGTGGAGGGCAACCCGTTACTTAGGTGGTTCCTTACCTGCCGGAGCAGGTCATTCATTGAGTTATCGCCCTAGGCTGGCAGGGAAAGCGTGAGTTCAATGTAATGGTGGGGGGGAGTGTCGGTCAAGAAGCAAACACTACTTATTGTGGCCTATTTTTATCGACCCCGCCATATTGCACAGCAAACGCAGCAATTCCACACACAAGCCTGAGGAAAACGAGGAAGGAAGGGAGAACCGCGAGAGCAGCTTAAGCCTAGCGCACACCCGTTGCCGATGCAATAGGGTGTGACTCTGACTTGGGCAGTAGAGCTAAGGCGGTAGGTACAAACGTGTTGGTGCCATGTGGCATAATATATGCGACAAGTTGGCCATTAGTGTGTTAGGCTGGATTTGTAAGTGAGAGCGCTGGGAATCAATGGGGGGGGCTAGCTATGAGTCATGTTGGCGGTGGGCCTGTCGGTCGCGAAGGGGATCGTGGGGCTGCGCTGGGGTTGGCTGCATCCAGTCCCTCTGAACTGATTCAGCAAGTGGAGCGTGGGTTTTCGTTTAAGGCGTTTCACAGTTTGGAGACCAAGAGCGGGTTGCCCGGGAATACGCTGGCTTCTTTGGTGGGCATACCGCCGCGCACGCTGGCGCGGCGTAAGTCGAAAGGGAAGCTGAGCCCCGATGAGTCTGAGCGGCTGCTTCGGCTCTCCAGGGTGTTTGAATTGGCCGTGGACCTTTTCGAGGGCGACAATGCGGCGGCGTTGCGCTGGCTGACGGCACCCCGGAAGGCGCTGGAAGGAAATACGGCTTTGGCCTATGCGCGCACGGAAGTGGGGGCTCGCGAAGTCGAAAACCTGATTGGGCAGCTTGAACACGGGGTCTTTGCTTGAGCATCACCGCTTGGCGCATCGTCAAGCAGAAGAACGAGAAGACGGCGTTCAGTGGGGAAGGCGCCCGTCTGTATGGTGGGCGCTGGAATTCGCCGGGGACCGCGCTGGTTTATACCGCGCAGTCGCAATCACTGGCTGCCCTGGAGATGCTGGTTCATCTCGATTCGGCGGATTTGCTGGGCGGGTACGTATTCCTTGATGTGATCATCGACGAGCCGATGATTACAGCTTTGGATGTTGCCACGTTGCCGAAGAACTGGAGAGCGGAACCAGCGCCTAGGAAGCTGCAAGCGCTCGGAGATGACTGGATTGCAGCGGGGACTTCCGTTGCGCTCCGCGTGCCGAGTTCGATCATTCCTGCGGAGAGCAACTATATTCTGAATCCGAAGCACCCGGACTTTGCGAAATTGCAGATCGGTAAAGCCACGCCGTTTCGTTACGATCCACGGCTGGGATAATCAGAATCAAAACCCCCGCCCTTTTTCGCAAAGAACGCGAAAGAAGGACGGGGCACCCGGCTGTTCGGAACGACAAATCGGGGGTGAAATTCTGAAGTTAAGACGAGTTGTAAGAATCTATCCCTTAGTCACAACTCCGGCTCGCTTCGGCAGCAGCTCTCCAATGCGCCGAATCTGCGCACCGACGCCCTTGAGTTTTTCTTCAATCTGTTCGTAGCCGCGGTCGATGTGGTAGACCCGGTCGATAATTGTTTCGCCATCGGCGACTAGCGCGGCTAGCACCAGTGACGCAGAAGCTCTTAGGTCGGACGCCAATACGGCGGCTCCGCTCAACAGCGTTTTGCCGCGGACGATGGCGCGACGGCCTTCGATTTTGATGTTCGCGCCCATGCGCAACATTTCTTGCGCGTGCATGAAGCGATTCTCGAAAATGTTTTCGGTGATGATGCTGGTGCCTTCCGCCTGGGTAGCGAGGGCCATGAACTGTGCCTGCATGTCCGTGGGGAAGCCCGGGTACTCTTCCGTGGCGACATCGGCGGCTTTGAGGCTGCCTTCGGATTGGACGCGGACGCCATCGGCGGTCTTGGTGATTTTGACGCCGACCTCTTCCAGTTTCTGAAGCACGACTGTGAGATGGCTGGGATCGCATCCGACCACATGTAAATCGCCGCCGTTGAGCGCGCCGGCGACGATGAACGTGCCTGCCTCGATGCGGTCGGGGATAATGCGATGTTTTGCGCCATGCAGCTTGGCTACACCTTTGATGCGGATGGTGGAGGTGCCAGCGCCTTCAATGTTTGCTCCCATCTTGATGAGCAGATTCGCCAGATCAACGACCTCCGGCTCGCGCGCGCAGTTCTGCATGATGGTATCGCCATCAGCCAGCGTCGCGGCCATGAGCAAGTCTTCTGTGCCGGTTACGCTGATTTTGTCGAAGGCGATTTCGCCGCCGCGCAGGCGATCAGCTTTTGCTTCGACGTAGCCGTGCTCGACCGTCATCGTCGCGCCGAGGCGTTCCAATCCCTTAATGTGGAGATCGATGGGGCGCGCGCCAATGGCGCAGCCTCCGGGCAGCGACACGCGAGCGCGTCCGAAGCGGGCGACCAGCGGACCCAGCACGAGCGTGGAGGCGCGCATTGTCTTAACCAGTTCGTAAGAGGCTTCGGGATTCAGCACTTTGTCGCATTGAATAATTGTGCGGTGCTGCGCTTTTCCGTAGCCCAGTTCGACGGTGGCACCCATCGCGGCCAGCAAGTTGCGCTCGGTCTGAATGTCGCGAACCTGCGGAATGTTTTCCAGAATGACCTGCTCGTCGGTAAGGAGAGCGGCAGCCATTAGGGGCAGGGCGGAGTTCTTGGCTCCGCTCACGTGAATTGTTCCGAGCAGCGGGTTGCCGCCACGAATTACGAATTTATCCATTTCGAAATCTTTCTCTCGCAGACCGGTCCACTGAAAATCAGTCCTCTGAAGTTGCAGACGAGATGATGTCCCCATAGAGACCTCCCGAGTGGCGCTCGGACTATTCTAGCGGGGAATGGGGCGGGAGTGGGTATTCCGAAGTAACCTGTACCGAAATAAATTGGGAGATTTACAGACCGGTTAACTTTGCGCTTCAATCGCTTGTCGCACGTTGCCAGCACACTTCTTCAATTGTCGTCGAGCCTGGACAGGGCTGAGTCCCGTCTTCAACATCACAAGCGCCACGGGTGCGCTCTTGCCAGACTTTTCTAAAGCCGCCGCAGCGGTGTTGCGGTCCACTTCCGCGGCGTCTTGCAGAATTCGAATTGCCCGTTCGACGAGCTTCACGTTCCTGGGATGTACATTCACCATCAGATTCCCGTAAACGTAGCCGAGGCGCGTCATCGCACCGGTGCTCAGCATATTCAAAACCATTTTTTGAGCTGTGCCAGCCTTCATGCGGCTGGATCCCGAGACAACTTCCGGGCCCACAGGCGTGACGATAGCAAGTTGCGCGGCTTGCTCCAAAGGCGAGTTTGCGTTGCAGGTTACAGCGACGGTAGCGGCTCCGTGCCTGCGAGCGTATTCGACGGCGGCTACCGTGAAGGGAGTTCGTCCGCTGGCCGCGATTCCGACTACAACGTCTTGGTTGCCGGGCTTACGCTTCGCCATATCCTTGGTGCCAAGTTCGCGGGAGTCTTCGTTCGCCTCGACGGCTGCGCCGAGAGCTTTGGGGCCGCCCGCAATGAGGAATTGCACGCGACGCGGATCGGTGCTGAAGGTTGGCGGACACTCGGAGGCGTCGAGCGCGGCGATGCGCCCGCTGGTGCCCGCGCCCACGTAGATGAGGCGCCCGCCGCGGCGCAGTCGGTCGGCAATAATGTCGACAGCTTTCGCGATTTGGGGCAGAGCTTTGCGAACGGCAGCGGCTACCTTGGCATCTTCGCGGTTGATGATCTGAACGAGAGTCAAGGTTGACTCGCGGTCAAGATTGGCAGAGGCGCGATTGCGCTGCTCGGTGGCGAGACTGGAGATAGCTTCCGGTTTAGCAACGAACTTACGCTTCATATTTTCGCCAGCGCGTCCATCACAGCATCGTGGAATCGCGGTCGCACTTGCAGGATGGCATTGTTCTTGCAATCCGGCCAAGTGCGGTTCGTAAGCAAGGTTACAGAAATCTGGCGCTCGGGGTCGATCCACAAAGAGGTTCCTGTGTAGCCGAGGTGTCCGAAGGACGCGGGCGAAAAATACTGGCCGGCTTGCGAAGGAGCGCTGGGAGTGTCCCATCCTAAGCCGCGCGAAGTGCCTTGCGGAGTTGTTTCGCGGCAAGTAAAGAGTGCAATCGTGGCTGGTCGCAGAACGGGCGCTCCGCCGGATAGGAGCCGATGTGCGAACAGTGCAACGTCGCCGGCAGAAGCGAAAATTCCTGCATGCCCCGCAACGCCTCCCATCGCGCTGGCATTTTCGTCGTTGACTTCGCCTTGTACAACGCGGTGACGGAAAGTGAGATCGTTTACCGTGGGAGGGATGAACGAGCGTAATACTGGGGGCGGACAATAGCCGGTATGAGCCATTCCATAAGGCCCGAAGATTTCTCGTTTGCAGAAAGTGTCGAGGTTTTCGTCCGCGAGGCGGGTGATGGCCTCGGCGAGGACTATGAATCCTACGTCGCTATATTCCGCGCGTGCGCCGGGATCGGCGGTGAGCGGCGCAGTGCAGGCTAGCCGGACGAGTTCTTCCCGTGTGCGGGCCTGTTCGTACAATGCAACATGCGCGGGCAGTCCAGAAGCATGTGCGAGCAACATGCGAAAGGTGATCTCGGCGCGACGCGGATCGTAGCCCTGGGTTGCATGGTCTACAAATTCTGGAACAACCGAGGCGGCGGGCATCTCAAGATCCAGCAAGCCCCGCTGGTAGAGGATCATGGCCATTGCTGTGGTGGCAACAACCTTGGAGAGCGATGCGAGATCGAAGATCGTCCCAGGCAGTGTTAGCGGCGAGTTGGGTTCGTAGGTAAACTGCCCGAAGGATTGCAGGGCGGAGAGCTTTCCGTGTTGCGTGATCGCAGTGGCCGCACCGGGGAAAGCATGGTCGTCGATAGCTTTCCGCAAAATTGCGAAGGCTTGCGAAAAAACCTGTTCTTGATTCGCATGATCAGGCGTTAGGGCGGCGAAGATTGTCGATTCAGGGATCAGGTGAGCTTCTCGGGCGAAGGCGTTTCCGGCTACTCGGGTTATAGCAAAGCGAACGGGACTGGTAAAGTGTGTGGGCTGGCTCCGGCCAATTTCGCGGGCGTAGTGGTGTAAATTGAAGTTCAGGAGCTTATATACATGCCGAATGATAAAACTCTTAGGCCTCGTACTCAGATTCTTACCCGAGGTTTTGATCCCAGCCTTTCCGTAGGGTCTGCGCGGCCTGCTGTGTTTCGTAGTTCCACCTATGTGTTTTCCAGTCCGGAAGCGGCGGAGCGTGCTTTTGATATCAGCAGCGGACGAGCACGATTGAGGGAAGGGGAGCAGGTCGATCTTATTTATTCGCGATTCAATCATCCGAACGCGGAAATTCTGGAAGCGCATCTCGTACCGATCGAAGCGGGGGCCACTGCCGCGCTGGTCTTTAACTCCGGTATGTCGGCGATCATGACGGCGATTCTGACTTTTGTACGCCCCGGAGACACCATCGTTTATACGGTTCCGATTTATGGTGGCACGCAGCACTTGATTGAGGACTTTCTTACGCTGTTTGGGATTCACGGTGTCGGCGTCATAGCGGGAGATAGCAAGAAGCTGGATTCCGCGATTCACGCCGCGAAGAATTTGAAGATGGTTTTGGTAGAGACTCCAGCCAATCCAACGCTGATCATGAGTGACATTCAGATGGCCTGCGACAGCGCCGCTGCGGCTGCAAAAGCTGCGGGCACAGCCAAAGCACTCGTCATGGTCGACAATACGCTGCTGGGTCCGGCTTTTCAGCATCCGTTGATGCATGGGGCGGATTTGGTGATGTATTCCGCGACTAAGTATTTATCTGGGCTGAGCGACATGATCGGTGGAGCTTTGCTGGCGAAAGATGCCGAGCTGATCCGCCTGATGAGTTCCAAGCGCGGACTGTTTGGCACGATCCTGCAGCCGGACGAATGTTGGATGCTCGACGGGCGGCTGACGACCGTGGGCCTCCGCATGACGCGCGCGAGTGAAAATGCGCAGCAGATTGCAGCCGCGCTGGCGGGACATCCAAAATTGGAACGTGTGATTTTCCCAACACTCTTTGAAGATGCTGAGCAAAAGCGAATTGTAGAGAAGCAGTGCGACCAGCCCGGAGCCATGCTGTCGCTGGTGATCGAGGGCGGCAAAAAAGCGGCGTTTGATTTTCTCCGCACGATTCGCATCGCGCGCAATGCCGTCTCGCTTGGTGGAGTGGAGTCACTGGTGTGCCATCCGAAATCCACGACGCACTCGGGATTCACGGAGCAGGAATTCAAGGACGCTGGAGTTGTCGAGGGGCTGGTGCGAGTTTCGGTGGGCATTGAAGATTGGCGCGATTTACTGGCCGACTTCGAGCGCGCGCTGAATGCGGTGTAGTTTCTAATACGAAACAGATGTTTGCGATGAAGATGAGCCCAGCATGATCCGCTCCAGGAAGCTCGCAGCTAAGGTCAGCCAGGCGGGCACGACGGGATCAGCGGAACGGCAAGTTGGGCTGGCCCGCGCGCTTTCAAAGCTGGGCTACTGCTCAAGGTCGCAGGCATCTGTTTTGATTCAAGCGGGCCAGGTCAAACTGAATGGCCGGGTTCGGCGTGATCCGGAAACCCCAGTTCACATTTCTTCCGACAAAATTGAAGTCGGCGAGCAACCGGTTCGGGAGCAGGAGTTCGTCTACCTCCTGCTGAATAAGCCACGAGGCGTTGTGACCACCGCTTCCGACGAAAAGGGACGGGAAACGGTTTACTCGCTCCTAAACAAAGATCTTCCGTGGGTTGCTCCGGTGGGGCGCCTCGACAAAGCCAGCGAAGGGTTGCTGCTCCTCACCAACGACAGCGAGTGGGCGGCGCGAATTCTCGATCCCGCGTCTGCGGTGGAAAAAACTTACCACGTGCAAATTAATTCGACGGCGCCCGAAAGTATAGTCGCGGCTTTGCTGGACGGTATGCAGTGCGACGGAGAACTTCTGCGCATGCGTCGAGCCAGCGTCTTACGGCAAGGTCAACGCAACGCCTGGCTGGAAATCATACTCGACGAAGGTAAGAACCGCCATATTCGAAGAATGCTGGCGGCTCTCGATGTGAAGGTTCTTCGATTAGTGCGGGTTTCCATCGGCCCGCTAGCAATGGGAATGCTCGGGAAGGGTGCAGTGAGGCAGCTTTCCCTTGCCGAGAAGATCGCCATCGACTCCCTGCTGCAAAGTAGATAGTCTGGCTGGTTCATGCTGTAGTCCGTGCGAGCATTGTTCCTCGCAGATTTCACCCCGGTCTGAGGCGCCCTAAAAGTTACTTTCTTTGTGCGAGGGAGCTTGGCTCTGTCAGTCATTCCAGCTAAACTCTTGTAGATACAAGCCCTTTCCCTTCAAAAATGTTTTCTAGTTCATCCAAGCCGCCGATAGACTCCACCCGTATCGCCAATCGTTATTCATTTGAAACAAGATTCAAAATTCGTTTATTGCGCGCTGCCGGAGAACAAGTGGTGGGTGGTTGGGCGCGTGACATCAGCGAGAGTGGCATTGGCGCTTTTGTCGCGGAAGAATTGGTTCCTGAGGAGCAGGTTGAATTGGAAGTGCCATTTCCCAACGGTGCGGTGTTGAATCTGCCCGCTCGAGTCTCCAGAAATCTAGGCACACAGTACGGACTCATGTTCACAGCGCTCAGCGTGGAGCAAAGGCGGTGCATTCAAGCGGCTATCGCAGGGAAAAGTCCGCTACCAAGTCCTTTTCTGCCGAAACCCTAAATGCGTCGCACTCCATCCGCGCGACCGACTATAATCCTCAAATCATGGACACTGGTTTAAAGAATCGCGTTGCGATTGTTGCGGCATCGAGTCAAGGAATTGGGAAAGCCACAGCCGAGGCTTTTGCCGCGGAGGGCTGCAACGTCGCGATGTGTGCGAGGAACGCGGAAACTTTGACGCGCGCCGCCGATGACATTCGCCAACGCTATGCGGTGCAGGTTTTAGCCGAAGTCGTGGACGTTACCAAGGCTGCAGCCGTGCATGACTTTGTCGAGAAGGTTGTCACCCGCTTCGGAGGCGTTGACATTTGCGTAACCAACGCCGGCGGCCCTCCTGCGAAGGGATTTCTGGCGGCAACTTACGAAGAATGGCAGCGGGCGGTAGAACTCAATTTCCTGAGCACAGTCTATTTCGCGCATGAAGTCATTCCTCACATGCAGAAAAAGCATTGGGGGCGCATCGTCACCATTACTTCCATCACGACCAAACAGCCAGTGCAGGATCTCGTCTTATCCAACGCTGTGCGTGCCGCGGTTGTGGGCTTGGTCAAGAGCCTGGCCAATGAATTCGGTAAGGACGGCATCCTGGTAAACAACGTAGGGCCGGGATACACCGCTACCGACCGTTTGAAAGATCTGGCTGCCAGCCGATCACAATCGTCAGGTAAAACGCAGCAGGAAGTTTTCGATGGCTGGGCTGCCGACGCTCCACTGAAGCGCCTTGGCGAACCGCGCGAGGTCGCTGAAACCATTGTTTGGCTGGCCTCCGAACGCGCCTCTTACATCACGGGGCAAACGATTTTGGTGGATGGCGGCATTTACAAAGGTTTGTGAAAGGTTCCTATGCGTCCCCTGGCATCTCGCATTCACGTATTGACCGGAGAAGGTGCGCTCTCCGTCTTCGCGCACGCCAACGAACTTGAGCGGCAAGGCAAGTCCATTATTCATTTGGAACTCGGCGAGCCGGATTTTCATCCCGACAAACCCGTTCTTGATGCGGCGAAGGCTGCTCTGGATGCCGGGAAGGACCGCTATTGCAACGTAGCCGGTGTTCCTGCGTTGCGCGAAGAGATTGCCGCTTATCTGCTCCGCACCCGAAGCATTACGGTAGATCCCAACAACATTGTGATGGCTCCAGGCTGCAAGATCGCCCTATTCCTGGCGATGATGGCTCTTCTGGAACCCGGCGACGAGGTTCTTTATCCGGAACCTGGATTTCCAGGATATCCCTCCATTACGCGCGGCTTTGGCGGCATCTGTGTGCCGTACCTGCTCACGGAAAAAAATCACATGCAGCCCGATCCGGACGAGATCGCTGCGAAAATTACTCCCCGCACGAAATTGATAATCACCTGTTCGCCGAACAATCCTACAGGCAGCGTTACCAGTGACGCGGTCCAGAGCCGCATCTCTGAACTGGCCGTGCAGCACGACTTGTACGTGATCTCCGATGAGATTTACGGGCGCATCGTTTACAGCGGCGAATACTTTTCCATGCTGCGCTATCCCGGCATGGCCGAACGCACACTGATCGTCGATGGGTTTTCCAAGAGCTTCGCCATGACGGGCTGGCGTCTCGGTTACACCATTGCACCACCTCAAATCGTGCCCGCTATGACCATGCTTTCCATCAATAGCTACACCTGTGTCGCGGAGTTCAGCCAGTATGCTGGAATTCAAGCTTTGCGCGATTCCGGCGGCGCCGTTCCCCGCATGGTGGCCGAGTTTGCCCGACGAGGCGCGCGTTTCGCGGAAGGGCTCAATCGCGTTCCTGCTTTTCGCTGCCTTGCTCCAGAAGGTGCGTTCTATGCCTGGGTCAACGTTGCCGATACGGGCCTCTCCGCCGAAGAAGTCTGCCGCATTATGCTGGAAGATGCTGGCGTTGCGGCGATCCCCGGCGCCGCATTTGGCCCGAGTGCGCGAGATTTCGTAAGGTTTTCTTTCGCTTCCTCCATGGAAATGTTGGACGAAGCGATCACCCGTATCATGAAAGTTTCCCCGGCTTGGCAGAGCGTGGTCGCTACAAGGTAGCGGACGCGTTCAGACGGGCATACTCCTTCGGAAGGGAACTCTGGACCAATGCCACCGACAAAGAAAACGAAGAAGTCCGCCGCGAGTGTCGCCCTACGTAAGACTGCGACCAAACCGTCAACCAGGAACACGTGCCTGCAGTACGTTTCTTGGGATTCAATTCCAATCGAGCCTCTGAATCCATTGCTCGGTCGACAGTTTATTGTCGGCAAGAACATCATGATCTCTCGCGTGCTGTTGAAAAAAGGCAGCGTTGTCCCTAAGCACCAGCATGTGAATGAGCAGATCACTTACATTCTCGAGGGTGCCTTGAAGTTCTGGATTGACGGCAAGGTGATCGTAGTCAATGCCGGGGAAGTCCTCGCGATCCCGTCGAACATGCCGCACAAGGCGCTTGCGCTGGCGGATACCGTGGACCTGGATGTGTTCAATCCGCCACGCGCGGACTGGATCAACAAAACGGACAAATATCTGCGCAGCAAGAAGTAAATTCAACGCGATAATTTAGACTGTAAAAGCATGTCGGAAACTGCCGAAGCGTCTTTCACTGCAACTTCTCGAGGCTGTAAACTCCGCTGCGTTGCCTGCACGTCGGAATTCGAGCGCGCCGAGCAGGATTTCCGCTGCCTTCGTTGCGGCGAATTGCTGGAAGTCTTTTATCCCCTGCGGCGGGCTGCAAATGCCGAGTATGCACAACATCTGCGGGCGTCGTGGCTAGATCGGAAAAAGTCTTTTAAGGTTCTCGATCAAAGCGGTGTCTGGCGCTTTCGCGATCTGCTGCCTGCGATGCAGGACTGGCGCAACGTCATCACCATGCGCGAAGGGAATACGCCGATCTTCGAACTGCCACGCTGCGCGAAGAGTGCGGGAGTTCGTCGCTTGCTGGCAAAGCATCAGGGCATGAATCCCACCGGATCGTTCAAAGATACGGGAATGACGATGGCGATTTCCGTGGCGCGCGAAGAAAAATTTCGTTGGGTAGCCTGCGCTTCTACCGGAAATACTTCGGCGTCCATGGCTGCGTATGCCGCACAGGGCGGGCTTCGCAGTCTAGTTCTAATACCAGAAGGAAAAATTTCCTGGGGCAAGCTTTCGCAAGCGCTCGATTATGGAGCACTGACCTGCCAACTGCGCACCGACTTCGACGGATGTCTGCGCTTGCTGCGCGAAGTAATCCGAAGATTGCCGGTTTATCTCCTGAACTCTGTGAATCCATTCCGGCTCGAAGGGCAGAAAACTACAGGCATCGAGCTTTTGGAACAGTTGGAATGGAATGTGCCAGATCACATCATTGTCCCCGGTGGAAATCTGGGAAATTCTTCCGCTCTCGGGAAGGCATTGTTGGAGATGAAGGACCTAGGTTTAATTTCCCGTCTGCCGAAACTTTCAGTGATTCAAGCGGAAGGTGCCAACCCGCTGGTGCGGACGGTGCGAGAAAACGGGGGAAAATCGCTAGTTACGGTAACTCCGCATACGATGGCAACCGCGATCCAAATTGGAAACCCTGCTTCCTGGCGGAAAGCGCTGCACATTCTGGATACAACGGAAGGCACCATTGAGCAGGTTAGTGAAGTTGAAATCGCCATGGCGAAAACTGAAATCGGTTCGGATGGGATCGGTTGCGAACCGGCTTCTGCGGTCACCCTGGCAGGGCTGAAGAAACTGGTTCGCTCCAAGTTTGTTGCGCCGGAGGAATCCGTGGTTCTGATTCTAACGGGACACCTTTTGAAAGACCCGGAGTACACGCTCAAGTTTCATCGAGGAGAATTGTTTGCTGGCACCGCGCACGAAGAAGCAGAAAAGCTGTTGAAGAGTTATCGGCGCGAATCCATCGTTCTCGACGCTGATGCCGATGCGGTAGTTCGCGCACTGGAAGACGCCGAGAAGCAGCCTGTCTAGGGCTGGCGTGTCGTTTATAGATACACCCTGGGTGCCCCATCCTTCTTTCGCGTTTTTTTGCGAAAGAGGGTGGGAAGCGTGAATCTCCACCTGTCAGCGCCTTTTTGTCCCAACTATTCAAATGAAGACTGAAAACAAAAAGAAACCCGGCGCTCTTACTCTTACCCTACCGGCTACGTCGGCCAACCTCGGGCCAGCGTTCGATGCCGCCGCGCTGGCGTTCGATTTGAATTTCAAAATCACGGCAAAACCGGCGAAGAAATATCTCATTCGCGCCAGTGGACGCGATACTGCGATTTGCAGTCAGCTGGAAAACAATCTAATCCTCAAGACCTACGAAGATATTCTTCAGTCTCACGACAAAGCAGTCTTACCGTTGTCGATTCGTATCCAGAACAAAATGCCTCTCGGTAAAGGGTGCGGGTCGTCAGCAGCCGCCAGGCTTGCAGGGATAGCTTTTGCCGTGCATTTCGGGCGGCTGGGATGGAGAGATGCCGAAATCGTTGCCGAAGCCTCGCGCCTTGAACATCACCCCGACAACGCCGCAGCGTGCTGGTTGGGCGGCATAGCCGTTGCACGGATGACTGCAAGCGAAGTGCAGGCCGTGAAGATCACGCCAAAAGGGAAGTGGCCACTGTTGTTGGCGATTCCCGAAGAGAAGTTGTCGACGGAGGAAGCCCGCCGTGTGCTTCCTGCGACGTATTCGCGCGCGGATGCTGTAGCAAACATCCAAAATTCAATGCTGTTGCTGGCGGCATTCACGCAAGGGCGTCGCGATTTACTCAGGAATGCGCTGGAAGACCGGATTCATCAACCCTACCGTGCTCCACTGTGTCCACTACTCCCAGCTCTGCAAAGTCTGGCCGGAGAACGCGGAATTTTGGGAGTTGCGCTCAGCGGCGCGGGCCCTTCTGTTCTTTTGTTTTTGGATCCAAAAGTACCCGTGGCCGGAACTCGCCGGAGAGTCGCCGAATTTCTAAAGGGCCGCAGCCTGTCGGCGGAACTGCTTTCTACTGCTATCGCCATGCAAGGGACGGTTCGCAAGAGTGCCTGAGCTGACGCGGTCCGTCATAGATTTCGCCCTCAAAAAACAAAGAAAGCCATGGACGTTTATCCATGGCTTCTCGTGGCTTGTACCCTCCCCCGACGGTACTTCGCCAAACTTTTTGAACGCCGCGTTCTTGCGGTGTCAAGCTGTTTCGTAAGTGATCCTACCGTCGATGGTATCCATCAGCAAGTAACGCAAGTAACCGCATGTTTGTGAAGGCAAATTCAGTGCTCGAATTTGGGAAGGGCATGGCTTCAGCAATGCCGCCATCACCAGAAAAACATTCGGCTTAAGCCGCTGAGGCAGGTTCCATTTCTGAAGCTAAACTTGACCAATCAGAAGGCGGCACACACATCGCGGTACGCATTCGCAACGCCCAAGGGTCACCTCTGCATGATTACACCAGTGATTTTGCCAGTTCCCGCACAGCGGACTAGGCTAAAGTGGAAATGAAGCCCAAAATACTCTTCGTCGCAGCCAAGCCAACTTGCATATCGGTTCTTGAACAGGCCGCCGCCCAAACGCAACTTTCAACCGATTATTGCGATACGGCTCAGCACGCCGTGGAGCGCTTGGGGCAGCGCTGCTATTCCGCGCTCGTTCTTGACCTGGATCATCCTGGCATGAAGAGTGCCATCGAGATGACTCATCTTCTTCCAGCAACCGAGCGGCCCGTGGTGTTTGCCATGGTCAGCCCTCGCATGCCGGTGGCCACAGCGTATGAGTATGGGGCGAACTTCGTCCTCTATAAGCCGTTGCAACTCGAACAGATTTTGCGTTCGATTCGCGCCGCGCGCGGCTTCATGCCGTCGGAGCGTCGACAGTCGGCCCGCCACGGCGTCCGCCACCTGGTTCACTTTGATATTCCCGGCGAAGCCTGCCACCCAGCTTTATTGCTGGAGGTGAGCGCAAGCGGCATGTCTGTACAAACTACCGGCGCGATTACTTTGACCGAGAACGTGCCCTTCCGCCTGCAGCTACCGCACGTGCCGGCTGTGAAGGGTTCCGCCGAAGTTATCTGGACCGATTCCAGCGGAAGAGCAGGACTCGTGTTTTCGAGAATGGCGGCGCAAACCCGGCAGCACATTCAGACTTGGCTCGCTTCGCAGAAGAAACATCGCGGTAGCCGCAAGCCGGAGTTGGTGTATGCCGCCAGTTTCGCTACGGTCTAGCTCGTGTGGCAACGGAGCTCGCTCCGCTGAATTTTTGATCTTTGACTTCTAAGTTTCTCATTCCGAACCAGTTCCATCGGTGAGGAATTTGCCCCTCGCATTTTCTCGCAGCAATCCGTCTCCCCATCACTGCCACATGCTAGACTCGGATTTCCGCCCCTAAATTCTCTGCATGCCAGAACTTACAGCAACCTCCGCCGTCGATCTCGCCTCTATGATGCGCGAGAAGAAAATTTCTCCTGTAGAGGTCGCCGAAGCGTATCTCCATCGCATTGAAGAGCAAAATACCCGCCTAAATGCCTTTGTCCACGTGGAGCCGGAGCGCGTCCTTCGGGAGGCCCGCAAGGCTGAAGCTGCGGTCCAGCGTGGGGATTCCCTCGGTCCACTGCATGGCGTACCGCTCAGCATCAAGAGTTCGATCAATGTAGCCGGATACCGTTGTGAAGCAGGAACGAAGCTGCGTGCCGGGAACATCGCCGCCCGCGACGCCGTCCTGGTCGATCGCCTGCGAGCTGCCGGAGCCATCGTCCTCGGGGTCACCAATTGCCCCGAGATGTTAATGGCTTGGGAGACCGACAATCTCCTCTACGGTCGCACGAACAATCCATGGGACTTAGGTCGCACTGCCGGAGGCTCCAGCGGAGGCGAATCCGCGGCTATTGCGTCGGGGATGTCGGCTGGCGGCGTTGGCAGCGATGGAGGCGGTTCGATCCGCGAGCCTGCACACTTTTGCGGCATCTGCGGCCTCAAACCAACGCCGGGACGCATTTCCACCACGGGGCACTTCCCGGTGTCCGTAGGCCCCTTCGCGCAACTGGGGGTCGTCGGACCCATGGCGCGTACGGTGGCCGATCTGCGGCTGCTATTTGAAGTCATGGCTGGCTACGACGATGCCGACGCGGCCTCGGCTCCCGTAGCGCTGCGTCCGCCGTTTGCCCGGCCCGCGCAGGAACACTCCATCGGATACTTCGAAGATGACGGTCGCACCCCGGTGACTCCGGAAACCCGCGCAACAGTTCGCGCTGCGGCGGAAGCGCTCACACAATCGGGGTTCACGGTCGCGCCGTTTCGTCCCGACCATCTCGAACAAGCCCGTGACCTGTGGTGGAAATTCTTCGGAGTCGCTGGAGGCATGTTGCTGGGCCCAATGGTCAAAGGCCACGAAGCGGAACTGAGCCCGCTACTCAAGCAATTTCTAGGCTGGGTGGCCGCAGAGCCCACCCACACGGGCCACACGTTGCTCTACAGTTGGGTGCAACGCGACGAACTGCGCGCGCAATTCCTGGCACAAATGCGCGTGTTTCCCATCCTGCTGTGCCCAGTGGCCGCCATCCCCGCCTTCCGCCACGGAGAGCGCAGTTGGCAGATCGAAGGCCACAACGTGAAGTACCTGGA
>JANXUC010000125.1 GCA_025352065.1 Acidobacteriaceae bacterium | reverse complement strand
GAATGACGAACTTTGGAGGGATTGCATGATCCTTTTAAAGCAAGAGAAATAGCAGATTCCTCACGATAGGGCTGTTCGGGATGACAACTTATGCGGTGTTTGTAAGTCTGGCGGAGTGCATGTGCATTTTTCATTCGCGGTAAGGATTTTTGAGGTAGGCTTCCACGGCGAAGTCTTTGCCGAAGTGATGAACGGTTGTCTGGCGCAGCGCGAGAGTTTCTTTCAACGCAGCGGTGAAGGGAATTGCGGCTTGCCCGAAAATCTTCGGCGCAACATAAAGCATAACTTTGTCTACAATGCCGTCGTCGAGTGCGGCAGTGTTCAAATGGGAGCCGCCTTCAATCATCACGCTTGTGATTTCCAATTCCGCCAAGCGTCGCAGAATGGCTGTTAAGTCCAGATGACCGCCCGGGGATTGGGGAGCGTTTTCCACCCGTATTCCGAGTTGTTCCATTTGTTGTCGGCGCTCGTGATCCTTCGAAGCACAGAAAACCAGAACGTCACCCTGGGCAGTCCGTGCTATTTGCGAATCTAGCGGAAGACGCAGGTGCGAATCCAGAATCACACGAAGGAGGGGTCGGCGACGAGACTGGCCGGTGCGGTCGGTGAGCAAAGGATCGTCGGCCAGAATGGTGCCGATGCCGGTGAGAATGGCGTTGTTCTCGTGGCGAAGTTGTTGTACGTGGGCGCGCGCTGCTTCTCCGGTGATCCAGCTGGCTCGTGTCGAGCCTCTGGACTCGTTACTGGGGGTGGGGTTTGGCGAGGCTGCAATTTTTCCGTCCAGCGTCATCGCGGATTTCAGGAGTACGAACGGCGTTTGGTGACGGATGTAATTGGCGAAGGCTTCGTTTAGCTTTCTGGCTTCGGCTTCCAGCAAGCCGACCTGCACTTGGATGCCTGCAGCACGGAGTTTGTCGAAGCCCTGACCCGCGACTTGAGGATTTGGATCTTGCATGGAACACACCACCCGGCGAATGCCAGAGGCAATCACTGCGTCGGCGCAGGGGCCTGTGCGTCCTTGGTGAGAGCAAGGTTCGAGATTGAGATAGAGAGTGGCGCCGCGAGCGTGGTTCCCGGCGTGTTTCAATGCTAGAATCTCGGCATGTGTTTTGTTGTCATAAGTATGGGACCCCTCACCCGCAATGGTGCAGTCCGGCGCAACAATCACCGCGCCGACGCACGGGTTCGGCGAAGTTAGGGCGATACCATGACGCGCCAGTTCGAGCGCGCGCTGCATGAAGTGTTCGTCTTTTGCTTCCGGAATCAGAGTGCCTCCCTCCGACGCGTAAAGGGGCTGGTGGCTAGACTCAAGACTATCGCCCAAAACGCGCTATTGAAGACTCCCACCATCCAAAAATACAACGTTGCCCAAGAACTGAGTGCGTAAAAGAGTGGGAAAGAGAGGATTCTCCAGGGAATCTTGGCGCCGTCCGGGGAATTCGCGACGGCCCAAGCGAGAAACTGGAACAGGAAATGCAGGGCGAAGGCGATGGTTGCGCGTGTTCTGAAAGTAGAGAAACTCATGTCGCTCCTGCGGTGACCAATCTCCCTTTGTAATCTCAACGGAGTAAGCTCCGTTGCCACACGAGCTTATTCGAACAACGAATCCACAAAGGCCCGCGCATCGAACGGCAGCAGGTCTCCGATTTTTTCGCCTACGCCGACGTAGCGAACGGGAAGCCCTAGCTCACGTGCGATGGCCACGACCACGCCGCCTTTCGCGGTTCCGTCCAGCTTAGTGAGCACGATGCCGGTCACGCCGGAGGAATCGGTGAACTGACGCGCTTGCTGCAAGCCATTCTGGCCTGTGGTTGCGTCCATGACGAGCAAGACTTCATGCGGAGCGCTGGGGATAATGCGCTGGGCGGTGCGGCGCATCTTGTCCAGTTCGGCCATGAGATTCGTCTTCGTGTGCAGGCGGCCGGCCGTGTCGACAATGACGTAGTCCATCTTGCGAGATTGTGCGGTTTGCAGAGCGTCATACAAGACGGCTGCGGGATCGCCTCCTTGTTTCGTTTTGATCACTTCGGCGTCACTGCGTTGTCCCCAGATTTCGAGTTGTTCGATGGCAGCGGCGCGGAAGGTATCGGCGGCGCAGAGCAGGACGGATTTGCCGTCGGCGCGCAACATGTGAGCCAGTTTACCGATCGTTGTCGTCTTGCCAGTGCCGTTCACTCCGACGACGAGAATCACTTCGGGTCCGCCTTCGACGCGCGTGGCAGGAGGGTTTCTGTTGCGAGTCAGGATGGCGTACATCTGTTCTTTCAAGAGGCGCTTGAGCTCGTTGCCGTCTTGAATTTGCTTGCGGTCGGCTTTCTCGCGCAGAGACTTCAGAACTTCCTGCGTTGTGGTGTTGCCAAGGTCGGCGCTGAGAAGCGTGGCTTCCAGCGTGTCGAGGGTTTCGCGATCGATTTCTTTCGTGAAGGCGACGGCGGCTTCAATCTTCTCGGACAGGCTTTCGCGTGTGCGCGTGACGGCCTGCTTCATCCGCTCGAAAAAGCCGGGCTTCTTTTCTTGTTCGTCGGGCTTGTCGCTACCGCCGAATAGGCTACGAAACATGCAAAAAATGACCTCTAGCGATTATAGCGGGAGGAGGACGGGACTCTGCACCGGCGCACGGAGTTTCCGGGAGAAGCGGCTAGATTCGCGACGTTTCCACAGCGGCTGCTACGTTGTCGACGTCCGGCGCATTGATTGCAGAGGCTACTGGAGACGGCGAAGCGACAGGAGGAGCGACGGTGACTTTGCGGGGGACGCGAATGTCTCCGCGCTCGAATACATCGGTGAAGGCAGCGACGGCCTTGGGGTCAAGTCGCTTGCCTGCGAGCTTGTGAAGGATTTGCAGCGCGTCGGCAGGCTCGTGAGCTTGTTGGTAAGGCCGGTTTGTGGTGACGGCATCGAAGGTGTCTGCGACGGCGATGATGCGAGGCAGGAGTGGAATTTCGTCGCCTTTCAGTCCGTGCGGATAGCCGCGCCCGTCGAGCGATTCGTGATGGAGCTCGATGCCAGGCAGCATTTCCGCGAGTTGCGGCACGCCACGCAGAATGTTGGCACCCTTGGTGGTGTGCGTCTTCATGATTTCGAACTCTTCAGCGGTGAGTGCGCCGGGTTTCTTGAGGATGCGATCTTCGATACCAATCTTGCCCACGTCATGGAGTTGAGCCGAGATGCGTACGGTCTCCACATACGTTTCCGGCAAGCCGAGCTCGCGGGCAATCATCACTGAATAGCGCGTAACGCGATCGGAGTGGCCTCGAGTGTAGGGATCTTTTTCGTCGACCGCTCCGGCCAGCATTTGAATTGAATTCAGGAAGAGGTCGCGGTTTTCGTCGGCAGCGTGACGCAGGTCTTGGACAAAGTGCTCGAGTTCGTCCGACATAACGTTAAATGTTTGAGCGAGTTCGCCGATTTCCGTGTGGCTGTTGAGGTGGATGCGTTGCGTGAAATCTCCGCGAGCGATGGCGCGGCTGGTTTCAGCCAGAGTGCGCAGCGGGCTTGAAATGCGACGCGCCGCGAAGACGCTAACGCCGATACTGAGCAAACCTGCAATGAGAGCGAGCAGGCGGGCTGCACGCTGCATTTCGTAGATGCCTCGGTAAGCTTCTCGCTGCGGCTTTTGGCCGACGACAGCCCAATCGAGTGAACTCACCGGGCTATAGGTGCCGAGGGTCTCGACGGAGTTCTTGCCGGTCTTGACGGTGAACTCTTTGGTTTCGACCAGCTGAGCTTTTCCACCTGCGGCTACGAAGTTGCGAACGATTTCCATGCCCGTCATGTCCTGGCCGGTCGCGAAATCGGAGGTCGACGCTGCAACCAGACGGCCTTGGCCATCGACAACGTAGGTCATCAACCCACCGTTGCTGGAGTCGCGCAGACGGCGCATCAGAAAGTTCAAGTCTTCTACGCAGGCAATCATGCCAAGGAATCTTCCCGATGCGATGACTGGTGTGGATACCAAAATTACAGTGCGGGCTTCGCGACCACTTCCTAGTGTGAGCGCTTGCCCCGTGTAGGCGCGGTTTTCTCGAGCTGCGGTGAAGGCTCGTTCCAGTTCGCGCTGCAGAAATGCGTCGGGAAGAATGCGTCCGGCGGAAATACCCTTGGCTTCGGAATTGAGCAGTGTTGCGTAGGCGAGATCGTCTGCCGAAGAAACAAAATTTTCAAGCAGGGCTCTCAGCTCCGGACGCTCGACGCTTTGAGCGGAAATGTCGCCGCCACTGGTCACCTGCACGGCGTAGGACAGATTCGATAGCATCATGTGCATCGAATTGTTGCGCTGCGCGATGTCGTCCGCCAGCGAACGCGTGACCGTATTTTGCAGCAGCATTTCGTTGGTTTTCAGACGATCGCGGTTGATCGCTTCCAGACGTGTCGAGTAAAAATAGATGGGCACCACGCTGATGGTGAGCAGCACGCCGAGGATGACCCAAAGGATCGGCAAACGCGCGGGCGTGGGTAAAGGTGCGCTCAATAGGGTTCGTGAGGTTCGCCTGAGGGAGGGAAGCGGCGTACCTTATAGTGCTGCCTAGAGTTTAACTCTGCTAACTCGTGAAGGCACGAGTGACTTTGCCGGTTTTCGATTACGAAAGTTTAGAACTCTTGGCTGAATAAGGAAGATCAAGATGAATCTTGAAGATTGTGAGTTTGTGACAGTATGGGAGTTCTGGGTTCTTGCGGAAGATGCGGAGCGTTTTGAGGCGGTTTACGGTTCTTTGGGAGCCTGGGCCAAGCTCTTTAGGTCCGATCCAGCTTACGGCGGGACCCGCTTGATTCGGGACGAAAGCGAGGCTCGGCGGTATTTGACGCTGGATTTCTGGGCTTCGCAGGGGGCGTACGATTTGTTTAAGCAAGCTCGTGCCGCCGAGTACCGAGTTCTTGATGCGGAATGTGAAAGCTTGACCGAACGTGAAACGGAAATCGGACGCTTCGCGAATATTGTTCGCTGAGGACTAGCGGCCGTCGCGGGTCAGCTCGAGTTCGCTTTTGGCGCGCCGGGTCATCAGATCTTGAATAGCGGACCTGGGCGATTTGCCGTTTCGCAGGATTTCAAACATCTGTTGTGTGATCGGAATATCGACACTGTGCAGTCGGGCCAGCCCGACTGCGGCTTCAGTTGTAAACACGCCTTCCGCGACTGTTCCATGCATGCCTGCAATGATTTCCGGTAGTTTGCGTCCGCGACCCAGTTCCACGCCGACGCTGCGGTTGCGCGAGAGGGAGCCAGTGCAGGTCAGGACCAGGTCGCCGAGGCCAGCAAGTCCGGCCAGCGTTTCTGCGCGTCCTCCGCACGCGACGGCCAAACGCGTAATTTCGGCCAGGCCTCGCGTGATGAGAGCGGCAACAGAATTATGGCCGAGTTCGAGTCCCGCACAAATCCCGGCAGCGATTGCGATCACGTTTTTCAACGCCCCGCCTAGCTCTGCTCCGACGACGTCATCGTTGGTATAGACACGGAAAGCCGGGTCGCTGAATTCGCACTGAATGATTTGCGCCAATTCGGAGTCTCGCGATGCGATGGTGATCGCCGTCGGGTCGCCGCGACCGACTTCTTGCGCGAACGATGGACCGCTCAGCGCGCCGACTCGCGGCGAGAATCCCTGGTTCTCAAGAATCACGCTGCAGATGATTTCAGTCATGCGCATGTGGCGATTGTTCTCGATGCCTTTGGTGGCGCTGACCAGCAGCATTTGCGAGGTGAGGTATGGATGAATTTCTTCGAACACCGCGCGGCAATGGTGCGACGGCATCACGCTGACGACAATGTCCGCGCCTGTGAGAGCCGCAGCATAATCCTGAGTGGCGGCTATGCCCGACGGAAGTTTGAGGCCTGGAAGATAGAGAGAGTTCTCTCGGTGAGCGGCAATTGAATCGACGACTTCGCGTTCATGCGCCCAGAGCTGGACCGTGTGAAGGCCCTTGCGGCCGAGAACGATGGAGAGCGCGGTCCCCCACGCGCCTGCGCCAATGATCGCGATGCGACTCATTGGCGTCCCAGCCTTAAGGGGCTTTCGTTGCCCCGCATAAGGCGACCGATGTTTTCGTGATGGCGAAGGATGATGAGCACGCAGGCAATCGTAATCAGCGAGAGAGAATCCCGGCCAGGGTGTTCCATTTGCCAGACGAGAAACGGGAAGCAAAATGCTGCAGCAATCGATCCCAGAGAAATGTAGCGAAACGCCGCAACCAAGATGACGAAGATCGCTAGCATCACCAGCACGGATTTTGGCGCGACACAGAGGAATGACCCTAGCGCCGTAGCCACACCTTTTCCACCACGAAATCCGAGCCAGACAGGAAACAAGTGCCCGATGATCGCAAACAACGCCGCCGCAGCGACGAAGAGTGAGGAGGCTCCGGGATGGAAGTGTCGTGCCAGAGCAGCTGCGGCAAAGCCTTTTAGCGCGTCTAGCAAAAGGGTTACTGCTCCTAGCGCAGGGGAGGTTCGTGCGACGTTGGTCGCGCCGATATTGCCGCTGCCCGTTTCGCGTACGTCCGTGCGGTGAAACAGGCGCACCAAGACGTAGCCGAAAGGTATCGAGCCCAGCAGGTAGCTCACGATTGCGGTAAGAAACAGGGGCATGAATGTTGTTCTAAATCAAGTTCGTCGCAACGCGAAGGTGCAAATTTTTCTGTACTGCGAGCCTTGGGGCGACAGCTTGCTCTCGTAAAGGAAAAACTCGTGCGCCGTCATTGTACCGAAGTCCAGTGCGGGCATTCCTGCCAGTCGTTTTTGCAACTCCGTGAATCGTAGATTCGGCTTGTCCTCCTTGCGTTTGCGCGGCGTGCCGGAACCGCTGCGGGCTAATGTCAGATGCGGAGTGAATGCGTGTGCTTCGCGTGGAATCTCCAGCGTGGAGAGCGCTGAATCAACTTCTCCTGCGAGTGTGGGTAGCGCTGGAGAAGATTCAATTCCTGCCCAAAAGACGCGAGGAGCCGTGGCAGATGGAAAGAAGCCATAGTCGCGGAACGTTAGACGAATGGTCTCGCTTGCAATTGCTGCGAGCGATTGCTGTATCCGCGGTAGATTTTCGACGGATTGCTCGCCGATAAACTTGAGGGTGATGTGGAGTGACTCGGGTTTCGCCCAGCGAACCTCAGGCGCAAAACCTTCCACACCGCGAAGAAAGAGCGCGATCCGCTCGCGGATGGAAGCTCCGAGATCGAATGCTACAAAAAGGCGCATGGAAGTCCTAAGTACCGAGTTGCGAGTTGCGAGTACCGAGTTGCGAGTACCGAGTAAACTTCTGCGCGTTGACTCGCCACTCCTACATCAACTTTCTGCGAATCATGTCCAGCGCCTGCTGCGAAGCGAATCTGCGGACGCGCTGGCGATCTCCCGGATAGTGGCGCTCGACAACGTCTGTACCGTCTTCGTCAGCGATGGCGTGGAACACCAGTCCCACTGGTTTTTCCGGCGAGCCTCCGGTTGGGCCGGCCACTCCGGTGATGCCGATTCCGATGCTCGAATTGCAGCGGTCGCGCACCCCTTCCGCGAGAGCAGCAGCGACTTCGCGGCTGACTGCTCCGTATTGTTCGATCAGCAACGGAGGCACGTCCGCTAGCTTTGCCTTCAGCTCGTTCGAGTAAACAACCATGCCGCCGACAAAATATCTGGAGCTTCCGGGCACTGACGTAAGTCGTTCCGCGACCAAGCCACCTGTGCAGGATTCCGCCACTGCCACCGTCGCGCCACGCATCTGCAAGTAGTAGCCTGCAATTTGGTCAAGTGATTCACCGTTGGTGGAAAATACGCTGTCGTCGAGTTCCTCTTCCAACTCGCCCGCTAGATCGTCCACGCGTTGCTGCGCTTCGTCGAGATCGTCGCAACGCGCTCTTAGATGCAATTCAATCTCACCAGCGCCAGCCAGAATCGTGGTCTGCACATCGGCGTATTCCTTGTAGATGGGCGCCACGCGGGCATCGCACGCCGACTCGCCCATCATCGCCACTTTCAAAACGCGTGTTGCAATGAATAGCGGAGGCAGCTTCGCCCGCAGGCGTTCCGCACACTCTTGATCGAACATTGTTTTCAGTTCGTGCGGAGGCCCAGGCAGCAGGATCACGATTTTTTCGTGAGCGCCGTATTTTCCGGCGATCCATTGCCCGGGCGCGGTGCCTTTGGGATTGTGTAGCACGACTGCGCCAGTGATGACGTCGCCTTGTTTCGCGTTGTTGGCGGACATCTTCGAGTTCCGCTTGGCAAACCAAGCTTCGAGGGCGGCTACAATTTCGGGGTCGCGATGCAGCGTCAATCCCATTGCCTCTGCGACTGCTTCTCTCGTCAAGTCGTCTTCGGTCGGCCCCAGTCCGCCCATGAAAATCATAATTTCCGACCGCGATAGTGCGAGTTTGGCGGTAGAAACAAGATGCTCACGGTTGTCACCAACAATCGTTTTGAAGGCGACTTCCACCCCCAGCTGATTCAGTTTCTCTGTGAGATAAAGCGAGTTGGTGTCCGTGCGGAAGGGGGTTAGAAGCTCGGACCCGATAGCGATGATTTCAGCATTCATGATGAGGACCTGTCACAGTAATGTGATGATAAATGCTGGAGGCTCGTCGAGGGATCGAATGCTTCCGGAATTGGCTTACGCAGGCGGCAAGGGAAGGCCTGCGATATCCCAGGAGAGCCGATGCACCGCGTCACCAGTGGCCAACACAACCGAGCGGCCCGGCGCGAACGCCAGTCCGACGAGCCCTTGGCCGGAGACTTCCAGGGAAGCTTCCTGGCCCGGTGTGATCTTCACAATACCGCGCTGTCCCCGAAGAGATGCGGCCACGTAGAGGTTGCCGTCTGCGTCGAACGCAAGACCTTGCGGACGTCCGAGGCCGCGATACAAGACAGTGACGTCGCCGTGGGAATCCACGCGGTAGACGCAGTCGAAACTGGAAGTCGTGGGCCCGCAGACAAACAAATCACCATCCGGCCCAACCGCGAGGTGGTAGGCCGCCATGCTCGGCTCCAAGGTGGCATGGACAAATATCTGGCGGTCGGGCGCGATCTTGAAAATCGTTCCGCTGCGGTCGCCGACAAAAAGATTCTGGTCGCGATCAAAAGCGATGCCTGTAGCTACTCCCATGCCCTCGGCAAAGACGGACATGGCGCCGCTCCGGGTTACGCGATACACAGTGCCTTCGTGGCGCGAGGAAACATACATCTCGCCATCTCGATCAAAGGCGATTCCCGTGGCATTCATCAAGTCGCTAACGAATGGCCGAACGTTGTAGCTCGTGTCAATCTTGAAGACTGCGACGGGCACCTGTTCTCCGCGCGAGCCGGAGAAGGTCGCATAGATGTTACCTTCGGCGTCCAGCGCAGGGTTGCCTACAGGATTCAGGCCTTCCGAGATCGAAACGGCCACGCGAACATCCAATGGATTGCTCATGTGCCCGTTCGTGGAGATAACGGCGGGGCCGGATAATGCACCTTCCGGCACACGCGCGATAACAAAATCATCGGAGCCGATGACGACTGGGCCTGCCACGGGCCCAAACTGCACGTGCGGGCGCTTGAGTTCCTGTGGGCGCAAATGCTGGCCGCGGAATCGTACTTCGCCGCCTGGCAGCGCGCATCGCGGCGCAACGGAATCGAGGTGTGGCGTGCCGTTCGAACTGGCCAGCGCTGTTGCGGAATCCTTCATGGGCTTTCTTCTGATAAATCACAACAATTACAGACCGCTTATCGCAGAACACCGAAATGCAACAGTATCTGCATAGCGGCGAGGGCATACAGCCCAGCTCCAACATCGTCAATCACAATTCCCGTGCCTTCCGGCAAGCGCTCCAGCAAACGGATCGGCGGCGGTTTGACAATATCGAACGCTCTAAAAAGTATAAAGCCCACAAGCAGGCATTTCCACGTCAGGGGTGCCGCGATCAAAGTGATAAGTTGGCCGGCAGTTTCATCAATGACGACAAATTGGGGATCTTCTTTGCCGGAAGCACGCGCTACAAGCGTGGCTGCGGGGATGCCGATGGCGACAGCGACCAGCGCGAGAGCCACACAAACATAGGCCTGCTGCGCGTCAGGAACATTTCGGGCCACCAGCCACCAGAGCAGCACAGTCGCTGCCGATCCCCAGGAGCCCGGGCCGGGACGAAGATACCCGGTGCCGAAAAAAGTTGCGGTAAGCCGCGCCCACAGCGGGGCCGCGTTAGTTTTCTCGTTCGTCATCCCGGACCAAGTCTTCGGTATCCTGCAGCGGTTCGGAGATTACGTAGCCACCGCTCGCCCATTTGCCAAGATCAATTATGCGGCAACGATCACTACAAAAAGGGAAGTCGGGATCGGTGCTCTTGACGATATGCTTCTTGCACGTCGGGCATTTCAAGTGAGTGCGACTTTTCGGCATAGTACATTCCTCGCGAATCAGAGGCTGGCTCAGAGAATTGATACCTGTAAATCGTAGTCGTGAGTCCTGGTCACGCGGCAGCGATGGAAGTCGCCTGCGCGCAGCTCGATTCCGTCGGGCGCGTCGTTTACCAGAACGGTACCGTCGATTTCGGGGGCGTGCATTGCCGTGCGGCCCTGCCAAAGCAAATCAGTTTCTTCGGATGGCCCTTCAAGAAGCAGATCGAATTCTTTTCCTACGAGAGCCTTTTTCTTCTTCTTGCTGATCTGTTTTTGAATTTGCATCAGCTGTTTTCGCCGCCGTTCAATTTCGCGGCCGGGTAGTTTGCGTTCGAGCGCGTAAGCTTGCGCACCTTCCTGGTCGGAGTAGCCGAAAGCGCCGAGCCAATCAAACTCAGCAGCTTTCACGAATTCGCAGAGTTCCTCAAAGTTATGTTCCGTTTCGCCGGGAAAGCCTACGATGAAGGTCGTGCGCAGCGTGATGTCGGGGACGATGCGGCGCATCTTTGCAATCGATTTGAGAAAAATATCCGCGCCCGCTCCACGCTTCATCAGTTTGAGAACTTCTGGTGCCGCGTGTTGTAGCGGCACATCCATGTAGGAGCAAATCTTTTCGCTGGATGCGATCGCTTCCAGAAGGCGTGTGGTGACTTTATTGGGATACGCATACAGGAATCGTACCCAGCGGACGTCCGGAATCCTCGCCAACCGTTCCAGCAATAGCGCCAAGCCGTCTTTCAGGCCGAGATCTTCGCCGTAGCAAGTTGTATCCTGGCCAATGAGCGTAATTTCGCGCACGCCACTCGCCACCAGCCGTTCCGCTTCCGCAATAACCGATTCGAATCGCCGCGAACGGAACTGTCCGCGCAGCTGAGGAATGATGCAAAAAGCGCAGGGATGATCGCAGCCCTCAGCAATCTTTATGTAGGCGGAATACTTCGGAGTGGCTAGCAGGCGCGGAGTCGTTTCGTCGTAGAGGTAGTTGGGCAGATCGGCAACGGCGCCGTCCCACTCGCCGCGCGAAAAACGTCCTTGTGCAGCGCGAGCGTCGCCCTCGGCTCGACTGGTGAGAATTACAAACGGTGAATCGTTGGTTGGAACCTCTGGCGTTCGCGGCACGATGCCAGCTGCCGCCAGAATCGCTTCCAGCTCACCCGTCCCCACGACTGCATCTACTTCAGGAATGTCTTTCTGGATTTCATTGCGATAGCGTTCGACCAGGCATCCCGCTACGACTAGCTTCTGGGCGCGGCCTGCCGTCTTGTGCCGAGCCATTTCCAGAATCGTGTTCACGGATTCCTGTTGCGCGCTTTCGATGAAGGCGCAGGTGTTAATTACAATGACATCGGCATCCGCCGCATTAGCGGTCAGTTCCGCTCCCGCACGGGCCAGGAGGCCCATCATGACCTCGCTGTCGACGAGGTTTTTGGCGCAACCCAAGCTGACGAAGCCAACCTTTTGGCGTTTCGCGGAGGACAAAACAGACGGGGTCACTGGGACGGTCGTGGAAGGCATCAACCCCTTTAGTTTAGCATTCTCTGGAGTGTGGCCTGAGAGTGTCCCGGGCGGCTGCCCGGGACAAGCATTGATTGGCAGCTTAGCTCCCAGGGTGCAAGGATCGAATCAAAACCGCACGGTCAACCCGCCACCGAGGATTACGTTGTGTTGCTTGCTTTTGACAAGGTCCTGCCCGTAGTTCGGCACCCCTGAGTAAAAATCACGCACTTCAATACGAAAGGCAATTGGTAGACCGACGAAGTGTGCCACGGGCTGCGTGTCGAAGCCCGCGCCCAGCTCGATTGTGGCGCGCCCAGTTCCTTGCGTGAAAGGGGTTAATGTCGCTGTGGGGGGCTTCTCCTTGAAGTTCGCATACCCTCCGCCCACGCTCAGCCAAGGCGAGAGCTTACTGTCGGGATAGAACTTCGCTTTCACGTGTCCGGTAATGAAAAGGTAGGCATACTGCGGACTGACGTTGACCGGCGGCTGGCTGAGTTTCACATCAAACGGGGAAGCCAGAAAGTCGCCTCCGCCATATATGGTCACCCAGTCTGTGGAGACGACGCGGCGGTCATAATCGACTCCGAGGGCTAGACTCGCCTTAGATGTCAGGTTCGGGTCATCACCCGGAAACACGCTACCGGGAGTGAGGGAGCGGCTGGGCGTAGCGGTTACCCCGGCAATCACACCAATATCGTTTTTCTCAGGTTGTACTTCGATGGTTTCACCGGATACGAAGGTGCCAGCAAGAAAAAAGGCAGCGCAACAAAGGACAATAGTTCGAAGGTTCACGTCGAATTAGCTCCTAGCCTCTATCCTACAACCATTGCCGGTATCACTTAAGTACCCTCCCAGCAGTCCTAATATCGGTTCGCTCCGGGCGGATGGCCGTGCTAACCTTTAAGATCAAAGCAGCATCAACATTCCATGGCCTAGGGTTGAGGAGGCGGACATGTCCCGCAAAGGACGATTATTATTTGTGAGCTTGTTCTTGGTTACCACGGTTGCAGGTGTTTGCGCGCAAACAGGCGACTGGGACAAGAAGAACGAATTGGCCGTTTTGGTAGAAAGAGACATCGTCCGCGGATATGACATCAAGTCGCCTTCGCTCCCTCCGCCATTTACGGATAACCGCGTTAACATAGGCACGGGCTGGGCATTTCAGGGCAACTATGGTCGCCGGCTCCACGTCAGCGATCTGGTCGGTTACACCTTTGAAGTTCCCGTTGTCTACCTGCCGGATCAGGATTTGCTTTCCAGCAACGACCTCGTTCCTGAGGGATATACGGCGTTGTTTGTGACGCCCGGTGTTCGCGCGAACCTGTTTCCCAATACCTTAGTCTCACCGTGGGCGTCCGTGGGCGTTGGTATCGGTCGTTTTTCGACCTCCAAGAACGGTGTTTTCAATGTTTTGAAGTTGCCAGGTAAGAGCAGCACAACCAGCGTCATCGAGTTCGGGTTGGGTCTAGATGTAAAGATTTGGCACTCGCTCAGATTTCGTGCCGAGGCCCGCGATTTCTATTCTGGTGTTCCACAATTCAGCGGGATCGACCAGGGCCGCACGCGCATGCATAACGTGACTGGCGGCGGCGGAATCGTCTGGGTGTTCTAGCCTGGGTTTTCTAGCCTAGGTTTTCTGGCCTGGGTGTTCTGGTAAAGATCGCGCAGAATCCGCCCTATTGGCGCTAAAGGCTTTAACCAGAGATGGAAGCAACTGCCTCGTAGAGTTCCGGCAAGAGCTTGGCGTCTTCAGCGGACCCAGAAAAGCGCGCACGTTCGTAGTGGTGGGTAAAGTTCGCTACCGATTTCCTCACTACAGAGTCTGGAATCTCTTCTGTAAATTCAGATGGGGTCTGCCCTGGAGCCTTGCTCCATCCCCGTCGGCTCAGCGTCTTCGTCATGCGTTCATACCAGAGCGAGGCAGACTGTCTCGGTGCCTTGCTGGGGCTGTGCTTCCACGAGGATTGCTGGATACAGCTCTGTAATCGACGGACATTGGCGAGCAAAAGGAGGAAGCCAACAAGGCCGATTGCCACGCGGAGTTCGGTGCCCACGCCTCGACTCGCACTGCCTTGTATCGAATGTGCGGCATGCAGCACGTGCGCGTAAGGCTTCGTGATGCTCCTACGCAGGCGCGATATCCAGATGCGCGCAGTTCGCGCTCCGTTTTCGCCCAAAGAGCGCTGATGTGCGAAGTCATAGTTCACGATCCACTCGCGCCAAAATGACGTCATCGCATCCATATAGAGAGCGAAGCGGCTTGCTCCGACGCCGGGTATGGAAGCCGCAGGGGTTGGGTCAAAGCTGATCCAGCCTTCACCCGCGAAGTACGCCTCAACCCAGGAATGCGCGTCGCGAGCGCGGATCAAGTACTTTCCGCTGAGATCGTTGAACTCCCCTCCGCGAAAGCCGTTGACTACTCGTGACGGAATTCCAATGCTACGCAGCATAACCGCCATGGCGGATGCGAAGTATTCACAGTGGCCCTGCTTCCTTTCAAACAGGAAATTGGCCAGCGGATCTTGCGGCATTTTTGCGGGGAGTTGCAGAGTGTAACCGTAGTGAGTACGCAGATGTTTTTCCAGGGCAAATGCCTTGGCATGATCGCTTGCTAGGCCCGTGGTGATCTCGTGAGCCAAGGAAACGACGCGTGGGTCAACTTCAGGCAATTGCAGGTAGACGCGAGGAATTTCAGGAGGGTACGAACCGGCGTCGATTCCTTCCGAGCTAGAGGGTGGATGAAACTGAGGTTCCAGGGATTCGGCGTCATAGACCGTGATTGAATGTTCTCGATCCAGGTTATAGACGGCGCCGCCCGCATCGAACGTAACCATGCTGTAGTTGCCGCGCAAGGTCAGCGGTTGTTCAGCCAGAAAAAAAACGTTGCTGCTCAGCGGCTCCAGCAAAACACGGTAGCGCAAGATGTTGCCTCGGATGGCGGTTGCGGGGGCAACTACATACCGTCCATCTGCTGCTTGCCGGGCGAGGATCTGTGAGCCGTGATTCGACCATGTCGTTCCATCAAAATACCCTAAGGCGACTCCTCGCCACTTAAATTCCGGCAGACCGAATGTGCCGCCCTCGATCTGCACGTGCATAACGGTGGCGTCGGATTGTTGAATCTCTCCAATGCGTCCCAATCGAACTTCATTGCTAAATCCCGTGGAAATGTCGTTCCCCGAGGAAAATGCTCCCGCGTATCCGGCGGAGACGCGAGGTAGCACGAAGAAGATTCCGACCGCCGCGCTCAGGATCAGCAGCAGGATTGCGGGCACTGTGACGCCAAGGGAAAAGGCGAGTTTACGTTCATTGGCCGGGGAGTCGGGCAACGTGACTCGGTTTGTTGCAGCAGATGCGGCGCGTTGCATTTGCAAAAGTACGAACGTACCCACCGTCATCAAGAGAAACAAGGAAAAAGTCACAAAGAACGAGCTGTCCACTGTCAATACCGATGCCGCCAATACCATGGCGAATGAAAGCAAAGACAACAGCACGTAGTCGCGATCCCGCAAGGGTGAGAGGATTTTGACGATCATGCCCAGCAGGACCAGATGCACCGTCGCCGTCAGGAAATTTCGGGAGAGAAAAAGTATGTCGACAAAGTAGAACAACGCAAAACTTAGAGCGAGGCGGGTATTCCAGCGTTCGTCCAAAGTCACAGTCGTGCGAGTGAGCAGCAGATAGCCGCGCCAGAGTAAAGCAGCCGTGACGCTCACGACCGAGACTCGGTCGAGCTGGCCGGTGGCCGCAACCGTGCCGAAACCTGCAATCAACATGAGATATACGCAGACAAAGAGGCTGCGGTCCAGCCTTGTAACTGCGGCGGGCGCGGAGTGTGTTTTGTCGGGAGCTGGCAGCATGTCTGCCTCCATTCTCCAAGCCGCTGTGGTGGAAGGGAAGATGATGGAGTGCGGAATGCAATCGAAGGTCACCTGCGTCCGAGCAGTAGAAGTTCGTGGTCTCCTTCGCAAAATACTCCGCTTCGCGCGAGGGAGCGCCATGCGAGATGTTAGAATTTGGAAGGTCAGGCATCGGTTCTACGCGACGTCTCCCCGCCAACCCCGCCAGGTCCGGAAGGAAGCAACGGTAACGGGTTCTTGCGTGTGCAGTGGGTCGCCGGTGTCTGACTTTTGCTTTTTGGGCGCTAAAGTTGGTTGCCAAGTCCGGCACCCTCGTCGAACGGAAGATTCGACATCCAGCTCCGAATCCTTCAAAATACATGGTTTATCCTTGCAGGAGAAAGCCTTGACCTCATCACCCCGCAATACTGCTATGGCAATAAGAAGAGTGAAAATCAGCGCCCTGGGAACCTATGTTCCACCGCGCCTTCTGACCAACGCCGACCTCGAAAAAATGGTGGAGACCACGAATGACTGGATTGTCGAGCGCACAGGCATTCGGGAGCGCCACATTGTCGAGAAGGGAGTAGCGACCAGCGATATCGCCGTCGAAGCCGCTAAGAAGGCTTTGGCGTTCCGTGGTATTGAGGCCAGCGACCTTGACGCTATTTTTGTGGCTACGGTTACGCCCGACATGCTTTTTCCTTCGACTGCCTGCCTGGTACAGCACAAACTAGGCGCAAAGAAGCTTTGGGGAGTCGATCTTTCCGCCGCCTGTTCTGCATTTCTGTTTGCGTTACAGAACGGAGCGCAATTCATTGCCACGGGAGCCCACCAGCGTGTAATGGTGATCGGCGCCGATGTGATGTCGTCCATCATCGACTACACCGACCGCGCGACTTGTGTGATTTTTGGCGATGGCGCTGGTGCCGTGATCCTGGAAGCTGCAGACGAGGGCAGCGAAGGCAATAGTTTTATCGATTTCCTTCACGAAGTCGATGGTTCTGGCGGCGGCTCGCTCTACATGCCGGGCGGCGGCAGCCTGAATCCCACGACCCACGAAACCGTTGACAAGAAAATGCACTACGTCCACCAGGACGGCGGAGCGGTTTTCAAGTTCGCAGTTCGCAAGATGGCGGATGTCTGTGTTCAGCTCTTGGAAAAAAACGGACTTAAGGGCAGCGATGTCGATGTCTTCATTCCGCACCAAGCCAATCTCCGCATCATCAACGCTACCGCCGACAGACTTTCGCTTCGCACAGAAAGCGTAGTCATCAACATCGACCTCTATGGCAACACCACCGCGGGCACGATTCCGCTTGCCATGCAGACGGCAATCGAAGATGGCAGGCTGAAAAAGGGAAGCCTCGTGCTGCTGGCCTCTGTGGGAGCCGGGTTCACGGTAGGGGCGACCTTGCTGCGCTGGGCCTATTGAGGGTGCCTCCCCGCCAGCTTTTTATTGGCTCACCGAGAAATAAAAAATCCCAGTCCGGCAGGTTTGCCGGACTGGGGATTTCTGTTTACCTTTGCTGTTTCCGGAAAAATCAGTCGTCCGAATCCGTGGGTGCGCCGCTGTTGACCAGCATAACCGCTTCCTCGTAAACATCCTTCTGCTGCTTCGTGAAAAGCCCGGAGTATTCAACATCTTGTTCTTGGTCGTGCTCAACGAGCGGCATTGCAGGCGCTTGCTCAGAGAGTACGTCGCCTACTACCACGAGGATCGCACTCACTTGGGGTTGAGTAAGGAGACTCCGGCCCAACGCCCGACGGCAGTGCACACTCCCGTAGTTAGCATCGCGTCGGCTCCGCGTCTGGGCGGACTGCATCATCGGTACGATCTCGCGGCGTAAATTGCGGCTTCGAGATTCCGAGGCGAATTTTGCTGGAAGACGTGCGTCTCAGTAGTGAAATATCGCGCTGGTCCCGCATTCAAAATAGATCGTCACAGCGTAAATCTGAGTTCAATGCAGCGCACGATGGAACCGATCACAAGAAATTCAGAGTCAATTCTCCGCCGTTTTTCATTTTGGCGAGGGACAGCCTCCAAGTCTACTCCCTCGTCAGGAGCCAGCACGGTTATCTCATCAGCCCGACACCGTTATCTCATCAGCCTCCTACCACACGCCCTTCCCGGCGCTGAGCCATTTGTCGACCGAGACCTCTGTGGGACTCAGGATGGTTCGCAGTCTTTCCTTTCCTAGGGAGCTAACGATTCGCTGGTCGCAACCATTCAGGAACTCCTTACGACCTGAACGCTTGTTAAGAAGTTCCATGAGCGTTGATGACGGACCGATTTCGGGCAGAATCGCTGGTACAACTTTTAAGAGTTCCTTCAGATCCGATCCCGGTGGAGTATATTTCGATGTTTCGGACAAAACTTTCAAGGATGAGAGATTTTGAAGCTTCTGGTGCAGGTAGATGCCCGCAGCGGCCCCGACCAGAGTATTGTCGTGGAGGCGAGCAAACACATCGGCCAGGTAAGACTCAACCATCTGGACGCTCAGTTCTCGCTCCACAGAGGCATCGATCATGTGCTTGCTGAGCCTGTTGCTGTAGATGCCTTTCACATGCGGAATACGCGTGAAGAAGACATCCAAAGTCCAGCGTTCATTCCCATCCGCACGATAAACGTAGAGCACGCGCGGAAATTTCAGCGTCAGTTCCTGCCGACCATTGAAGAAACCGTTCGACCATCGCCGGACTTTTTCGCGAGTTGCTTCATCTTTTTGGACTAGCCTGAAGTCCTTCCCCGTTGCCCGTACGAGTACAGCACGAACAGACTCGGCGTAGTCCTCCAGCCAAGCGTCACTGCAACTTTCCAAGAGTTTCCAAAAGTAGGCTTTTCCAAGAACATACATAGCAAGTTCCTCATTATAGCGGGCAGGGTGGCCCAGCCTTTGATCTTGATTTCCATTTCCATAACCAAGAAAAAGGATGCCCCGTCCTTGCGTTTTGTGCAAGGGCGGGAGTACACACTGCCTGGGTCAACCGCCTTAGGCGACCCGATCCCGAAACCAAATCTCTCCCCATCCTCCGTCCACTCCGACGACCACGAACCGGTCACGCTGGCGGACCTGTTCCAGACTCTTCAGGAGCGGCGGGATTGACGACTTACAGCTACGACCCAGCCGGGAACTTGTTGAGTTATGCTTATCCGAACGCGGTGCAGACGGGGAATGTGTTCGACCCGCAGAACCGGCTGACGCAGACGTCTCGGCGACGACATCTCCGGCGTGCTCGGCGGGGACGAAGCTGACGAGCTATACTTACACGCTGGCCAATGCGGGGAATCGCACGAATGTTCTGGAACTGAATTCGCGGAACGAGCTTCGTTCAGATGGGCGAGACAACGGAATTTGCCACGGAGCACCGCGACTTGATAGTGTGGGGGAAGGTTTAGCGAGGTAGCTGGAAAGTGAATGCTGCAGCCCTGAGAAAGCGCTTATGATCCGCAACGTAACGAGGCGTAAGCCGAAGGCGGGCAAGGAGCAGAAAGAGGCAAACATGGATCATCCATCTCAAAGGGTTCCTGAAAGTGGCGATCCGAAGGCGGAGAACTCAGATGAGCGAGAGGACCGACGGTCGCGGCGTCGTGACGAAGGTGCCATCTCCCGCATCGAAGACATAACTTATTCAGTATTAAGGAAGCACAAGCCGCAGCCTTGAGGCTGTTTGTTTTGATCGCCCCACAAGGGCGGTCGGGATGACTTATCCCTTCACGTATTGCACGCCGTATTCGTAGAATTCGTCTCCCACGGCCTGCTTCCTGGCAACCCTGCCCGCGACGAAGATGTTGGCGCTCCCGGGGGTATAGGGCACTGAGACGTTAATCCACGTATCTTTTTCGTAGACCAGTTTACTGAAAAAACTGATTCCTCCTCGAGAGAGATCCAGCACCTGCACGACGTCCCCCTCAACCCCCGGCGCTTGGATGCAGGCCATCATCTTGACTTTCGTGCGTTGGAATTGTCGATCTTGCGGGCCCTTGCCTTGAGGCATCCCGCCAACTGATCCCTTGTTCGGGAGGGGTGTCCACGCTTTCACCTTCGCACAGGACTCACATGGATGTGCAAGCCGCTGGTTGGCTTCAAACACCCGGAACTCAATTTCATTGAGAGCGAAAATACGTTGGCGGAAGCAGTCGCCGCACATCAGCAGGACGCGAGGCAGTCCTTCGCCGTCCCCCGCAGGCGCGGGGAACGAGATTCCCCAAAAACTGGGTGCTTCCGACGAAAATGCAACTCCGTAGACAGGCCCTTCGGCTCGAATACCTAGCTGACCAAGAACCCTGGCACCCACTTCTTGCTCCAGCAGTTGCCTCCGCAAGAGGATCAAATGTTCCGGCGACACGGCCCTGCTGAGGACGATACTTGCTCCATGTCGGCTCACCATCTCGGTGTGGGTGCTTTCGGTGAAGCGCACTCCCGAGAGGTCTGTGGCAGTCACTTCAATCGAAACGCCAAGCATAACGCGTTCGCTGCGCCGACGCCAGGGCCCTTCGGTTGCTCCAGTTTTGTCTGGCGCTGGCGCTGCAGCAGCTCCCGCCGTCTTCCCAACTGACGGTCCGTTGCTCATGTGGGGTGAATCCACCATAGTTCGAAGACTCCCGGAGTCCGTCCAAAAACTACGATCACCAAGTATAGCGATAGACGAATCCGTGAATCATCGTAGCTGGCATTGCGAGGAACCGATCCCCTACGTTTGGACGTAGCTCCCACATCGAAAGACTCGTAGCCGTCAGTTGCCTGCGAAGCTGCTATGCTGAAATTTAGCAGTCCCGGTCGCCAACCCGCAGGAAATTTCATGCCCTACGACGCAATCTTGCTAGTCTCCTTCGGAGGCCCAGAAAAGGAAGCCGACGTCCTTCCTTTTCTCGAAAACGTTCTCCGAGGCAAGAATGTGCCCCGTGATCGCCTCCTGGCCGTCGCGGATCACTACTATCAGTTCGGCGGCAAAAGTCCTCTCAATGAGCAGAACCGGAAGTTGATGAAGGCGCTCGAAAAAGAGCTTTCTCAGCATCAGATTATGCTCCCTGTCTATTGGGGAAATCGTAACTGGCATCCGCTGTTGCAGGACACGTTGCGCCAGATGAAAGACAACGGTGTGAAGCGCGCTTTGGCCTTTGTGACCTCCGCCTATAGCTCCTACTCGGGTTGCCGTGAATATCGGGAAAACATTGCAACCGCCCTGGGAAGTCTCGGCGAAGGAGAACTCAAAGTCGATAAGTTACGTGTTTTCTTTAATCATCCTCGATTTATTGAAGCAACAGTTGACTATGCGACGGCGGCACTACGGGAGCTGCCAATCGACGACTGCAGTCGCACGCACCTCATCTTTACGGCGCACAGCATTCCCGTCTCCGTGGCCCAGGGCAGCCAATACCAGGCGCAATTGCAAGAAGCGAGCCGGTTGGTGGCGGAACGTCTGGATGCTGTGCGTGGTGGCCGTACGGATTTCGATCTTGTCTACCAGAGTCGCAGCGGACCTCCGACCCAGCCTTGGCTGGAGCCTGATGTTCTCGACTTCCTTCGCGACTTGAAGCGACAAGGCAAGTCTAAGAGCGTGGTGCTCGTTCCGATTGGATTTGTCTCTGACCACATCGAAGTTCTTTACGATTTGGACACCGCCGCCAATGGCCTATGTGCGGAGCTTGGACTACGCACGGCCAGAGCGCAGTGTGTAGGAACTCATCCGCGCTTTGTTCAGATGATTCGAGAGTTGATTGTTGAACGGATGGAAATCGAGCGGCTGCGCGCCGATGGGACGGACGGTAAGGGCTTTGATCGTCCTGCCCTTGGCGTATTGGGCCCGAGCCACGATGTATGCCCGCAGGATTGCTGTCCTGCACCGCAATGCCCGCTTCGGTAAAAGGATTTGAACCATCGCACTGAGAATTTCTCTATGATTCGTTTCGATTACAGTATCTGCAGTAATCTTGAAGCCGCTCGAGGTCGCGAGTGGCTGGAGACCAACGGCATAGGAGGATTTGCGTCTTCCACCATCGCTGGCATGAATACCCGGCGCTATCACGGGCTTCTGGTTGCGGCGACACATCCACCGGTGGGCCGCCTCGTCCTGCTCTCGAAATTCGAAGAGAAACTAATCGTAGATGGACGAGTCTTTGAACTATCCGCGAATCAGTATCCCGGAGTAGTGCAGCCGCGCGGATTTGAATTCCTCCAGGAATTCAGACTGGATCCCTTTCCAACCTTTGTTTTCGAAGTTGGCGGGGTCCGCGTTACCAAGACCATCTTCCTGATCCACGGCGAAAACTCAGTTGTGGCGGAATATGGGCTGTCGCCCGGTGCCAGCGTGAAATCAGTGCTGCTGGAACTGAGGCCGTTGATTGCATTTCGCGACTACCATTCGCTCACGCAAGAAAACGAAACGCTCAATCCAGCCGTGACAGTCGAGCCGGGGATGGTCAGCCTTACTCCCTATGAAGGCCTGCCTGCTTTGTATTTGGGTCACAATGCTTCCTTTGTGGAAGCAAAAGGCGTTTGGTATCACGAGTTTCAGTATGAGGTTGAGCGCGAACGCGGCCTCGAATCCTCAGAAGATCTTTTCCAATCTGGCCTGCTGCAATTCGAACTCAACGACACACGCGCCACGGTCATTGCTTCCACGCAGCGTCGAAACGTGGCGGATTCAAGCCGTTATCGCGCCGCCGAAATCCAGCGCAGAGCATCAGTGATCAACCAGGCAGGCTTGGCGGACGAGGTAGGAAGAACACTAGCCACCGCCGCGGATCAATACGTGGTCACGCGAGGAAACGACAGCACGGTTATTGCCGGGTACCACTGGTTCAGCGATTGGGGTCGCGACACGATGATCGCGCTGCCGGGACTCACCTTGTCTACGCGTCGTTTCGACGTCGCGCAAAGTATTCTGCGGACGTTTGCCCAAGCCACCGACCAAGGGATGCTGCCCAACCGCTTTCCCGACGGCGGCGAGGCTCCCGAATACAACAACGTAGACGGCACGCTCTGGTTCTTCGAGGCGGTGCGCGCCTATCTCGCAGCGTCGAACGATAGCGCATTTGTCCGCGCCGAACTCTACAACGTGATGGCGGACATCATAACGTGGCACATCCGCGGTACGCGCTACAACATCCATGTGGCTGCCGATGGCCTGCTTCACGCCGGTGCGGAGGGTGTTCAACTCACGTGGATGGATGCCAAGGTCGGCGACCGTGTTGTCACCCCGCGTGCAGGCAAGCCGGTCGAGATCCAGTCTCTTTGGTACAACGCTCTGTGCGTGATGAACAACCTAGCAGCTAGCTTCGGCGACGCCCATGGCCAAAAGCGTTACAGCGCGATGGCCGGACTTGCCCGCTGGAGTTTCAATCAAGTCTTTTGGAATGATGCGCAGGACTGTTTGTATGACGTTGTAGACAGCACCGCAGGTAGTGGGAAACTTGATAGTTCAATCCGAGCGAACCAGATCTTTGCCGTCAGCCTGCACCACATCATGCTGGCTCCGGATCGCGCACAAAAAGTAGTCGCGACCGTGCAAGAGCATCTCCTCACGCCCTATGGTCTGCGCACCCTGGCACCGAGCGACCCGCAGTATCACGGCCGGTATACCGGCACTCCTGCTCAGCGCGACGAAGCCTATCACCAAGGCACAGTTTGGCCTTGGCTGATGGGTCCGTTTATTGCTGCATTTTTGAGAGTGAACCAGGATAGCGACACAGCGCTGCAGCAAAGTGCCGAGTGGCTACAGCCCCTAGAGCGATACCTGCTGGATGGGGGCGTGGGTCAGCTTCCGGAATTGTTTGAGGGCGACCCACCACACCATCCGTGTGGCTGCCTGGCGCAAGCTTGGAGTGTTGCCGAATTGCTGCGTGTTCGGACGAAAAGCAGGTTGTTGTGAGGAAGGGCTATCTTGCAGCTGCGTGCGTGCGGCGGCCATCCGTCTGCGTAGCCGCAATCAAGCTCAAGAAGTGCTGTTCAAAAGTGACGGTTGGCTCGCTCCGAAATAGTTCGGGATAGGATCGAAGCGCATGATCGAACAACTTCACGTCAACTTTGAGAGCGCGTTGTTTGCTCGACGGCTCAGAGTCACTAGTCCAGCGTTGCACGGAATCTCTCCAAAAATCTCAATTTAAGCCAGTCAAGTGGGGCGACTGAGTGTTGTTACCCCAAGGCAACTTCCCGCTAGGTATCTCGATGAAGTTTTGAACTTGAGGTATCGCGAGCCTAAGTGGCAGCTTCGCAGGTGTAAATAGCACCAGTGTGCTAACCCCCTAT
>JANXUC010000094.1 GCA_025352065.1 Acidobacteriaceae bacterium | reverse complement strand
AGAAGCACTTGTTCTGGGTACGGCCTAGTGTGGGTAATTAACAAATTTGCTTTTGTTAGCTGTGCCAAGTACTCCATCGCATTATTGGCAGCATTTGCTAGACAGGTCGCTTCATGCGCCATGGGCAGGAGAATCGGCTGCGCCTGCGCTGACATTTTATTGGCCGCCACCAGGCTACCTGCGGCTACGGAAGCGGTCTGCAGGAATTCGCGTCGGGAAAAATTGTTCTTCATGTTTTCTCTCCTCTTTTTTCAGACAGCTCGAGAACGGATCTATTTCTTCAGGGGTTTGATGGCAACTTCCTTGTAAAACACCACATCGTTGTCACTGTGATTTTGCAGGCCGAAATAACCCATCAACGGTCGTGGGCCGTGCTGGGGCTCAAAATCGAATTTCTTTTCCGGAACAGGATCGCCTTCTTTAAAGTCCGTCACTTTTGTGCCATTCAGCATCACGACCGTACGCGGCCCGTCGAGAGTGATCTCCATCGTGTTCCACTCCGGACCGGGCTTCCATGCCTTTGCTAGCGGCTTGGTCAGCGAGTACAACATGCCCGTGGAATGATACTCGTCCTCTTTGGAAAGTTCGGGATGATTATCGATTTGGACTTCGTAGCCATAGTGGACGGGCATCCACTCTTCGCGAGGTTCGATGGGAATGCGGATGAAGACGCCGGAATTGTCATTCTCGTCGCGCATGCGGAAGACAACACGAATCATGCAATTGCCGATCTTGCCGCCAGTCCAATACAGCAGCCCCATGCCGCCGTGCGTATGAATGAAACCGTCCGGCTCAACCGTCATGTTGCCCGGGCCGACATGCTTCCAAGCAGCGAGATCCTTGCCGTTGTAGAGCTGCTGCCAGTTGTTGGAATCGCCTTTGCATGCATTCTCTGAATCCCCTTTCGCGTCTTTCGCGAAAGAGAATGTGGAGAGCAAGATGAAAACACCGAGAGCAGTGATAAATCGTTTTAACATGGGCGCTCCTGACAAATCGAAAAATGTGACGCGGACAGCATACACAAAATCGCGGGGCGGAGCATAGTTCTTTGGCGACACACTTCTCGATCAGGCCTACCGCACTGGCTCCTTGAACGACGAGACGGGGTCAATGTCGACTGGGACATCAGAGGCAGATTTCAGCGCGGATTTCAGGTCGTCGGGCATGACATCGTATTTTGCGAACCACTTTTCGGCGCGTGCGTGATCGCCTGTTGCCTCGATTTCGAGTAGCTCTTTTGCGAGGTCTGCGATTGCTCCGGGCATTTTTTCGAAATCGACAGCGTAGCGGCCCGAAGCATCACGCAGAATAGCGCCTCGTTCAGAGAGGTAGTTAAATTCCTGCATTTCGGCGCGACCGTGCGCCTCGCCTGTTCCAAAACGAACGGTACGAAAGATGCCGGCGAGGTACGAGGCGTAGTACTCCTCCAATTTTTCTTTGGGCAGGACCCCGTGCTCTACCAGCCAGTACAGGGCAAACATGCCCACGACGTCGGCCTTTGATTCTTCCAGGCCGCCGAATGCTGGGCCGATAGCTTCACGAATATTTTTTTTGCCTGTGGCGGTTCGCGAGAAGGCTGGACCAAGGCCGTGGCAGATTTCATGCATGATCGTAGCTAGCAGGTAGCCATCGGCGGAAACTTTCGCGGCTTGCTCTTCGCGCATGAGCTTGTGGGCCACGGGCAGGATTATGTAGGTGACGCGCGCGTCCATGAAGTTCTTGAAGAAGATCTTCTTGCTTCCTTTTTGTTCGTGGATCCGAGGATCGTTGGGCAGATTGTCGGCCACGGCCTGATAGCCATGACGCAGGTCGCCCGCGCGGAATGGAGTGTCCATCACTTCCATCGGCGTTTGCAGGCCGCGCTTCGATGGCCGATCTTCGGCGGCCAGCGGCAAGGCTTCCTGGATTTCAGGAACATATTTTTGGAACAGCGCCAGCTTTTCGCTTTGCTTTTTGTTGCGGATCATGACTGCCGCGCCGTACGAACCCTTTACCCCGAGCAATCCGTCGAGATAGGTTTCGTAGGGAGCAAAGATGATGTCGAATTTGGGGTCTTTCAAATCAAGCCACGCCAGATCGCTTTCAAAATAATCATCGCTGAGTAACGCAGCAGCGCGCAGCTGGAGAAATTTTGCGAAAGCCGGGTCGGCGCTAAGTTTCGCGGCCTCGCGCAAGGACTTCGCAGCGGGCTCAAGATACGCGCGGTAGGTAATGCGATAAGGCAAGCCTTCCAGAACGTCGTTGTGCCAACGAACGACGGAAGTTGAACTGTAGATTTCCGTCTTCTTTTCAGGATGGGCCTTCAAGAATGTATCAATCTGCGCTTGCGTTAGCCCTTTGGGGTAGAGTCCGCGCCCGGGAGGCATCTGTTCGGCGCCAACGAACGGTTTGTTCTCGTCGATCAAATCAAAGCGCGATCCGTTGATGCGAAGGAACCGCAGCACTCTCTTGTCGCTCGCATGTGGACTTGAAACCAGTGATTGATACAGCGCCAGACCTTCCGGATCACTTTGTCGCCAGTAAATCTGCTCGATCGACTGGCAGGCCTCGACCAGCTTCGCCACCATTTGTCGTTCTCTGGTGGTGAGACCTGCGGAACGATATGGCATTTGAACAACGCGAAACTTTGCCAGACGTTGCGCGAGATCTGCTGCGACTTGCAGCTTGGCTGACGCCGCGCCCTTGGCGGCGGAACCGGTCATGTAGTGATGAAGCTTCTGATTGGTGGCGAGAGCAGGAATTGCAACGAAGAGAAAAGCAAGCTGCAGAAGTGGAGAGCGCATGGGTAAGAGGATACTATTTCAAGAGCACGTGAGTCATCAGGTTGCGCTGCGGCGCTGAGCAACGGAGCATCAGAAGATGAATTCCAGGTTCCTACAAATTGCTTTCTTAGTTTTGGGCACGCTGGTGGGTAATGCGCGCTGCCAAACGTTGCCGCTCATGCAGGGCGACACGCTTTCGGGTAAACCTATCGTCTTGCCCGACGCCGCTCACGGCAAGATCGCTTTGTTGGCTATGGGATTTTCCAAGAAGGGCGGCGACAAGGCGTCCGAAAGGGGGGAAGCGCTTCAAGCAGGACTTTAGCAAGGATTCTAGTTATGTCGTCTATCCAGTGGCCGAGTTGGAGGCTGCTCCCCGCTTTGTTCGAGGCATGATTACGGGCGGGATGCGTCGTAGCACGCCACCCGAGGAGCAGGATCGCTTCGTATTGCTCTTTCAGGGCGAGGCGGTTTGGAAGAAGTTTATGGGCTTCGCGACTACAGACGAGGTATATATGGTGCTGCTCGATGCCAATGGGGGAGTAAAATGGCGTGGGCACGGTGTGTTATCGGAAGAAGAGTATGCCCTTTTGCGCGAAGCGGCGAAACAGTTAGCTGCGGAATAAATGTCGGGCTGCATATTTGGCTCGCCGTTAGCATCACCGGCAGATTCCTCAGGGCTGAAGCCCTTCGGAATGACAACACCATCAAGATTGGCTATTAAGGTTCGTGCATGACCGTACCTACACAGCTCGATTCCCAAACGCTCCTCATTGATGCAGACGACACGCTATGGGAAAACAACATTTATTTTGAGCGCGCGATCGCCGATTTCATTTCATTTCTAAATCATCGCGAATACTCCACCGCGCAAATCCGCGAAGTGTTGAATGACGTTGAACGCAATTGCATCGTGCAACACGGCTATGGGCTGCATAGCTTTTCCCATGCACTGGTGGATACCTTCGAAAGGCTTGCTGTCGAACCGATTACGCCTGCGATTCATGAGACCATCCAAGGCTTTGCCCACGCGATCGCAGAGCAACCGATGGAGGTTCTGCTGGGCGTTCCGGAGACACTGGAATATCTGGCAAGCCGTCACCACTTAATCCTCATGACGAAGGGCGCGCTCGGTGAGCAATCGAGGAAGATTGAGCGTTCGGGACTACGAGAGTATTTTGCTGCGGTTGAGATTGTTGCGGAGAAGGATACGACCACATATCACTCCGTGATTGAGAAACACGAACTGGTTGCCAAGATTACGTGGATGATCGGCAACAGCCCGAAGTCGGACATTAACCCGTCGCTAGCAGCAGGACTCAACGCCGTCTTTGTGCCTCATGACAATACTTGGATTTTGGAACACGAGGACGTTGGAGCTGCACTGCAAGGAAGACAACTACTCCTCGTCGACGGCTTCCCTTCTCTGCGCCTGCATTTTTAACCAATTACGGGAATAGCACTTTCGAGCCGCATCAAACTAACCAACGAACAATAGCTTGTGCCCAAATCTTGGCATGGTACCCTCGTTTTGATCTACTTGTCCGCTTCTGAGATTGGGGTAGGAGTGAACAGGGACAACCTAAGACGGGTTTTGCGAACGGTCGAGGCACTGTCGGATCTGGGCCCGCAAATCACCGCTGAACACGAGTTTCCAGAGATCGCACGCTCGATGCTGACGGCCATGATGGATGCCGCTGGTGCGCGTGAGGGAGCCCTTTTCCTCTATAGCGACAAGCCCTCGATGCTGAGTTCGGTCACGTCGCAGGGATTTGTTCTGTTGCCCGACCCTGCTGTCATCCCTTTACTGCCCCGTCACGCACACAGCTTACTCTCAGCGCGGGATCCGGTTTTGCTGGTGGGAGGCAATTACGATTCGTTCTTAAGTCAGAACGGAAACGTGGCCCCCGAAATGTTCAAGTGTCTGGCGCCCTTGCGCGTTGGGCGTGAGTTGGTTGGGCTGGTGGCACTGGGGCGCCGCGCATCAGAAGGTTGCTACAGCGCCGAAGATCTGGAAGCGCTGAGCCTTCTTACCCACTTCGTGGCGCTGGCAGCACACAATCACAATCTCTCGCGGAGCCTAACGCAGCGCGTCGGCGAAAATTTGAAGTTACTTGCCTCCATGAACGGCTTGCATGACAGCACGCTGGAGGCTTTCGCCGCCGCCATCGATGTGAAGCACGTAAACGTTCACGGTCACTCCTTGCGCGTAGGCCGGTATGCAGCCAGCATCGCGGATGGTTTGGGCATGGATTCTGCGGAAGTTGCCGGACTGCGTTCCGCAGGCTATCTGCATGACATTGGCAAAGTTGCTGTGGATAAATATCTTTTCGGCAAAACCGGCGCACTGGATGCAGCGGAATTTCGTGAAATGGCGGACCACACCACGGTCGGCTATGACATTGTGAAGGATCTGCAATTTCCCTGGCCCAGGATAGCCGAGATTGTACGCGGACATCACGAACGCGCTGACGGCTCGGGCTATCCCGATGGCCTGGGTCAGGATGAGCTTTCTCTGCCCGTGCGTATTGTGGCATTGGCAGATACGTTTGATGCCATGACCAGCGAGCGCCCCTACCGTGGACGGATGCCGCTTGGTATGGCGCTGCATGAACTGGTGAAACTGGCGCCCCTCAAATTCGATCCGGATGTGCTGCAGGCGTTACTGTTGCAGATCCGCCGCGATGCTACGGGAAGCGCCCGCTTCCCGCTTCTGGAAGGCACTTTGGCCAACAGCCTGGCCCCCGCCGACATTGACCATCTCGCCGCCATGCTGCAGCACAAGATGAACCAAGGCCGCGATTTCCTCGCCTAATCCCTGATTCGAAGGTAAGTACCGTTTTCTAAAGTAACTTCCGACCCGCAACTTTTCCTCCTGGCAGGGTTGATACTGGGAGAACGGTCGAGGTATTCCTGCATGCGTCGAATGCACAACAATTTCTTGCTGCCTGCACTCTGCGCGGGGATGTCCCTGGGCCTGACTGTGGCAGCTATCGGGAAAAAGAAACAGGAGACTGCTGGCGTCAGCGAGCACCAGTGTGCGGTGCATGTCCTGAACCGATTTGCGTTTGGACCACGTCCCGGCGATGTAGACCATGTCACCGCAATGGGCGCGGACAAGTGGTTCGAGCAGCAACTCCATCCTGACCAGATTGACGATTCCGGGCTGGAAGCACGACTAATGCCCTTGCGGACGCTGCGCATGGAGACGCGGGAGATGGTGGAGAACTTTCCGCCCCAGAAAGTACTGAAGGCAATCGCGGAAGGCCGCGAGCCGCTGCCGCGTAATCCCGCCAAACGCGCCGTTTATGAAGCGCAGTTGACGCGCTATGAAGAAAAGCAGGACCGGAAGCAGGCGGCTGCCACCAATCCCCCATCCGACGCAACCGCCCAAACAACGGCAAGCAACACAGCCAGCGACGACGAAAAAGCCCGCCGCCGCGAAGCGAAACTTTACGCAGACCTCAAAGCGGAAGAACTGCTCGACCTGCCTCCCGATCAGCGCATGAAAGAAATTCTGAAAATGCCCCCGGATGAGCAGCGGGCGCTGATCGGAGGCAACAGCAGTCAAAAAAATGAAATCCTGCAGAGCATGGTGCCGCAACAGAGCGAAACGGCTATGGCGTTGAACAATCCGCAGCAGGTCGTGACTTCGGAGCTGATGCAAGGCAAGCTGCTGCGCGACACCTACAGTGAACGCCAGTTGGAAGCGGTGATGGCCGATTTTTGGTTCAACCACTTCAACGTATTTGTCGGCAAGGGCGCCGACCGTTACATGCTCACCAGTTACGAGCGTGATGTGATTCGTCCACACGCTTTGGGCAAGTTCGAGGACTTGCTAGTGGCGACCGCGAAGAGTCCAGCCATGTTGTTCTATCTTGATAACTGGCTGAGCGTGGGGCCGGGCGCCGATGCCGCGTTGGGGATTCGCCGCCAAGGTGGGAAGCGTGGGCATGGTCGCCCCAATCGCTACCCGCGGAACTGGCCGCCGCGCCAGCCAAACGCCAACATGAAGGGCAAGAATCGTAACGGACTCAACGAAAATTACGGGCGTGAGCTGATGGAGTTACACACGCTGGGCGTGAATGGCGGATATACGCAGAGAGACGTTACAGAAGTGGCGCGGGTGTTCACCGGCTGGACTCTACACGAGCCGCGCCAGGGTGGGGATTTCAGCTTCGAAGAACGACTGCATGAGCCTGGCGAAAAGACTGTGCTGGGCAAGAAAATCAAAGAAAACGGGGAGAAGGAAGGCTTGGAGGTGCTGCATCTGCTGGCACATCAACCCAGCACCGCGAAATTTGTTTGCAGCAAGCTTGCGATGCGATTCGTTTCCGACAATCCGCCGCCTGCGTTGGTCAACCGCATGGCAGATACATTCCTCAAGAAAGACGGGGACATTCGCGAAGTGCTGCGCACGATGTATCAATCGCCCGAGTTCTGGGTGCCGGAGGCATATCGCGCGAAAGTGAAGACACCTTTGGAATTTGTGATCTCGGCGCTGCGCGCCACCAGCGCCGACGTGCAGAATCCCGCACCAGCATTGGGCGCTTTGCAGAACATGGGCATGCCACTTTACGGCATGCAGCCACCAACCGGATACTCGATGAAAGCGGAAACGTGGGTGAATTCTTCAGCGTTGCTTGGACGCATGAATTTTGCGTTGGCGTTGGCCAACGGCAAGCTGAAGGGGATACCGACAGCTCCGTCCATCGTGTTGGGTGAGGGCATAACCAACGGCACACAATCACCGAACTCGCCCACAGACGCTCACCGGGCGTTAGCAGCGTTTGAAAATGCATACCTGGATGGAACCGTTTCTCCGCAAACCCATGATGCGATTTTGAAGCAGCTCGACGATCCGCAGATCACCGGACGCAAGCTGGACGACAATCGGCGCCCACCGAATTTGGGAGCGATTGCGGGGTTAATTTTAGGATCACCGGAATTTCAAAAGAGATAGGCTGTCGGCTGTCAGCTCTCGGCTGTCAAAAGCAAGATTGACCCGAAGCTAACAGCCAATAGTCGACAGCTACTTCAGGAGCAAAAAATGTCCACACGTCGCATCTTCATGAGGAACGGAGCACTAGCGCTGGTCGGAACCTCGGCGCTACCGGCTTTCTTGAGTCGCGCGGTGCTGGCCGCAGAGACGGTCGCTCACGGCAAGCGGCTGGTCGTGATTTTCCAGCGCGGCGCGGCGGACGGTCTCAACATTGTTGTTCCGTTTGAAGAACAGTCTTACTATGCGATGCGTCCGACGATCAACATTCCGCGCAATGCAGTGCTTGATCTCGACGGCTTCTTTGGTCTGCATCCCTCAATGTCGGCATTGCACGACCTGTGGAAGCAGAAGCATCTGGCGATCGTCCACGCGGCTGGATCTACCGATGTAACGCGTTCGCACTTCGACGCACAGGACTACATGGAATCCGGAACTCCCGGGGTCAAAGCGACCGAGGATGGCTGGTTAAATCGTGCTCTGCACGCGCTGCCCGCGACATCCGACAAAGCAGCGTTTCGGGCAATCGCCATGGGACCTTCCCTGCCGCGCATCTTGTCGGGTTCGGAACCTGCAGTCGCCGTCAATAACATTAACGACTTCGGCGTGGGCGGGAAAAATCCCAAGGCGGCACCCATGTCGAACACTTTCGAAGCCATGTACGAACATTCCGTCGATACGGTTCTGCACGGCACCGGGCAGGAAACATTCGATGCGGTAAAAATGCTGAAATCCGCCGACCCCGCGAAATACACACCGGCTCCCGGCGCAAACTATCCACGCGGACGTTTTGCCGATAGCCTCAAGCAACTCGCGCAACTGATCAAGGCCGATCTGGGAGTGCAGGTAGCATTCGCCGACATCGGTGGCTGGGATCATCATGTGAATGAAGGCAGCACGCAAGGGCAACTCGCTAATGTTCTGACCACTTTCTCGCAAAGTTTGGCCGCCTTTTGGACTGATCTCGGAAACCTAGCGGAGGAAACCGTTGTGGTCACCATGTCTGAGTTTGGCCGGACGGCTCGCGAAAACGGCAATCGCGGCACGGATCATGGTCACGCCAACGCGATGTTTGTCTTCGGCGGCCCGGTCAAGGGTGGCAAGGTGTATGGGAAGTGGCCCGGGCTGGATTCCTCGCAGCTTTACGAAGGTCGAGACTTGACCGTAACCACCGACTTCCGCCGCGTGCTCAGCGAAGCCGTTTATCAACACTTAGGAAATCGAAAACTAGACGCGGTGTTTCCGGGGTTCGAGGACACACCCGGAAAGTTCCTGAATTTCCTCGGCTAGCGGAATGCCGAACTACATCTGAATCAGAACATCCTCGCCCTCAACCTTGAGGGGATAGACGGTAGCTTTCGCGCTCGACGGGTAAGTGGCTTGGCCAGACTTCAAATCAAATTCCCAGCCGTGCCACGGACAGACAATTTTGCCGCCCTCGATAGTTCCATCTGCGAGCGGACCGCCTTGGTGCACACATTCATTGTTGGCAGCGCACAGTTCCCCGTTGATCCGCGCTACACAAACGGCATTCCAGCCAAGCAGGAATTCCTTGGCCTCGCCCTCGGCAGGCATTTCGGACTTTGCAGCAAGTTTGACAAATTCGGCCATGTCGATCCAATGGAGGCATGGGCGCCCTCGCCCGTGCGCTCTAAACTTTATTCAAACTGCTTACGGAAGGTGGCGAACTGCTGTTTCAAATCTTCTACTTCCCGCTGGAGCATAGCGACCTTCTCTTCGAGACGTTCTACACGCTCCGAATCCGGGGAGACTTCACTCGCCGCGGAGTGGACGGGAGCAAAACTCGGGACCCCTTCTACATCCTCCGAAAGCAAATGCACATAGCGCGATTCCTTCGTCCCCGGCTGCCGCGGCAGCACTTTCGCCAGAGACGGCTCCCTTTGCATCAACCGCTGCAGCGCGAACTGCACTTCATCCAGATCATTAAAGCGATGCATGCGCTCAGTCCGCCCACGCAACTCACCCGGAGTTTGCGGCCCTCGCAGCAGAAGCACGCACAACACCGCATTCTCACCGCGGCTGAAGTTGAAAACTTCCTGCATGCGGTGCTCGTATTTGGTAACGCGGCTATCGGCGCTGTTCACTGGACCCGCCAGCCGCTTCTCCTGCAGAGAAGTAAGGGCGTCGCGAACCGCATTTTCATCCAGAGTCATGAACGGGTCGCGATTCGACTTCTGGTTGCACGCATTCACCAGGGCATTCAGCGACAGCGGGTAATAATCCGGCGTGGTGGCATCTTTCTCGACCAGCGATCCCAGCACCCGTACTTCGACATCGGTCAGAAGCAATTCCACGAATTGACGGTCCTCCAACGCCTTCTATCCTAACGGGTTCGCGGTTCAATCCGTTGGCCATATTTCCCAGGAACTTCTCTTGTAACTTTTTCATGGAACCTCCGATAACGAATTTCCGTATCTACCGTCAAACAGGGCAAAGGCAATTGATTCAACAAGTTTTGAAGGAGCGGTTATGCGGCGAAAACGTTTAGCAACCTGGCTCGGAATTTTGGTCGGAACCATGTGCGCAGTACTATTGGCCAGACGCGCTTGGGCGAGCGAACCCCTTACGCAGGAATTTCACCAGACCTACACCCTCAGTGCCGATGCGCGCGTAGAACTGGAAAACATCAACGGGCCGGTGCACATTACGGGCTGGGATCGCAACGAGGTCCAGGTAGATGCAGTAAAGCGTGCCTACCGGCAGGAACGGCTGGACGAGGCCAAGATCGTCATCGACGCCCACGCCAACTCGATTGCGATCCGCACCGAATATCCCGGACATAACCATACGTTCAACCACGGCGAAAATGACCCCGCCAGCGTGGAATACACGTTGCACGTCCCAAGACAAGCGCGTCTAGACGCAATTCAACTGGTCAACGGCGCACTCGATATCGACGAAGTTGGCGGAGAAGTACATGCTTCATCGGTTAACGGCGGCGTGAGGGCGCATGACCTCGCTGGACGCACCGATCTCTCTACGGTCAACGGACGGACGGAGGTCTCCTTCCGCCAACTCCCGAAATCCTCGGTCAAGATTTCGTCGGTCAATGGCTCTTTGACCTTAACCATTCCTTCCGATGCGAATGCGGATGTACGCGCTAGCACCGTATCCGGCGGAATTGACACGGACTTCGGCCTGAACGTGAACAAGCACGCCTGGGTTGGAAGAGACATGGAAGGCCGGCTCGGCAGCGGCGGCACCAACATTGAGCTTTCCAACGTAAATGGCCGGATTGAGCTACGCCATGCAGGCGATGGCAGGGCGATAAGCCCAGTGTCGCACAACAGCCGCGGCGACAAAGACGATGATGATGACGAAGACCACGGAGTGCTATAGCGCTATAACGTAGCTGCCGTCCCGGTGGCAGTCGCGAGTGCATCTTGCCCTCGCAGGGTGGGCGAGACGCCCACTGGACAGCTGGCAAGATGCCAGCGCTACAAAATCTACAACGGCTTGGTCGCCATCAGCAGTAGCGCGCCTTTTCGTTTAAACGCGCGCAGATCTTCAAGACTGTTGAAGGACTTTGTCTTGTAGTCATCCGGAGTCGGCGTGTCATCCGGAATTTGCCGCGACTCCGCGTTCCTGAAGCCGTGGCGCTGGAGCATTTCGACATACTCCGCTGCAGAGCGCACATGCACCGGGACCTTCAGCTTGTCCACCCACTGCAAGGAGTATTCGTTGTCGGTGTAGAGGTTAATCAGAATAAACAGCCTGCCCCCCGGTGCCATCACTCTGTACAACTCCTGCAGCGCACGATTCTGATCAGGGTAGTAGTAGAAAGACTCAACCGAAAGAACGCGGTCGAAGAAACTGTCCTGCCAGGGAATCTGCATCGCCGAACCGCAAACATACTGGACGTTGCTGAATCCTCCGGAAGTCTCCCGCGCCAGACGAATCATCTCGTCCGACACATCCAAACCTACAACCTGGCTGGACACAACCTGATCTGACGAAACCTCGGTTGAAGACGCGCCATCCGCCGCCACCGCTTGCGCGAGCAACCGCGTAGCCCATCCAGCACCACATCCGAGATCCAGCACACGCTGCCCCGGCGCTAACTCCATCAACCGCAGCGTCTTCAACGTTATATCGAGATGATGCGACTCCATCTTCTCGCCTTCACCAGCGGCGGCCCAGCGGTTGAACTCCAACTGTAGAATCTCGTCGGGCTTCTCTAATGTGTCCTGCGTCATGGGGGAACCTCGCGGAGATGTCGAAACTCTTGTTCGTATGCTACATTGAGCATCCACATGACTCCAACCCCCGAGTCGGACACACCGCCGGAACCGTCCGCCGTCCCGCTCTATTGCCCGCAGTGCGCTTGCGAAGTTTCCGACCCGCTTACTTGCGGGGATTGCTCCTCTGTCATCTGCCGCCGGTGCGGTACGCCGCTGGAATCTTCCGACGACTTGGGGATGGGATAGGCCATGAGGGAACCCAACCTGGTTTCGAAGGCAGCCGCTCCTATCGATATGGTGGACGACAGACTCGGCCTGGTTCGCGGCCTTTCGCTCCTCGACTGCGTTCTGTTGCTGGTCGGCGGCATCATTGGCTCGTCGATCTTCTTAACCGCCAAAGACATTGCCGGCGTGTTGCCGCACCCCATCTTGTTTCTCGGCGTGTGGGGGCTGGGAGCGGTGATTTCCCTCTTTGCCTGCTTTGCCTTCGCCGAACTCGGAGGAATGTTTCCAGACTCCGGCGGCCAGTACGTCTACATGCGAGAGGCTTACGGCGACCTCGTCGCGTTCCTCTATGGCTGGATGATCTTCACCGTTTCCAACGGCGGCAGCATCGCAGCATTATCGGTGGCATCTGCCAGCTATTTGGGACTCGTGATCCCGGCGCTTTCCGCAGATCACGTCGTTCTGAACCTTGCAGGATTTGTTTTGACGCGCGTCCACGTAATGGCACTTCTTGCGATCGCCTTCGTCACCTGGGTCAACGTAATCGGGTTGCGCGAAGGCGCGCTCCTGCAAAACATTGCCACGTGGGCCAAGTTCGCCGCCATGACCGCGTTCATCTTTCTAGGCTTCACCATTGGCAAAGGCCATTGGTCGAACTTTGCCACTGGAGGGCCCGCGGCCACCCCCGGCCTGATGACTGGACTGTCGTCGGGGCAACTCCTATCGGCCTTCGGAGTGGCTCTGATCGCCGTCTTCTGGGCCTATGACGGATGGATCTACATCACTTGGGTCTCTGGCGAAGTAAAAGATCCGCAGCGCAACATTCCGCGCGGCATGCTCCTGGGCGTGATCGCTGTTGGCGTGATTTATGTCGCCATGAACATGACCTACGTCTACGCGATGCCCATCACGGAAATTGCCAAGCACGAGACCATCGCACACGCCGCAGCCACGATGCTGTTTTCTGCCGGAACCGCAACGTGGCTTTCCGCGTTGATTGCAGTTTCTTGTTTTGGAGCGATGGCCAGCTGCGCGCTCTCCGGCGCCCGCGTTTACTACGCAATGGCGAAAGACGGAGCCTTCTTCCCGAAAATGGGCGAGGTCCATCCTCGCTGGAGAACGCCAGCTTTCAGTCTGATCGGCCAGGGCATCTGGGCAGGCGTGCTCACGCTCAGCGGACGCTACGACCAGCTCTACACCTACGTGATGTTCATGATGGTGCTGTCGTACACACTCGGCGTCGGCTGCCTGTTTATTCTGCGTTGGAAGCGTCCGGAGATGGCCCGTCCTTATCGCTGCACAGGATATCCCTGGCTGCCCGCGTTGTATATCCTTATTGGAACAGTGTGGACGATTAATACAATCTGGCAGCGCCCGAAAGAAGCCTTGGCGGGGACGCTGATTGTGCTGGTTGGGGTGCCGGGTTATCTTTATTGGAAACGAACAGCCAAGGCCACCGAACAAAGATAACCTCCAGGGAATTTGTCATTCCGAGTGAAACGAGGGATCCGTTCTGCTACGAACACTCTAGCGGCCGAAAGAGATTCCTCGTTTCACTCGGAATGACAAATTAACTTTCAGATTACTCCCGCTTGTAGACCTTCCCGTCCTTCATCACAAACCGAACGTGCTCAATCACCCGAATATCCTCCAGAGGATTCCCCTGCACTGCCACGATATCCGCATATTTCCCGGCCTTGATCGAACCCAGCAGTTCCGACTTCCCCAGTAAATCCGCGGCATTGGATGTGGCAGCCTGAATCGCCTGCATCGGAGTCATGCCATACTTAACCATGAAAGCAAACTGTTTCGGCGCGGCATCGTAGGGGCAAACGCCTGCATCCGTTCCAAAAGACATCTTCACTCCCGCCTTCACAGCCTTCCGGAAGTTCTGCCTCTGCGCCTCACCCAGCGCCGCATCGTGCTCCAGAAAATCCTTCGGCGTAGTCTTATCGTTCTGGATGCACTCGTCATCGTAGATATCCATGTCGAGATATGTGCCGTGCTCTTTGGCCAGCGCAATGCCTTCGTCGTCGATCAAAGTAGCGTGTTCCACAGATGCTACTCCGGCACGGATCGCATTCTTAATGCCCTCCGCAGCGTGCGCGTGCGCTTCCACACGGAGGCCGAAGCTTTTCGCCTCATCCACAACGGCCTTGATCTCTTCCGGAGTAAATTCCATCGTATTGGGATTGCTGTCGTGCGTCAGCACAGCACCGGTAGTCAAAATTTTGATGTGGTCCGCGCCGCTGTGATAAAGCAGGCGAACCTTTTGGCGCGCCTCCCAAGGACTGTTCGCTTCGCCGTAACGGAAATCCAACGGAAGCTGCACATCGGGAGCAATCCCAGTCATGGCGCCCGCTCCGCCCGTGATGGTGATGTAAGCTCCAGCCACAAACATGCGCGGCCCGACCACGTAACCTTTGTTGATGGCATCGCGCAGGGCAACGTCATTCAGCGCACGGTAAACGCCCACGTCCCGCACGGTAGTAAAACCTGATTCCAGCGTCATGCGCGCATTGGGGATTGATTCCAGAACCGTCTGCGAAGCACTTTTCGTAAGTTGCAAAATCGGTTCGGTACCGTGGGCGCCGTCCGCGAGGTGCGTATGGCAATCAATCAAGCCCGGCAGAACCGTCATATTCGACAGATCAATAGAGTTCGCCCCAGAGGGGATGGCGAGGCCTTTGCCTACAGCCTCGATCTTTCCATCGCGAATCAGGATGGTTTGATCGGCCAGCATAACGCCTGCGTCGACATCGACGAGATGCCCGGCTTTGATGACCGTAACTTGGGCAGATGAAAGCAGCGCCGAGAAAATCAGCGCCACGAAACAAATATGTTTCATTTTAGGATTGCGCTCCCAGCGGAGCAAGCTCCGCTGCCACACGGGCACTGCCGAAATCTCACCTAAACCGGAACCGCAGTCTTGCGCGCCGGATTATAGAAAGGCATCTTTACCACAGTCGCCGTCACCGTATGCCGCACCGCTTCCACGGTCAACTCCAACTGCAACTTGGTTCCAATCTGCGCGCACTCGGTCTTCACGCTGCCCAGTGCCAGCATCTTCTTCAGCAGCGGAGACCACGAAGTCGTCGTAGCCTTCCCCACCTGCTTCCCACCGTAAAACAACGGCACAGGCACACGCGATGCAGTCGCCGGAGTTTGCGGAGCCAGCCCTGCATCGTCAAAAAGCTTCTCCACATCCGGCCAGCTTACTTCAAGGCCCACAAACTGCCGCGGCACCCCATCTCTTTGATCGCGAGCCAGCGCCGACCGGCCAATAAAATTCTCTTTCTCCAAATGCACCATTTTCCCAAAACCCAGCTCATACGGAGAATATTTCTGTGACTCAATCAGAGCCTTCTTCGAACTCGAGTAGTCCACTTCAATCAGCAGCAGTCCGGCTTCCACACGCGCGATGTCTAGCGCCAACATCCCCGCCGGATGCAGATCGAACGCCTTGCCCTTCGCCATGAGCGCGTCCCACACTTTTACGGCGTCGTTCCACGGAATCCAGAGTTCGTAACCCAAATCGCCCGTATAGCCAGTCCTCGAAATATCCACGGGAACGCCAGCAATCTTGCCGCTGGTGAAGCGAAAATATTTCAGGTTGGCAATGTCGGCTTCCGCCACGGCCTTCAGCAGACTGGCCGATGTCGGCCCCTGCAGCGCCAACGCCGCCGTCTTCTCGGAGATATCTTCAATCTGCACATCCATGCCGATTGTGTTCTGATGGAACCAGCGCAAACTGGCATCCGCAGCGGTCCAACGATACGAACTTTCGGTCAGCCGCGTGACGGTGCCGTCGTCTATCACCTTGCCCTGTTCGTCGCACCAGCAGGCGTAAATCACCTGCCCGGGCTTCACCTTATTCACGTCGCGCGTATTTACGCGATTCACGAACTTGGTAGCGTCCTTGCCCGTGATCAGATACTTGTACAACGGAGAAATATCAATCGCCGCAGCCGCGTTGCGGATGGCGTTGTATTCGTGCTCGTGGTGCATCTCATATACGCTGGGCGTGTAGTAGCCCGACCACTCGCGATAGCTCAAGCTGTAGCAAAGAGGAAAAGTTCTCTCGTGAAATGCGGTTCCTATAGGCAAGATGAAGTCCTTAGACAGCGAATCTAACCGAACGCACGATTATAGGAGAGCGCAGGCCTGAGCGGCAATGGGAGCGCTCTTGCGCAACTACAGCTCCGCCACCCGCCGCTGCACAACAAAGAAGTAAATCGCCACCAAAGCTAACAGAGATCCGTTGATGCTCAGCACCACCGGCACAGTCAGCATCGGCACCAGCCACCCCGAAAGCAGATTCCCCATCGGCATCCCGCCACGAAATGCCACGTTGTAGACGCTCATAACGCGCCCTCGCATGTCATCGTTGGTATTAAGCTGCACCAGCGAGCTGACCATAGCAAACGCAGCCATCATCGAAGCTCCCGCCAGCACCAGAAAAGCGCCCGTCACGGGCACATGACGCGACAGAGAAACTCCTAGAATCCCCGTCCCCAGCAAGATAAGCGCGCTCAAAGCCACTCGCCCTTTTTTCCCCACATGCCCCGCACCCGCGATCCCCAGCGAGCCGCAAATCGACCCTATCCCCATCAGCGAAAGCAGATTCCCATACGTTTCCGGGCCGCGATGGAAAATATCTTTCACAAAAACCGGAATATACGTACGCATGGGAGAACTTAAGGCAGTCATGCAGAAGGCCAGCACAACCAGTGCTTCCATAGAGCCCTGCTTACGCACATACTGAATACCCTGCTTTAAGCTGACCAGCATAGACTCCGTAGTCTTCTTCGGCACGAAGCGCGTCGTGATGATCGACAGCGAAATAATTGGCGCTAGAAAGGAAAGCGCGTTCAATCCAAAACACGCCTTCTCTCCGAACCTCGCCAGAGCCTGCCCCGCCAGCGCCGGACCCACCGTCACCGCAAGATTGAACTGAATCGAATTCAACGCAATCGCGTTCGGCATGTCCTCCTTCGTCACCAATGTCGGAATCAGCGCTTGATAAGCTGGCCCGCCAAATGCCTGTGCCAGGCCTGAAACAAACGAGAGGCAAAGAATGTGCCATACGTGAACAACACCAGTGAACACCAAAATCGTCAGCAGAGTCGCCGACGCCATCTGCACATACTGGGATACCAGCAAAATCCGATGTCGCTCCACGCGGTCCGCCACAACGCCGCCGATCAGCGAAAACAGGAAGATGGGTATACCGCCAAGAAACGCATCCAGCGAAAGGTAAAACGCCGAATGACTCAGCCGGTAGATCAACCACGCCTGTGCAACAATCTGCATCCATGTGCCAATGCTGGACGTGCAGGCGCCAATCCACATCAAACGGAAATCGCGATAATGAAATGCTTTAAAAACTCTGGCAATCAAACAAACATCCTCATGGCTTGAGAAGCGGAATCAAAAAGTGGGATACGAAAGCCTAACATGCGGTTAGAGGGCGCAGCCGAGGCCCACGATGCACGAATAAACCGAACCGCCTCACAGGAAGCTCCAAGGCTAATCGCACGGACTCGCGCCCACTGCCATAATTCAAACAACTGTTCAAAACAGGAGCCGCCATGTCGAACGAAACTCGCAGTTCCGACTCCCCTCACCAACCCGAGCGTCGTTCACACTTGCCGTGGGAACCAAGCTCACCATGACGCTTGGGCTGGATGGCGTGCCTATGAACGTCGCTTGCGTGGTCGCGACATGCTATCCCCAGGTCGGCAATGGAATTGAGTTTGTGGATGTGACCGAGGAAGATCGGCTGAAGCTGGAGAAGTTCGTGAAAGCAAACGCCGCCGGGGACTAGACCCGCCCCAATCCTGCCCTATCCTATAAGAATCCAAGACTGCCGCTAACAGAAAAAGGGGTGGTCCATCCCAACAAGGAACGAGCCACCCACTGCACTATAAAATCTCAGAAACCGCGCGATCCACCTGCGGACTAGAACGATTTGTAAGTCGTAACGAAAGTTCCAGATGCGCCTTTTGCCAGCGTCATGTCGACCTGCGCGAAAACCGATCCGTCTCCGTTAAACGGCCCCAGAACGTTGGTAAAGATCTGACAAGAGTTCGTGCCCCCAGGGATATCTTGCGAATAGGCGCCATTGAACGCACTGCCGGAAACGTAAGCCAGTTGCAGCCCGTAACCGAAGTTGTTGTAGCCGATAGCCGTGCGGTTTGTATAGTCGAAGGTGTTGGAAGTACTGTTGTCCGCGTCGATATCCGCCCACCGCAACAACCCCACGTGCTTCGATCCGGTTGTATTGTTGGTCAGCGCCATCGTGACCTGGGCCAACGCATTTCCGGCATTCTGCGTGATGGTTTGGGTCAGCGTGTATTTCCCATCGCTCGTCTTCCGTGAGATCTTCACGCTGGTTGTGGTTGAACTCACCTTCACAGGCGCTTGCCAATTTCCGCTGTCTCCGTATCCGGCATAGTCGTAGTAGGGCGTAGATGTACCGAAATCACAGAACGCATAGCCTTCGCCGATCGGAGCTGTGGCAAGAAATTCGTGTCCGGAAGGGCTCTGGAACTGCGCAATATTTCCGTTCACCGTCACGCAGTACTTCAAAAACTTGTTCCCGGTGCCGGATGTGAAGTTGTACGTGCATGTGGTGCTTGTGGCGGGACTTGCGGCCCCGACGTAGAGCTGTTTGGCTCGGATAGCCGCCTCTTTGGAAGCGGCATCCTGAGGATGCGCGGATTGAGCTTGGGCAAAAGTGAGGCTAACAGCCAGGATGGTGAGCAAATACATCAGTTTTTTCATAAGTGTTTCCCCTTAGTGTCGAACAACCTTCGGAGACTATCATCGAAAGGCGATTCTGCTCCCTATTTTTTTCTTTCTGGATTAGGCCGCAAGCCTAGCCTTGGCTCCTCTCAAGCCTTTAGATCGGCCGTACGCAAAATGTTGCGCTGCCAACATGTCACCGCCACCTCCCTTACCGGCGAGACAAATCTCTTTCTCCCCGCTAGAATGGCTAGTTCTGCACAAGGGTAAGAATCCAGCCGGGAGCGGGTGGGCAAAGTTGCCTGCCTCTACGCGGGTTTCACCGGAAAAATTATGGCAAATCAGAAATACGACGCAATTGTGATCGGTGGCGGCCACAACGGTCTCACCCACGCCGCTTACCTCGCGCGTGGCGGCAAGAAAGTGCTGGTGCTGGAGCGGAGACACATCGTCGGCGGCGCGGCCGTTACGGAAGAGGTCTTTCCCGGCTTCAAGTTTTCCGTCTGCTCTTACGTGGTCTCGCTGCTGCGCCCGGAAATTATTCGCGACCTCGATCTGCCGCGCCATGGCCTCGAAATCCTGCCACTCGACGGCACCTTCACTCCCATGCTCAACGGCGATTACCTGTGGCGCGTGAACGACCACGGCAAATCACGCCGCGAAATCGCCCGCCACTCCAAGCTCGATGCCGAAGCTTACGAAGAATTTGGCAAGGCCATGCAGGCCATGTGTCGCTTTGTGAAGCCGATTCTCAGCATGGTCCCGCCTGATCCAACTTCGCTCAATCCGAAAGACTTGATGAAGCTGCTGTTCCTGGGCAAACGCTTTCAGGGTCTCGATGCGCAAGCCAAGTACGATCAAGTGCAGCTCATGACCATGAGCGCCATCGACTTCCTCGACCAGTGGTTTGAGACCGATGTGCTGAAAGCGACCATGTCCGCATCGGGAATTATTGGCACGTTCCTTGGTGTGCGATCGCCGGGTACTGCCTACGTTCTGCTGCATCACTACATGGGAGAGATCGACGGCGCATTTCGCGCTTGGGGGTTCGCACGTGGAGGCACGGGAGCGATCTCCAACGCCATCGCCGGCGCGGCGCTGGAATTGGGCGTCGAAATCCGAACCAAGGCGGGCATCTCGAAGATTCTCGTCAAGAATGGCAAGGCCAACGGAGTTGTGCTGGAAAATGGCGACGAAATTTATGCGGACGTCATTTCCTCCAGCGTCGATCCACGACTCACCTTTACCAAGTTCCTGGAACCGAGCGAACTTCCCAGCGATTTTCTGGAAGAAGTAAACCGCTACAAGTTTCGAGGGTCATCGGGCAAAGTGAATCTGGCGCTGGACGCCCTGCCGAACTTCAAGGCCATGCCCGGCGAGGGATTGCACCTGCGCGGCGCAATTTCCATCTCCCCCAGTGTGGAGTATATGGAACGCGCCTACGACGACGCGAAATACGGCAACTTCTCGCGCAATCCGTACATCGACTGCGTAATCCCAAGCCTCACCGACCCGTCCCTCGCGCCTCCGGGCAAGCACGTCATGTCGTGCTTCGTTCAGTACGCACCCTACAAGCTGGCGCCGGGACTGCATTGGGATACGGAAAAAGAGAAATTCGGCGATACCGTCATCAACACAATCGCTCAACACGCTCCCAATATCAAAGACATTATTCTGCACCGGCAAATTGTGACGCCGTTGGATTTGGAACGTGAGTTCGGCCTGAGCGAAGGTAACATCTTCCAGGGCGAACTCTCGCTCGAGCAATTGTTCTTCCTTCGACCGGTTCCCGGCTGGGCGCAGTTCCGCACGCCAATCAAGAATCTCTACATGTGCGGTTCGGCGGCGCATCCCGGAGGTGGCATCATGGGCGCTCCCGGCAGGCTCGCTGCCGTGGAAGTGCTCAAGGATATTCCAGGCTCCGGCAAGAAAAACAAAGGCAAGGTGGCCTAAGCCATGTCCGAAACCCGCGACGTTCTAATCTTAGGTGGCGGCCACAATGGCCTGGTTACCTCATTTTATTTGGCTAAAGCCGGCTTCAAACCTCTAGTTCTGGAACAGCGCCCGCAAGTCGGCGGCGCTGCCATTACAGGGGAATTCCATCCCGGTTTCCGCTGCTCCACTCTGGCCCACGCCGCCGGACCGCTACGCGCGGAAGTTGTGCGCGACATGCAGCTGGAAAAATATGGGCTGAAAATGATTCGCCCCGATGTTGGCGTGGCTGCGCTTGCACCCGACGGCCCCGCGCTGCTGCTCTACAACGACGCCCAACGCGCCGCGCAGGAAGTGGCAAAGTTCTCAGCCAAGGATGCTGCCAAGTATTCCGAGCTGAAAGCAACGCTGGGAAAGCTCGGTACGGTCCTGCAGCAAGCGCTCGCGCTCACCCCTCCCGATATCGACAAACCCGCAAGCAACGACCTGTGGTCGCTGCTGAAGACGGGCAAAGCTCTCCGCAATCTCGGCAAGAAAGATATGTACCGCCTGCTGCGCTGGGGCCCGATGGCGGTCGCCGATTTCGTCAGCGAGTGGTTTGAAACGGATTTACTGCGTGCCGCAGTCGCCGCGCGAGGCGTTTTCGGAACATCCTTGGGCCCATGGTCGGCGGGCAGCACCCTCGTTCTCTTGCTGCGCTCTGCTGGCGACCCCCAGCCCGCAGGCTCAACCTGGCTGGCTCAAGGCGGAGTCGGCGCAATCACGCAAGCCATGGCGAAAGCCGCCCAGGCAGCAGGCGCGGAAATTCGCACGGGCGCACAAGTCATTGAAATTCGCGTAAAAGACGGCGCCGCCACCAGCGTCGTACTCAACACGGGAGAAGAAATCAAAGCCCGCGCCATTATTTCCAATGCCGACCCGAAACGCACTCTGCTGAAACTCGTCGATCCGACGAACCTCGACCCCAGCTTCCTGGAAAAGCTGCGCAACTACCGCTCGGTGGGGACCGTCGCCAAAGTCAACCTGGCGCTGAGCGGTCTGCCCGAGTTTACTTCTCTGAGCGGAACAGATACGACAGCCATGAGCGGACGCATCCACATTGGCCCCGGCATCGATTACATCGAACGCGCCTTCGACGAATCCAAGTACGGCAACTTCTCCAAGGCTCCGTATCTCGATATCACAATTCCCTCGCTGACCGACCCGTCGCTCGCGCCAGATGGAAAACACGTGATGTCAATCTACATGCAGTACGCGCCCTACAAGCTCAAAGGCGACACCTGGGATAACCAGCGCGTAGCTCTTGCAGACACTGTGGTGAAAACACTCGCGCAGTACGCGCCCAAGTTGCCCGGACTGATCCTGACCCACAAAATCATCACACCGCAGGACTTGGAAGACACCTACGGACTCACGGGCGGCCACATCTTCCACGGCGAACTCTCACTCGATCAATTCTTCACCATGCGCCCGCTGCTGGGCTGGGGACGTTATCGCACCCCGGTTAAGAATCTATTCCTCTGCGGATCGGGAACGCATCCCGGCGATGGCCTCACAGGCGGTTCGGGCGTGAACGCGGCGCGCGAGATATTGAAGGATTTAAAGAAGTAACAACCGCCCAAAAGTGACGATTGACGTCACTCGTCACTTTTGGTAGACTCATGATACAAACTTACCGCGATAAAGACACTCGACGGCTCGCGGCAGGGGAAAACGTTCGCCGCTGGGAAGCATTTCGGCGGCAGGCGGAAAAGCGGCTGCGAATTCTCGACGCAGCCATATCTTTGGCCGATCTGGCTGCCCTCAACTCGAACCATCTGGAAGCGTTGAAGGGGACCGCAAGGGGCAGTATTCCATTCGCGTCAATGAACAACGGCGTCTCTGCTTTGAATGGCGTAAGGATCAAGCGGGTCCTACCAATGTTGTCATCGTGGCTTACCACTGAAGCGCTTAGAGAAGGGACCGACAGACATGGCACGCACACCCATTCACCCGGGCGAGATTCTCGCCGACGAGTTGGAAGAGATTGAGCTCTCCGCCAGGCAGCTCGCGGACCTGATTGAGGTGCCGCCCAATCGCCTGTACCAAATCCTCGCTGGCAAACGCAACATAACGGCGGACACCGCCCTGCGCCTCAGTCGCTATTTCGGAACGTCTGCCGACTTCTGGATGAACCTGCAGACAGCCTACCAGCTTGACCTTGCTCGGCAGGAAATTGGCAAGCAGATTCAACGCATCCCGAAGCGCTCCGGAGCACCAATCGAGTCGGGAATCCACGTCTAAGATCGGGGTGGGTGGATTCAAGGTCCAAGTGCAACAGGGACGATTTTAGCTGACCAGTGCTGGACGAAGTCGAAGGCACCTTCTGGGAGGAAAAGTTCTGCCGGAGCTTTCCAACCCAAAGTTTTCCTGGGGCGGGTGTTGAGCCGCCATGCGATGTCGTCGAGTTGCTCCTGAGAGAACACCGATAGATCGGTTCCTTTGGGCAGGTACTGGCGGAGCAGGCCGTTGGTGTTTTCGCTGATCCCGCGCTCCCACGGAGCGTGCGGGTGGGCGAAGTAGACCGTCATCCCGGTATCTTCCGTGAGGGTCTTGTGGTACCTCATTTCGGAGCCCTGGTCGTAGGTCATCGAGCGCCGCATCTGACTTTCGAAGCGGTTGAGGATCTTGGTGAAGGCTTGCGCGGTGATGTCGGCTTTCGTACTGCTCAACTGCACCAGGGCCACAAACAGAGTGGTGCGTTCGACCAGCGTACCGACCTGCGACAGGTTGCCCTTGCCGATGATCAGGTCGCCTTCCCAGTGGCCGGGGATCAGGCGCATCTGGACCTCGACCGGCCTTTGATCGATTAAAGTCATGTCAGGAATGGACTTTTTGCGGCGCCCGTCCTGACCTCGTTGCGGCCTTTTGGCTCGGTGTCGGCGCCGCATCAGGCCGAGCAGGCTGGAGCGAAGTTCTCCCCGTGGCATGGCGTAGAGCGCATTGTAGATGGTCTCATGCGAGAGCCTTGCGGGTGAGGGCATACGAGCCAGTGTGCTCGCAATCTGCGCTGGACTCAAGCCCTGACGAAGATGCTCCACCATAGTGATCCAGAGCGGATTGCCGGGGATAAGCTTGCGCGGAACGCGCGGCTGGACGGCCAGCCGGTGCGCTCGGTGATCGGCTCGCACGCAGCGGTATCCACCCGCGATCCTCGCCTGACCCACCCGAGGCATCGACGGCGCGGCCCGCCAGCCATTCCGCAGAATCTCGCGGGTGACCGTGGAAGGAGCCCGCCTAAGACCAGCGGCGATCACGGCGGGCCTCATGCCCAAGACCAACTGCGTCTCAATCAGGGCCCGTTCCTGCATCTCGAGGTGT
>JANXUC010000070.1 GCA_025352065.1 Acidobacteriaceae bacterium | reverse complement strand
GCCCGCCCCGACGACGCCAAAATTCGTACTCAAATACTTCAGATACAGGTCATGGTCTTCCGGAGCAATCTCAGCACCCAGGCCCTGCATTTTCTCCAACGTCTGAGCCCACCACTTCTTGTCCTGATGCTGCTTGGTAATCATTTTCAAGTCGTGACACAGCGTGCAGGTAGTTTCGATCTTCTTCTTCGCTGGCCCGGAAGGAAGTTCGGCCCCTTCAGCCCAAGCGGTCGACACCGTCATGCCCAATAAGAACACCAAAATCGCGTAACGCCGCATTCGTAGTCCCCTATTTTCGCAAGCCGAAAGGCTGCCGAGAATCGTGCTTCCATCTGAATAGCGCTGCGGCTCGGCCTTAGCAGCCGAGCCGCGACATTTCAGGATACGAATTCTCCAGCAGGTTGGTCAAGCCAAACCAGCGGCCCGTTCGACTGGCTCAACGGAGCAAACTCGCCGCCGCTAGTACGACCCGTGCCGCCGCTGCGTCTCGCGCAGAATCAGCCCATAAGTGTGCCCCATCAGGCTAAGGCCCTGCACATCCAGTCGCCCCACCACTCCCACCTTGGAGCCCTGTGCGGGCGTGCCAAAATTCTGGCTGTAAACCCAAAGTGTTCCCGTACCATCGTCAAGTTTGAAGAATCCAAAGCCAAGGGCGCCGACCGACTCGGTCACGCGACCTCCCACTGTAATCTCGCGGCCCTGATAACGGCCGGGATCGCGATTAACAGCAGCCAGACTCTCATGCGGCGGACACGCCGTGAGCACAAGCATAGTTGCCAGCAGTACCAGCACAGCCACAGCGGATAGATTTTTTTTCACGCTATTTCCTCCGTTAAGAAAGTATCGAACTCGAATTCCAACAAAACTCCGGAGCACCTGCGCACTGCAAGAGTTGCTTTCTAAGCAGTAAAGATGCACGCAGCAGCTTTGGGGTTTTACGACGCTACTTACTTAGCACCGTCATTTCCAGCCGCCGATTCTTCGCGCGGCCTTCTTCGCTGTCGTTGGAGGCAATTGGCTTCTCCTCGCCCCACCCCGTCGTCTCCAGGCGCTTGGCGTCCACACCGTTAGCAACCAGAGTGGCGCGGATTGCATCCGCGCGGTTCTGCGAGAGCATCTTATTCGCTTCGTGCGCACCCGCGCTATCCGTGTGCCCCTCCAGCCGAACGTTCACAGCCGGATACGCTTTGAGAATCGCTGTAAGATCCTTCAACGTCTGTTCCGATTCTGGAGTAATCTTTGTGCTGGCCGACTCAAAGTTCAGATGATCAAACACAAATGTGCGCGGCAACGCCTTGTCCTTCGCATCGGCCAGAAATTGCGCCAGCTTGAAGTTGAAAGATCCCTCCGGAACCGAGAGATCAACGCCGCCGGGCAATGAGACCTTGGCCATCGCCTCCTTGGCTTGCTCAACAACCTGCTGCGCCGGCTCGTTGCCCCAGGATCGCACCAGATACATGATGCCGCCCACCAACAATAGCGCCAGAAACAAAGGCACCAGCCTCCTCACGAGACCGTTGCCTTCGTCGTCCTTGCCCACCATGAAATTCTCCCAAGCTTACCTAAATGCAACCGCGCTGTTGGACAACTACCGCAGACGCAGCAAGCAAAAACTATAGTTTCGCTCAACCCGGTTCGGTTGAGTTAGCTCTTGGCTCCGCGAATCTTACGGACGATAAACGTTACCAGCATGGCACCCAGCACGGCAACGACGATAATGCAGAGCATTCCGCCAGAATCGGCGATCCCAAGCTGCTGCATCAGAAATCCGCCGACACTCATGTGATCGCGACCCTCCACTCCCCATTCGCATCGAAGCGGAATGATGCACCGATGAAACAAGAGCTGTCAAGCAAAAGCACACTGGCGAAAGCACACTGGCCAGTATGAGACTCTCTTAGCCGATGGACTGATCGCATGAAGGAAAAGTCACATAGCTTGCTCTTTGTGCAGTCCAAACTTCTTCCACCAGAGTCCGTACAACACGCACTCCCACCAAAGCAGAGCGATCACACTCACAACCATGAGGCCTGCGGCCCGTTTCCCTGTGAGATCGCTAAGCGAGACACCCCTAACGGCAACTGTGCGGAAGACGGCCCCGGCCAGCGCCAGAATTAGTCCGCCCAACACAATGCCTATCCTTTGAGCAGCGGAGAGTCCCCGACTTAAAATTTCGGTAGACAGCGCAGATTCTCGATACCACAAGAGAACCCACACTAAGAGAACTGCCATCCCGAACAAAGTGCTTCCGTGCTGGAAGACTTTGAAAAGCGGCGTTGGCCCGAAGACTGGGAGTTGCACAACCTCGCGCAGAACAGCCCAATTCCGATAGGCCCACGTGTTCTTGTGAGTAAAGGCATCCCACGCCAAGTGGGTTGCCGCTCCCAGCAGAATTGAAAAGACAATCAACCCGAATCTCGCCGGACCGCCAAAACTGAATTCGTCGAGATGCGTGACCAATCTGTGTTCGACGCTCGTTGGCAAGAGACCGACTATCGGCCTCTTAACTACTGAGTGGAAGAGCCAAAACGCTATAAGAGCGAGCGGCAACGTAAGGAGAAACAGTCCTTTGAACGTGTGCCCATATCCGTCATCCGGTGCCAAGCGGAGAAAGTACTCCAAGTCAGGCGCAAAAGTGCCAATAATCAATGCGGAGAAAATGAGCTTGCGACGTCGCAGTGGAAGCGCGGCAGCAGCATGGGCAAGAGTAAAAGGCATGGGGAGATTCCGACTCAGGCGGCTACGTCAAACGAAGTCATCATAGCCTCACCCAATTCCGCGACCCCGCCGACGCTTCCACCGCCTGCAACAACCGCTGCACCGCAGCCGCATCCTCGAAGTTCGGGTGAAACACTTCATCGCGAGATAACGCTAAAAGAAAATCTCCCAGCGTCGCAATGAACGTATGCTCATAGCCAATGGTATGCCCCGGCTTCCAGAAATTCTCCGAATACGGATGGCCCGGACCCGTCACCATCAGGTTGCGCGCGGCCCGAAGGTTAGGCGCTTCCGTAGCGTCGTAGTAGATCAGCCGGTTCAGCTCCTCGAGATTAAAGCCCAGCATTCCGCACGACCCATGAATTTCAAACGTATTTCGGTTGCGCGAGCCGACGCCATATCTGGTGGCTTCGAACGTCCCAATACTTCCATTTTCGAAACACGCCAGCAACATCGCCGCGTCATCCACGTCCCGACCTGCCGCGAAAGTGTGCGTCATCGCCGTCAGCTCCGAAAGCGGGCCATTCAAATACAGCGCCAAATCCAGAGAATGCGAGAGCAAGTCTCCCATAGCTCCCGAGCCGGATTCGTCGCGCCGATAGCGCCAAGTCGCCGATTTCGACGGATCGTTACCAGACTCATTCAGGTACACGCCGCGATAGTGATAGATATCTCCCAGTCGCCCTTCCTTAATCATGCGCTTGGCCAAAGCCACGGCCGGTACGCGCCGATAGTTGAACCAAACCAGATTCGGCAGTTGCGCGGCAGCCTCCGCCATTCTCTCCGCTTCCGGCAGAGACATCGCCAGCGGCTTCTCGCAAAAAACTATCTTGCCCGCTGCTGCTGCCGCCATCGCAATCGGTGCATGCAAGATATTCGGCGTTGCGATGTCCACAATGTCGATGTCGGCCCTAGTCACAACATCGCGCCAATCTGCCGTTGTTTCCGCCCACCCCCACTGCGCCGCCATCGCATCCCGCTTGGCTTCATTCCGTCCGCAAAGAACTTTTAGCTCAAGCTCATACGGCACATCGAAGAAATGCCCTACCTGACGAAATGCATTGGAATGCGCTTTGGCAATGAAGCCGGTGCCAATCATCGCGATGTTGAGATGCTTTTTCATTTGTGGTTTCAATAGGCGCGAAGCGGATTACTTCTGATGATACCGTCGGCTTCTTCCACACCGCGAACATCTGCATAGTCGAAGCGCGCAGGGAGTGCAAACACGTACCGGCGATTGCGCCCAAGCTCTCCGGAATTGTACGGTGCCGCACCAACCGAAATCACGAAGTCCTGCAACATCTTCCACTGGGCGTGCGTAACCATAACGGGTAGGTCCTGCCACGGATCGGCATCGGTCCAACCAGGATTCCGGATGGAAATCGTAGGACCTCTCGTAAAATCAAATTTTTCGTCCTTAGTGCCGTGCCAAGTGTCGATCACAACAGAATATCCCCTCCACGACTCCGGCAGCCGAAAGGTGAATCCGTACTTGGTGTTGCGATAGAGAATCGATGTTACCTTGCGCGGAGCATGCTCGGATGTCGCTTGGTAACGGACTTGAGGGCGAACTTGATCGGAATCTTGCTGAGCCGTGACGGGCGTATTTCCAGAAGCCAGCCACACAAATACGACTGCTGCCGCGAGTCTGTTCCCCATCCAGTTACAGTACTCCAACCAGGTGGCACAGGGACAAGCGTCTCGAACTAAGCGCCTGCACCGCGACATGTCGGAACACCTCGTGTAAAATCAAAGCGTTGAGTAATTGTTCCGGCGCCAAGCGCGATTTCCGCCAGCGCCGTCGGCTTCCCGTCCCGCAACTGTGGGTCCAGCCCTGAGATGCTCATACAAAATTCATGCAAGCCGCTCCATCAGGTTGCGCCGAAACCGGCCCAGCCTACGGAGCACAGGAGAAAATTGTCATGGCTAAGATTGCAAAGACTGCCGACCGTAAGAAAGAAATGGATACCGCAAAATCCACCGATTGTCCCAAGTGCGGCAAGCCAACCCGCATCGTCAAACGCACCAAGGACCGCGAACGCGGCGTACCCGGCGGCGTCTACATCTCCTGTTCCGCCTGCGAATTTCACGAGAAACTGTAGGACCGATCGCAGAATTCCTGCATATGAGCCGGGACGACTACGCACCACCCGGCTCGCGCACAAACAGCAACACCGGCTCTCCCTTATAACTCGCCACCTTCGGCTCGCGATATCCGCACTTCTCCGCCACGCGAATCGACGCGGCATGCTCTGGATGGATAATGCAAGCCGTCCGCGTCTTTCCAAAACGCTTTTCGCCCCAGCCAATCGCCGCACGAACCGCTTCTGTGGCATAGCCCTTTCCGTGCGCTTCCCGGGCCAGCACCCATCCGGCCTCCGGCATGCCTTCCAGCGAGGGCTTTCACGTCCGTTTGTAGTTCGCGAATCCAACCTAGCCGACGAACTTGCCAGTCGCCTTCTCCTCCACCACCCAGTATCCGAATCCCAACACAGCCCAATGCCCCACGTAGCGCAGCAGCTTCGTCCAAGTTTCCTCCTCCGACAAAGGCTTGCCACCCACATACCGAGCCACGACAGAATCTCCCCACATCGCCGCCGAATGCGCGAAATCTTCCACTCGATGCCCGCGCAGCCGCAGTCGTTCTGTTTCAAATATTTACAGGCAAACTCGCATCCGCGATAAGGATTGATGGCCCACTGAAACGGCAACCGCCGCTCCGAAGTCACCCGGTTCAGCACAGACCGCGTTGGCAGAGAAAAGTATTCAATCTGATGTCCTTCGCGCAGAGGATCGGCATGCGCAGCAAGCCGGGCAATCCCGACAAGCGGGGCTGGGCCGGAGTCGGGAAAGAGAGGCAGCGTAGGCATTTATTGTTCGCCTTTTGTTCGCCTACGATAACTGATCGCCCCGACCCTGTCAAGCGAAGAGTCCCCACAAACAGCGGATTTAAATTGACACAGCATACGTTCGCACATATACTGTGTTAATGAATGTTACCCTCTCCATCGACGAGCAGACAGTAGCTCGCGCCCGCAAGAAAGCCGAGGCTCTGGGGAAAAGTCTGAATCAACTCGTCCGCGATTACCTGCAAACCCTGGCAGGCGGCAACGACCCAAACAAAAGCATTGACGAGTTCAAGCGTCTCTCCGGGCAAGGCCACTCGCGCGGCTGGCGCTTCAATCGCGACGATATTCATGCGCGACGCGACGCATGAGCGTCCGTAGTTTTTTCGACACCAATATCCTGATTTACACGGATGACAAAGCTGCGCCCGCGAAGCAGCGTCGCGCCCTCTCTCTTGTGGAAGAACATCGCCGGGCCGGAACAGGTGTTGTTTCGCTGCAGGTCTTGCAGGAGTATTTCGTTACCGTCACACGCAAACTCAGCGTCGACGCACGCATTGCCCGCCGCAAGGTCGAGTTGCTGGCTGAGTTTGACGTCGCCTCGCCTGATGTCGCCGACATCCTCGCAGCCATTGACCTGCAGCGTCTTCATTCATTCTCGTTCTGGGATGCGCTGATCCATCGTGCAGCCAAACAGTCCGGCTGCAAAGTTCTGCTATCGGAAGACATGCAGGACACGCGAGAAATCGACGGAGTTGAAATCGTAAACCCGTTCCGCTAATCTACGCAGACACTATTTAGAAGCTTGTCATTCTGAACAGCCCTATCGTGAGGAATCTGCTTTTCGAAACTCCTACCTATACCCATCCTTCAAATACTTCCGCGCCTGCCTGGCATAATCCGATCCGCCATCCACCGCCACGGCAGCCTCATACTTCTTCACCGCCAGTTCCCTCTTGTGCTGCAAGTCGTAAAGCTCGCCAGCATTCAAATCAGCACGCTGTTTCATTTCCGGATCGGGCTTGGCAACCTGATCCGGAAATGAAACAGCGTGCTGATTTGAATGCTGGCGAGCTTTACGACTTGCAGCACAAGAGGGAACTGGCGGTGAAGAAGTATGAGGCTG
>JANXUC010000068.1 GCA_025352065.1 Acidobacteriaceae bacterium | reverse complement strand
GCGGAAGCCAATAAAGTCACAGGCTCTCGGAATGACAAATCGCATTTGCCCCAAAAGCTCTACAATGAAAACGCAGGACTCAGCCCAAGCCCTTGACGCCCATTGACTCACGCACGTCTCGCGTTCTCTTCACGGTGCTGCTGTTTGCGCTGGGACTGTATGTTCTCTATGCCGTCCGGCATACCCTGACGGCGTTTCTTTTTGCGATCTTCTTTGCCTACCTGATGGACCCTGTCGTCTCGCGCTTGCAAAAGATTGTACGAGGCCGCGGTCGCGCCATTGCTTTGATCTATATCGTGCTGTTACTGCTCGTAGGATGGCTACTTCTCTCCGCAGAGCCGCGTATCGCACAGCAGGCAACCCGTTTGAGCGACTCCGTCCCCAAACTCCTCGAGAATCTTAGCTCTGGACAAATTGCCGACCAAATTGGCGCGCAAAATGGCTGGAGCTCTCACACTCGCAATTTGGTGAAAGGCTACTTGGTGAGCCATCGCGCACAGGTCATGGACCTGGGGCAGCGGATAGGACTCCGTCTGGCCGATACCGCGAAGGACGCCTGGCTTCTCGTTCTTGTACCGATTCTTTCCATTTTCTTCTTGCGCGACGGCCATTCGTTTGGACAATTTCTGCTGAACTCGGTGGAAGTACGGGCTAAGCGCGATTTTCTGGAAGGCGTCCTCACCGATCTCAACCAAATGCTGGCACATTTCATCCGCGCGCAAATTAGTCTCGCGTTCCTGTCGTTGATCGCCTATTCGATCGCGCTGAAGATCATGGGCATTACCTATGCGATGACGCTAGGCACGGCCGGTGGGCTGCTGGAGTTCATTCCAGTCGTCGGACCGTTGGTTGCGGCTGTTCTGATTCTGGGTATTGCTCTGCTCCTCGGGTATCAGAACTGGCTTGGCCTGGTTGCGTTTCTGGGAGTTTGGCGCCTGCTGCAGGACTACGTCTTCTCGCCGAAAATCATGGGTGAACGCATGGAGTTGCATCCGCTGGCCGCGATTTTCGGAGTACTGGCGGGCGGCGAACTCGCTGGCTTACTTGGCGTCTATCTATCGATTCCCGTCATGGCGAGCTTGAGGATCGTGTGGCACCGGTGGCGACTCTACACGGAAAAGCGCACGTTCGGGCCGCTAGGAGACTACGCGCTGGGGGCGGGGTTCTCGGGGCGGAAGTAGAGGTGGCAAGAACAAGCCCGACTCCGCTACTGCCGGATGAATGTCAAAGATTGACATTCATTGCTGTTCGCGCTACGCTTTCAGCGGAGCACGCAAAGTCGAGAAAGATCACCTGGAGCAGACCATGGATCAAATGAACGTGTCGATCACGGACCGTCTCGCAGGCTACGTTCACAAAAAGGTAAAAAGCGGCCGCTACAATAACGCGAGTGAAGTGGTGCGCGAAGCACTGCGACGCATGGAAGATGGGGATGAGCGCGCAGTCCGACTGGCACGGCCCACAGCGGAAGACATTTTAGCCGAACTCACGGAGCAGCAGATTGAGGGCATCCGGCAGCGTGTGTTAGCCGGTATTGAAGCCATTGAGACGGGAAAGTACTCGGAGTACCAAGGCCGCGACGGGCTCCATAAGCTGGCCGACGGAGTCAAGACGCGGGGACGCAAGCTGCTGGCGCAGGATACCGCGAACCGGTAATGCGTTATCGTGTATCCGAGGACGCCACTCGCGATCTGCAAGAGATTTTTCTGTATTGGGCCAAGCGCGCGAATCTACAGGCCGCTGACCGATTGATGGACGGCATTGTCGAGCGCTTCTGGCTACTTGGCGAATATCCGGACGCCGGAAGGACCGCTGAAGAGATTGCGGTGGGAGTGAAATGCTTCGCGGCAGGGAAATACCTCATCTATTACCGCAAGACGCGCGGACGAATCGATATCTTCCACGTCTTTCATGGCGCCCGCAACCAAGGGAAAGCATTCCAGGAGATACAAAAACGATTCTAAGAGCTTCCCCGCCTGCCCTAAGAGGCAATATCCAAGGAAGATCGCTTTGAAAGAGTGGCCCGCCAAACCAACCACACCACCGTCCCAATCATTCCGCACCAGCCGCCAAAGCGCACCAACCCTGCAATCGCGGTGTCGTACTGCAGCAATCCGAGCGAAGTAAAAATCGCGTTCCAGTCGTGCTCGATAACATCGGGATCTCCCGTGCTCACCAATGGCAGCGCTAGAGCTCGCGCGTCCGCCATGTAGGTAGCGGTGTAGAGCCAGTTCTCGAAAAAGAAAAAGAGGCTGAACGCGAAGGCTGTAGTTTGCCGCTGTGTGAAGAAATAGGCCGCGAGAAGCAGCGGAACCGCCCATTGCAGAATGGTTCCTCCCCAGAGACAGAGCGTCTGCCCGAGGTAGCTGAACAGCAAGTGGCCACCCTCGTGGACAACCAGATTCGCACTGTCGATGAAGAGGAAGCCCGCCCAATTCACCACGGCGTAGATAAGGAAGGCTGCGTAGAACGCGACCCATCCGATAGCGGCAGGCCGCGAAACCGGTTGCCATCTGCCCTCGAAAGTCTCTGCGATCCAGTCTCTGTAACCTGCGGCGATCTCGAGTCTATCCATGAGACGCCGGCCTGTGGGACGCCGATCCGTGAGCTACCGATCCGTTCGTCGATCCACCACCACGTTGTTCCAATTCTTTCAATAGCGCGTGCTTAATCGCCGGAGCGAGTGCCGACCCATGTAAAATTTCCTGCAACTCCCGCGGCGGTAGACTATGGGCGAATCGCAGCGCAGCGCCGAGTGGAGTCTTCTCATTGTGCAACGCAGCCAGACGAATTTCATGCCGCACCGACCAATTCGGATGTTGACAAACGGCAATCACGAAAGCCGCAGGGGCATCATGCCGGAGGAGCGCCTGCATCACCTGCGCCTCAGTCAAACGTCCGTTCCCGAGCGCCATCTGAATCACATTCGGGTCGGCATCCAGGAGTAAAGCCGCTGCCACACGGCCCGAAGCGCGTCGAGCTAAGGCTCTGCGCCCACCCAGCGACAGCGCCTTGACACGCGAAATAGTCGCCTCTTCGCAGGCACGACGAATCTCCGGCGGCGCCGCCGGATTCATCGTAACGCTCATCAACTCCATCGTGAACAGATGTTTAACCAGCGGTAGTGAAATCACGCGCGGAGTGTGCGCGTGCAGCAAGATTGCCTTCTGAACCTTGCGCGCAGCAGCTACACTCCGATTCTTGGCCAGCGCCTCAATGACAGCAGGAGCCAGGTCAGTCCGATGAAGCAGAGCGAGCACCAACGGCTCGGTCAGGAGCGGATCGGCAGCAGCGGACCGCAAAGCCTCTGCGTCCGTCGAGTGAACGGCATCTTCGAGAAGGCGCGCGGCCTCATCTCGTACATCGGATGCGTCGACGATGGTGTCCCCCGCTAGTCCTGACTCAGATCGTGCGGCGTCGCGCCATCTGCAAGGCTCCCATCACTGGATCGCAAACCTCTGGCGACACCACGGCCTGCGGTGCTAACATCCGCAAGCTCTCATAGAAAGCTTCGCGCACATTGGGGGCGTGAGCAAAGACACCCCCGGACATGGCCACTTGGATGGCCTCATTGGGGGTCGTTTCGGCAGGAAAAGCCCGGTCGACGGCCATTTTGACCAGAAGCGCCAGCACGCGACCAGCCCGAGCAATGACGGTGCCAGCAAAAGCATCTCCCCCCTTGGCGGCTTCGACCACATCGGTTAATAGCGCTCCAAAGTCCGGAGGAGGTACAGCGTTGGCACGCCGAACCAGTTGCTCCACATCTGGAATCTGCCATGCCCGCAACAAGCGTTGTTCCAAATCAGTGTTTGTGCCCGTATCGCGAGCATGGAGAATCGCAGCCACAGCGGCACGCCCGATCCATGGTCCCGAACCTTCATCTGAGATGGCCCAGCCCCAGCCTCCTGCGCGAATCGTGTTTCCTTGAGCATCCCGCGCCAGCGCAATCGACCCTGTACCTGCGATAACGATCACGCCAGGGCCGGAACCGAACGCCGCCTGCAGAGCAATGTCAGCGTCTCCCACCACGCGAACCTCCCCACCGACGGCTTCGCGCAAAACTCCTTCAATAAATTGACGCGCCTCCGGCCGGCCCGCACCGGCCACTCCAGCAACTGTTCGGCTGATCTGAGCGGGATCTATCGCAGCCTTGGCACAAACATCGCAAATTGTGTTGCGAAGAGCATCGCGTGCAGCCTCGTCTCCAACCCGAATCACGTTGCTGGCAGTACCGTCGGCGCGAGCCAGTTCGCTGCTCTCGTCACCGAGAATGCAGGTTGTTTTCGTGCCGCCACCGTCAATCCCTAAGTAATAGGTCACGGCGTAGTTTTATCACACGAGCGCAATCGCCTGGACTGTGAGCGAGCGCCGCAATCGCGTATAGTTCGAGTTTGACCTGTGACCATGCCTGCTCAACGCAATCTCGCGCGCGACCTTGGCGTCAGCCACGCTGGAGCTATTGTGGTCGGCACCATCATTGGCAGCGGCATCTTTCTAGTGCCTTCGGAAATGATGCAAGCGGCTGGGTCGGCGCCCCTTGTCTATCTTGCTTGGGTCGTTGGAGGCCTGCTTTCGCTCTTCGGCGCCATGACTTACGCCGAACTCGGAGCCCTCAAACCGCAAGCAGGCGGCGAATATGTCTATGTGCGCGACGGTTACGGACCCCTGGCGGGATTCCTCTATGCCTGGACGTGGTTCTTCATTGCCAAACCCGCCTCCATCGCATCGATCACAACCGCTCTAGTTCGCATACTCGGCACTTTCCCGAAGTTGGCTTTTCTATCCTCGACGGTCGCAGAATATCCTCTTCATCTCACCTGGGGGCAACTCTTCGCCATCGCGGCAACCGTGCTGATCACTCTGCTGAACTATCTCGGAGTGAAGAAGGCGGGCGATTTCCAACTCGTCTTCACTCTGCTGAAGATTGCCATGATTCTCGCCATTGTCGCCATCGGATTCAGCTACAGCGGCGGCGCGATGGCGAATTTCAGCAGCACGTTCACCGGCGCGAGGGGCGGCATTGCAGGCTTCATGGCTGCACTGATCGCGGCCCTCTGGGCGTACGACGGTTGGAACGATCTCACCATGGTTGCCGGCGAAGTGAAGCAGCCGGAGCGCAATCTTCCCCGCGCGCTGATTTTCGGCATGGCCATCGTCGCCGCACTCTATCTACTGGTCAACGGGGCTGTTCAGTACGTCATGCCAGCGGCTGCCATTGCAGCGTCGCCAAGGCCCGCGTCGGATGCCGTTTCCTTAGTGTTGGGATCGGCAGGAGCGCGCCTGGTCGCTGCAGGCATGGCTCTGTCGATGCTAGTCACTCTTAATGGCACCATCATGAGCGGCGCCCGCGTCCCCTTCGCGGTGGCACGCGACGGCTACTTCTTCCGTACTCTCGGCGAGGTGCATGCACGCTTCCGCACCCCATCCGTAGCCCTGCTCTTTCAAGCCATGCTGGCGGTGATCCTGCTTCTACTCGGCGGCTCCTTCAAGCAGTTCTTCTCGCTGGCAATCTTCGCCGAATGGCTCTTCTATATGATCGCGGCGAGCACCATCTTCATTTTCCGCCAGCAAGCGACGGATACAGTACGTTCGTACCGTGTTTGGGGTTATCCTTTCGTTCCTGCTTTGTTCATTGTGGCTTCGGCGATCCTCCTCTACTTCACTTTTACGGAAAATCTGCTCTATTCAATCTGGGGCAGCCTGCTGATTTTGGCGGGAATTCCCGTTTTTTACGTGTTTTCTGCCCTGCGTCGTTCCCCTTCCGATCCGCAGTAGTTCCCAAAGTGGCACTCCCTGGTTACCGAGGTACAAGGTCATTGGACACATTTACCATGTCCAGATTTCCGCCTAACGTAGAACTCACCGCGATCTCTCCCGGTCGTGGCACCCCCCCCCGGAAACCAGGAGTGTTTTTGCATGGACCAGCGTAAGAGACAGCAATTCGGACTGCTCCCTGAGCGCAAGATGGATTGGCGCACGCTTTGCGCCAGCTATGGCGCCCAGACCCTCCTGCTGCTGATCATTCTGATGATCGGCATCCTGATTCCGGAGAAGATGGGGCTCAAGCATTTTCACGCCACGGAAATGGTGGCGCTAAAGCCTTGGGAAGCACCGCCGCCCCCAAAAATCAAGATCAAGCCGTTGCACATTGCGAAGGTAGATATACCGGTTCCCGTGACGCCAGCGAAGCTGGAGGTGCCGAAGGAGATGCGCAAACCCAAGGTGGAAATGGCTGAGGTCGAAGCGCCGAAATTCGAAGACAAGACCAAACTGGACCTGATTAAGAGCAATCCAGCGATGCCGTCGGTCATTCACACGGGCGCGTTTGCGGGGAGCGCTCTGCAACCGACGGTAGCCAAGCCAGTGGAGCAGGTTCAGACCGGTGGATTTGGCGATCCGAACGCTTTGAAGGGACAGGGTAAAGCTGGCGCGAAGCTTGTGTCAGCGCAGCTGGGGTCGTTTGATCTGCCGACGGGACCAGGCCAAGGGAATGGGGCCGGGGGAGCCAAAGGTGCGAAGGGTATCGTCGCCAGTGCCGACTTCGGTTCTGGGATTGCAACCGCTGGACATGGAGGCCCTCGCGGCTCCGTACAACAGTCTGGTTTTGGAGCCCAACAGCCGGCGCAGCATGTCGCCAAAGCGGTGACGGTAGATGCTCCAACTACAGGCGTAGAAATTATTTCGAAGCCCACACCGGTCTACACACAAGAGGCTCGCGATCTAAAACTGGAAGGACAAGTTTTGCTGGAAATCTTGTTTACGGCTGACGGACATGTGCAAGTACAGCGCGTGGTCCGCGGTCTGGGGCATGGCTTGGATGAAGCTGCTCTCGCTGCCGCGGGCAAGATGCGCTTCAAACCGGCTGTGCGCGATGGACAGGCTGTTGATTTTACGGCGGTCGTACACGTTGTGTTCCAAATGGCGTACTGATTTTTGGCGATGGATTGGAAGATTTGATTTCGGGGATTTGATTCGGGGAGAGGAAAAGAAATATGCGTTCTACAAAGTGGACTTGCTCGATACTCTTGCTGCTGTCGGTGGGCGTTTGCGCCCAGACGTCGGCGCCTACGGCGGCTGCGGCTGACGCGTCGAATTCCGGCGTAGTCCTAAACCAAGCCGCGTCGCAAACCGCGCCCGCTCCTGCACCGCCGCCAACGTCGGTTGCGATCGCGCCGGCTCCGTCGGCCAAGCTCGGGGCCGCCGCGCCTCCAGCCACCGTGGATCAGGTCGTGGACCGCTTCATCGCCCGCGAAAAGGCGCTGGTCCAGCTGCTCAAGGACCGCACGCCGGTGGTGGAAACCTACCTGCAGAACGTCAAAGCGGATTCCGACGTAGGCCAGGTTCCGATCAGCGACAAGTACTTCCTCGGCCACATGGATCTGGGCGAAGACATCGACCATCGCACCTATCTGAAGGACAGCGCTGGCCTCCAGAAGCGCCTGTTTGGTGGCTTCAACAAGCTCTTCACCGTGCAGTACAAGCCGCTGGGCTTCTCGTGGATGATCTTCGCGGATCGCGACGAGTTTGACCGCGCGCACTATCAATTCAAATTCATCCGCCGCGAATTCTTGGGCGATGTGCGCTGCCTCGTGTTCGACGTCACACCCAAGGAAGATGCCGGCAACGGTCGCTTCCTGGGCCGTATCTGGGTCGAAGATCAGGACTACAATGTCGTTCGTTTGAACGGCACCTACGCACCGCACGCGAAAAACGAGTACTTCTTCCACATGGATAGCTGGAGACTGAACCTCATCCCCGGCTACTGGGTTCCCTCCTACATCTATAGCGAAGAAGGCGACTTCCGCTACGGACAGAAAAACAAGTTTGCCTTTAAGGCGCAGACCCGCATCTGGGGCTTCGACCTGAAGAATGTGAACAAAGAAGACGAACTCACGCAGATCTTGATCGACACGCCGTCCGTGCTGGATCAGAGTGCGGCCGCAGCCGATGCTTCGCCGGTCGAAAGCCAACGCCTCTGGCAGCAACAGGCCGAAGACAACGCGCTGGACCGTCTGCAACGCGCCGGGCTTCTAGCTCCGGAAGGCGAAGTCGACAAGGTTCTTGGAACCGTCGTCAATAACATGATGATCACCAACAACATTGAGCTGCCTCGTCCGGTGCGCTGCCGCGTGCTGCTGACCTCGCCGCTCGAAACCTTCAGCGTCGGCAACACCATCGTGGTAAGCCGCGGCCTGGTCGATGTCCTTCCCGACGAAGCCAGCCTCGCCATGGTGTTGTCGCACGAACTGGCGCACATTGCTCTGGGCCAGAACGTGGGCAGCAAGTACGCCTATAACGACCGCATGCTGTTTGACGATGAAGCCACGTACGAGAACCTTGGCTTCCGGCACGACGACATTGAAGAACAGTCGGCAGACAAGAAAGCTCTCGAACTCCTGAAGAACTCGCCCTACGCGCAAAAGCTGGATGGCGCGGGCTTGTTCCTGCGGATGGTCGAAAGCCGTGGCGCGCTTCTCTCTGGACTGCTGACGCCGCACCTTGGCAACCCGCTCACCGCCAACGGAGCAGTGACTCGCCTCACCGATATCATGAACCGCGCTCCCCAGCTTGATATGAACAAGCTGGATCAGATCGCTGCTCTGCCTCTTGGTGGACGCGTCAAGCTGAATCCGTGGGACAACAAAGTTGAACTGACGAAGTCGGCCGCCATGGCGTTGACGTCGGTTCGTGAAAAGATGCCGCTGGAAATCACACCGTTCTTCCCGCGCTTGACGCGGCTGAACACAGCGGCTTCGGATGCCAGCGCTGCTCCAACCACAACGGCGGCGGCGGCGGTTCCGGCTGCGCCGGTGAATGCAGCGCCTGCAACTACGGCTCCTGCGACGCAGGCTCCCGTTGCAGCAGCTCCGGCCGACGCTAGCGTTAACAAATAGAAAGCTTCTGGCTTTCAATAGCTGAAACGGCCCTCCTAGTGGAGGGCCGTTTTAGGTTGTCTCCGTTTTCTGCTGGCCTCATCCTGCCAAAGAATGCTCGCAAAGTCTCGCGGTAGCATCCCCTGTTCGATAGGGCGGACTATTTGTTGGCTTATCGCTACCCCCACTGCGGCGATCTAGATCGGTTGCCGGTAGCGTCGCATTCGCGCTGCCGCAAATAGAAAAACCGCCGCGAAAATGAGCCCTCCCCACAAACCTGGGAGAGTCAGGTATCTTCCCCAATGGACATGTGCCATCGGTTCGATCGGAAAATTACTAGAAATGTCACCCAGTACGTCCGTTCCACCTGAGAAACGGTTGCCCAGCCAGGTGCCGAAGTAGGTGGTGTTGAAAGCAACTTTCTCCGCCACTCCGATCGCGAGAGGCGGCAACACGGCCCACAGAATCGGCACGCGCCTCGCCCAACTAGAGACCAACAACAGCCAACTGTAGATGGGCGCCCACCAGATCCCATGTAAAGCAACAAGGTGGTAAAGCAGCAGTGCCGAGATTGAGAAAAGCGACAGCCGCGTCCATAGAGTGGCGACACTGATCCCATTCACAGCTAACACAGCGGAACTGAGGAGCAGCATGATCATCTGGGTGACAAACGTGATGGTGAATGCAAGTAGTTGAAGGCCAAGAATCGGGATGCTGGCCTTCGCGAGCACGGTGGTGAGATCGGAAACAGGCATCGACTTCCAGAACAGGATGCCGCGATCGCGGCGCTCGCCATAAAGCGCTTCGAGACAGTAGAAGAACCCGACGACCAACGTGATGACCATGATGAGTCCCGCGACAACGTCATACGGCATCGCGATTGCCTCGCGCTGTTTGGAAGGGTCGAGTGCGAGGATGTCGCGCATACGGTGCGGCAGAGAGATCAGGCTAATGACGAAGCCAAACAAAAAGACGGCAGCCGCTGCCAACGGCGCGATGTAGATCGAACGGTGCTCCCACAGTTCGCGTCGCACCGACCAATAGAACGGCCGCATCATCGAAAAGGCCGTCGGCGCAATTTCTTGCCTTACCGCATTCGTTTCGGTCGTCATCGGCTTACTCCTTGGACCGGGCCTGAGTCATCGCCCAACACGGCAATGAACACGTCCGCAATGTTGGGCGTTCGCACATCGCCGAACGTTAACAATTGCTCCCGATTGGCATGATTGAGTTTCAGATCGAACATCAGGATGCTGCGTCCGAAAACCTCGCGCTCGTTCATGGGTTTTAGCGCTCGGGCCACAGCGAGTTGTTCCGGATTCACCACCACTTCCACATACCGCGATTCCAACTCTTCCATGCTGCAACTGAGCACCACACGGCCTCGATTGACGAACATAAGATCGGTGAGAACGTTCTGAATCTCTTCCACTTGATGCGTGGTCACAACGATGGTGCGTTTGCGGTCGAAGTAGTCGTTCAGTAGGGAGTCGTAGAACTGCTTGCGGTAGAGGATGTCGAGGCCCAGCGTCGGCTCATCCAAGAGCAGCAATTTCGCGTCGATGGCCATCACAAGCGCGAGATGGAGCTGCGTCACCATGCCCTTCGACAATTCCCTCACCTTGCTGGTGCGATTGATCGAGGTCTTGGCCAGAAACGATTCGGCCTTGGCACGATCAAATCGCGGATGGACGCCGGCCACATAGTCAATGGCCTGCGAAACCCGCAGCCAGCGAGGCAACACAGCAACATCGGAAATGAAACAGACTTCGCGCATCAGTTGATCGCGCTCAGTCCAGGGGTCACGTCCGAGGACTTTCAACTCACCCTGATATTGCGTGAGGCCGAGAATGGCATTGAGTGCGGTGCTCTTGCCAGCACCGTTCGGTCCAATAAGGCCTAAGATGCGGCCTTCGTCGACCTGCAAATCAATACCGTCCAACGCGATGGTTGTTCCAAAAGACTTGCGGAGACCGCGCGCCTCAAGAACGTTCATGGTTTCTTTACCCCCTTGGCCGCTTTCAGTAGTTCGTCTGGAGTCAGGCCGAGCCGCTGAATGTTCGCGGAAATTCTGGGCCATTCTTCTTGTAGAAATTTCTGGCGCTCACCCTGCAGCAGCAGATCGCGTGCCCCGGCATTGATAAACATGCCGAGACCTCTGCGGCTCTCGACTAGTTTCTCGTCCACTAGTTGTTGATAGCTCTTTAGAACAGTCAGCGGATTCACCCGGAATTCGGCCGCAACATTGCGCACGGAGGGCAGCGGATCGCCTTCCTTGAGCACGCCGTCCAGGATCATCGCAATCACGCGGTCGCGAAGCTGGCGGTAAATCGGCTGACTGTCATTGAACTCAAGACTCATGCGGTATTCCAAGAAGCTCTTCCAAGAGATACCCGCATCCCGTCACTTTGTGCGTTGCAGGTCAAAGTGCGCGTGGATCGGCTTGTTCCCTGGCATCAAATACGTCCATTCCTCGGTGTGATGGTTGGCGTCGATATAGGTGAAAACGGCATGCTGCATGTTTCCTTTTTCGGTACTACCGGAGATATCAACGAAATCGAACTCCACTGTTTTGCCATCGGGTGAGGTCTTGCCAACCATGTGCGGCCGATTGCCAGCATCGCAGTAGTGGATCAGGTTGAGTTTGTCGCCGTCTACATAAATCATCGTGACCGGGTGGTCGAATTTCGCCGGGTCTAACGGCGTGTTGGCTTCCTGCAACTCGTGCACAAGGGCATTTCCTCGGGAGGTTTCTCGCACTGCGACGTGGAGCTTGAGGCTGTTTATCTCAGGCATCTCTGGGACTGCCACGGGACCTTCCCACTCTCCAGCGAACGTTTTCATGGTATCGAACGATTTCTGCGCCTCGGACGGCGCGGGTTTATCGACCGACTTGTGCATGTCAGACTGAGCAGACACCATAGTCAAGAGCGCCAGCAACACAACGGGAAGCATGTAACGAAGGGATTTCATTTTTCATTCTCCTTTAGCACAGTGAATTTCGGCTCGGGGTCTGCGCTTCGCATCTTCACACGCAAGCACTGAGGCAGAGCCGGGTTAACTGTTACAGCTAGCTGTTATAGTTAACTATAACACTACATCACAAAGCAAGGGTTTTCTTCGTTCGGCCTCTGAAATTGCGCAGTCAGCTCTAGAATCAGTGCCTTGCAGGCAGGATTGTGTGCGCCTCACGGCCCGAACCAGCAACTCCGCGCTACAATAGGGCATCCTAAGTCGCAGGACTCCTTTAAGAAGGGGTTCGGAGGCGTCCCATGCGTCACCTGTCGTCGTTTCGGTGGTCCCGCCTACTGGCCTTTTCCGCCAGCCTGATGCTTACACTCCCCGTTTTCACCGTCCAGGGTCTTGCCGACTCGCAGGCCCGTATCGTGCGCCTGAGCGACGTCCAAGGCGAGGTACAAATTGACCGCCGCACCGGCGAGGGCTTCGAGCAGGCCATGCGGAATCTGCCTGTCACGCAAGGCACGCGCATCTGGACCAAGGATGACGGTCGCGTCGAAATCGAACTCGAAGACGGCAGCACAATCCGTCTCACGCCGAATACGACCATCGAATTTACGCGGCTTTCCCTTCGCGATTCCGGCGGCAAAGTGACCGAAACGGACCTCAGCGAGGGCATCGCATACTTCGACATAGACCTTGGCAAACATGATGATTTCCTGGTGAATCTCGGCCATCGTTCCATCAACTTAGGGCACTCGGCGCGCTTCCGCGCCAGCATGGACCGCTCCCAGTCGCGCGTTGCAGTGAGCCGCGGTCAGATCGAGCTGCTGGGCCTGAGTTCCGCAGCGATGACCCTCGGCAAAAACCGCACCGCCACTTTCGACTTGTTCGATGACAATTCCTTGAACGTCGCGCACGACTATGAAGGCGCTTCTTACGACAACTGGGATGCCGAGCAGCAGGAATATCACGATCGCAATTTCGGCCATCAGCGCTACGAGTCGGGGTACGCCTACGGTTCCAGCGATCTGAACTACTACGGCAGCTACGGTTCCTATCCAGGCTATGGCAATCTGTGGCGTCCTTACTTCGCCAGCTACGGTTGGGATCCCTTTGCGGATGGCGCATGGGTCTGGTATCCGGGCTTTGGGTATACGTGGGTCTCCGCGTACCCGTGGGGATGGACACCCTTCCGCTCCGGAAATTGGGTTTTCCTGCCAGGGAACGGCTGGTTTTGGCAGCCTGGCGGCTGGAACCGCTGGACTCCAGTCCCGCACGTTGTAGCCGCGCCGGTAGGCTGGCACTCTCCTACGCCGCCGACGGGTATTGGCCATGGCCCGGTGGTGATCGCGCACGGCAACCCCGTACCACCAGCCGGAGGGCCGGCATCCCGCTTCGGCGATCCGACGCGCCGTGTTGTTCGGGAAGACGTAGATGGCAAGGTTATACGAAACCAGATGCCCCCACGCGAGGCAGGGCTGGGCGTAGCACGCGGCAATGTCAATCTGAACACGCTGAAGGCCCCTCCCGAGCCGGTACAGCCTCATACGGCCCCGGACGCGCAGCCCATACGGCACGGCTTTGGCGACGACGGCTCCGGGCGAGGCGTGGGCCGATCCGAAGGGGAAGGGTCTCGGATAGCGCCGCCGCCAAGGATGGCGCCTCCAGCACCAGCACCAGCCCCGGCACCGCGCATGTCGCCTCCGGCGCCTGCGCCGCGAGTGTCGCCACCAGCACCTGTGCCGCACTTGGGCATTGGGCACAACTTCCGCTAAATCAACTGGTTCCGCAAAAGGCGGCGCTCATGAGCGCCGCCTTTTTTCATGCCAACGAAAAACCCTGCAATCTAAATCCAGCCGTTCCTCCGTACTAGGGGTGTAGGCAGTTCAATACAAGATATTCAATCCCCGAGGAGACATCATGAGAAAAACACTTTCACTTCTTTTACTGAGCGCGCTGGCTTTGGCCGCGACGTTTGCATTCGCAGGAACCAAGAACCCAATGGTGGGCGGACAGGAAATGTTCCCGACCAAGGACATCATCGACAACGCGGTCAATTCCGCCGACCACACCACGCTTGTCGCAGCCGTCAAGGCCGCTGGCCTGGTGGACACACTGAAAGGCGCTGGCCCGTTCACGGTTTTCGCTCCCACAAACGAAGCTTTCGCGAAGCTCCCCGCTGGTACGGTCGACACGCTGTTGAAACCGGAAAACAAAGACCTGCTGACGAAGATTCTTACCTACCACGTAGTTGCAGGCAAAGTCAGCGCAGCAGACTTGAAGAAGCAGATCAAGGCTGGCCACGGGCAAGCGGCTTTGAAAACCGTCAGCGGGGGCACTCTAACCGCCATGATGAAGGACGGACACATCGTGCTGAAAGACGAAAAAGGCGGAATGTCGATGGTAACCATCGGCGACGTGTTCCAGTCGAATGGCGTGATCCACGTTGTAGACAGCGTCGTGCAGCCAAACTAGCTGTTACTTTGTTGAAGCGAAACCCCGCCAAACCGGGCGGGGTTTCGTTTTATTGCTCTACCCGTACCAATCGGTTATTCATTTCTGGTTTTTCTACGCGGTCGGCATCCACGTCGACGGCCCGCTGAATCACCATCTGCAGGGTGGTTCCCGATTCCAGGCGCACGTCGTTCCCACGAGACAACAGCGCGATGGCCAGTCCCAGAGCGCCTCCTGTGGCAGCGCCAACGCCCGCTCCCTTGAGTCCACCCGCTGCGGCGCCAATTACGGTTCCGGTGGCGGCTGTGCCTGCAACCGTTCCCATGTCATGTCCCTTTTCACCGTTCTGCTGAATGGTTCCTTCTTCGCCTTTCACTGTGGCGTGCTCGGCGCCCGGAATATTCTCAATTCCGCCCGGCAGCAGCAAGGTGTAGCCGCTGGGGTAAATCAGCGTGGTGAAATGAATCAGCAGCTCGGCTCTTCCCTTCACCCGCCCCGGACGTGTGATCCGAGTAATTCTCCCCTGCACGTAAGTCCCCGCTGGAATCAGGACCTTCTCGTTCTGTACATAGGGGAAGGAAGTCGAGGCGTACACCGGGTCGCCAATCTTGGCGCTCTTCGTCGAAATAGCGCTCTTGAGCGCCACCAGAATCTCGGCCCCCGCCGGAATCGTCGTCTTCGCGCGGGGCAACTTCTCTTCGGAGGCCTTCGCAGGCAAGCTAGCCGAAGTATCCTGCGCCGCAAGGCCCATTGTGCTGCAAATTACAGCTAAGGCCAGTAAGGTTCTAGGGATCGATTGCATGAATCCTCCGGAATGCGACCGTAGGTTCTACGACGCGATTGTACTCTAGGATGCAACTCGTGCGAATCGGGTTGACTGGAGACCCGGGGCTTGTGCGGGGCGAGCATTCTTGCTCGCCAGCTTTTGACTTTGCTTTGGACCCGGGAAAAGGAATGCTCGCCCTACACAAGCTCAACTACTTGTAGAGCAGGTATTTCTCGCGCATCTTCTGGAACGATTCTAGCGCTTCGCGCCAATCATCGGCGATGCGGCGGGGATCACGTCCGCCAAACAGCGCCTCAAACACAGCGGCGTTCACCAGCAGGTCTTTCATACGATCCAGTTGGAATTGCTTCGGGTAGAGTTTTTGCAAAGCCGCAGCCAGCTCAATTCCCAACTCCGGCGCATCCAGCGCATTCCGGTCGAGCAACACAATATTCACGCCATTGCAAACTTGCGCAGAGTAATTGCTGGACGACGGCGTAAAGCTCACGGGAACAAATCGCACACCAGGAATCGCCCGCCCGTTCAGATATTGCGCCAGTTCCCTGGAGTTGATCCAGGGCGCACCTACAACCTCGAACGGTGTATCTGTTCCGCGCCCAACGGAGATGTTGGTGCCCTCGATCAAGGCTACTCCCGGATACAGGGCCGCTTCGGTAAGGCTGCGCAAATTGGGCGAGGGATTGATCCACGCCAGACCCGTTTCGTCATACCAGTCGCCGCGCATCCACCCCTGCATGGGGGATACATACAAATGGGCTTGGATTTCGCGCTCGACGTTGAACATTTGCGCGAGCTCTCCCATCGTCATGCCATGCCGCACGGGCAGCGGAAAGTAATTGGTAAAGCTTTCATGACCCGACTCTGAAACAGGACCTTGTGCGACCGAGCCAGTAATCGGATTGGGGCGATCCAAAACAAGCAGCGGAATTCCCGCCTTCGCTGCCGCTTCCAGAAAATACCCCAAGGTAGATTCGTAGGTGTAGAAGCGCGCTCCGGCATCCTGAAGGTCGATCACAAGAACGTCGAGATTTTTCAGAACATCCAGCGAGGGCCGCCGCGCCGCATCCGATGCGCCGTAGACGCTGTACACGGGAATCCCGGTCGTCGCGTCTCGGGAGTTCGAAATATCGGTCGTATCGAGCGCGCCCGCCACACCATGCTCGGGGCTGAAGATCGCCTTCAACTCAACCCGTGGCGTGTTCGCTAGAACATCAATCGTGCGACGTCCCTGGCTATCGACTCCCGTCTGATTCGTCAGCAGGCCTACTCGCCGTGAAGGCGCAGCGCCCAGCAGCAAATAAAAATCGTTCTCCTCCAGAACATCAATCCCTGTCTTCACTTCCCCGTTCCGCGAGTTCACGCGACGGCCCGCTGCCATGCTCTCGTTATATCCGGTAACTTTCGACAGCCGCACCTGCTCGCGCTCGCTAACCGTAAGCTTCAGAGCAGCCGCTACAGCGGAAGCTACTTTCGTCCGTAGGGCAATCGCACTGCCGCTTTTAATATGAACCGCATTCGTTAAAAGAATGATGTAGGTGTTGGTAGTGGGATCGATCCACAGCGACGTTCCCGTAAAACCAGTGTGTCCAAATGACCCGATCGGGAACAGCTCTCCGCGATTGCTGGAAAAAGGCGAATCGAGATCCCAGCCAAACCCGCGCACTGCCGTGGCCGTCGGAGGCTGCTGCGGCGTCGTCATCTTCTCCACCGTGATCGGAGCTAATATTTTGCCGCCGTCGTCCAACAGAGCCTGTGTAAACTTCGCCAAATCATCTGCCGTAGAAAAAATTCCCGCATGTCCGGCTACTCCGCCCATGCGCCGCGCCGTAGGATCGTGCACAACACCACGCAGCATCACGTGATCGTCATCGTATTCCGTAGGAGCGGTTTTCGATTTCCAACTCGCTGGCGGACGATACCGCGTATGCTTCATCCCCAGCGGCACAAAAACATTCTTCGCGGCATATTCATCCAGCGACATGCCGGAAACTCGCTCCACCAGCGCTCCCAGCGTGATGAAGTTGATATCGGAATAAAGAAAGCGCGAGCCCGGAGGGAACGCTGGCTTCTCCGCGAAAGCCATGCGGTAGGCCGTCTCCTTCCCTTCCCAACGTTCTTTGAGATCGAGATCTTCCCGCAGCCCTGAATAATGAACGAGAAGTTGCCTGACTATAATATCTTCTTTTCCGTTCACGGAAAACTCAGGAAGATACTTCCCGACGGGATCGTTCAGCTTGATCTTGCCTTGCTCAAAAAGCCTCATCACGCAGGTGGTCGTCGCAACCACTTTCGTCAGCGACGCCAAATCAAAGACAGTGTCGGCCGTCATGGCTTCGCGGCGAGGCTCCAGTGCGCGGGAGCCATAGGCTTTGCGGTAGATAACCTTGCCGCCATGCCCCACCAGCAATACCGCGCCAGGAATCTTGCCTTCGCGAATCGCACTTTGGATAACAGGATCAACCACCGAGAGCGCACCGGCCGATTTCGCGCTCGCAGACGCGAGGCTTGCTTTGCCCTTGGCCTCTTCCGCAGACCCGCAGACGGAGGTCAGAGTTAAGAACAACAGAAAGGCAACTGTTTTCGGCAGATTCACTTAGGGAAGCATAGCAAGAGCGGCGCGCGTCCGCGTGAACGGACTTGGTTCACCCGCGAACGATACAGTCGAAAAACCTATACCTCATGGTTGCTTGTCAGTCCTGGCCCGCCCCTTTCGACCCCGCGAAAGCGGAAGTGACCAAAGATCCTAAATAGAGAGTTTTCACCACAGTACCGCTGGTCCGTTTTTTAGCGATTGCAATTTCAAAGACCCCGCAATTTGTCCCATACTCCAACAGTTCTCTCTCACATGTGATCAATCGCCGGTGCGCGAGTTGCGGACCCATTGCATTCTCGCTATCGCGACACAAAGTATTCTTCAAGGCCACTTTATGAATCACTCCACCACCCAGAACCGAACTGTGCTTTTGCTTGCCTTCGTTCTCCATTTACCGTTCTCCGTTTCCGCACAAAATCAGAATTCGTCACTGGAAGTCAGCAACGGTCTCAATCCGGTTACCACTCTTGGAATCAAGATAATGAGTCAGCCCCGTGAGGAGCGACTGGTGCGGGGACACACTTTCCACGGCGATGTCCGAACCTTGCCGCAGGTACCGCCGCACAAGTTCGAGCTGCCTGAGCGGGAAGATCCGCAGATAACGCCCATGCCTTATCCGGGAACCGCACCCGTTCCGCAGAAGCCTCCATCGCGGGGGATTAGCACTCTCTCCTTGAGCGCTCCGGCCCCCTCGCCCAGAGAGCCGGTACCGGAAATTCGGACAAGCCGAAGCGCTCGACATCAGCCGCAGCAGCGCCTACTATCGCGGTCGTCCGGTGCCAGCCGCCGATCTGTGGCGGATGCGCTGCATCGACGAGTTCCATCTGAGTTATCCCTTTGCGGGTAGCCGTATGTTGCGCGATCTGCTCTGGCAGCAAGGGCAACACGGATCAGGGCAGCCAGTTCACCCGCGAGGCCTTCACCGGGCGGCTCAAAGAAAATGGCATCGCCATCAGCAGGGACGGTCGTGGCCGATGGCGCGACAATGTTTTCGTCGAGCGGGTCTGGAAGTCCATCAAGTATGAAGAGGTCTATCTCCACGCCTACGAGTCTGTGCATCAGGCCAGAACCT
>JANXUC010000054.1 GCA_025352065.1 Acidobacteriaceae bacterium | reverse complement strand
GACAACGTAGCAGTTGTGGCACCAAGCCAGGTGATCGTCGAGGTCTGCCCGCGTGCGCTCGTCCAGAGCCCCGTCCAGGTATTCGTTGAGTTCCTTCAAAAACTCAGCACACTTCACGCTACGTTGTCCCCACTGTTAGGTTTGGCGAAGAAGCGGTTGAGCCTCTCGCGTAATTGCAGCCGAGCTCGCAGAAGCCGCGACTTTACCGCTGGAATGCTGAGTTCCAGCGCGTCCGCCGTTTCTTCCGTGGACAATCCTTCCACATCGCGCAGGATAAAGACTGTACGAAAACCTGGCGGCAAGCCCTGTATCGTCTTGGTCAAGATCTCACGCAACTCCGCCTGGTTGTAATTCTGCTCTGGGTTGGGACTCCAGTCCGCGACTTCACGCGGTACCGAATCCTCCCCAGTTTGTATCTCTTCGTCCAGCGATACGGTGCGTTCCGGACGACGGCGCCGCAACTTCATCAGCGCTTCGTTGACCGCAATCCGCACTAGCCAGGTATAAAACTTCGACTGCTCCTGGAACTGTTGCAGATTCGTATACGCCTTGAGGAACGCGTCTTGAACCACGTCTTCCGCATCTTCGCGGTTTTGCGTGATGTGTTGCGCGATCCGAAACACGTTCCGGTCGTAACGTTTAACGAGCTGGTTGAAAGCCCCGTCGTCGCCGCCTTTGGCAGCGCGGACCAGCACCAGCTCTTCGCTGGGAGGCTCAGTCACTTGTGGTTGGATGGCGCCCATTGTCTTTCCGATTCAACAATTTTGGAGGCTAGACCTAAGTACCAAAGGTGTATTGTACCGTTGATTCCGAGCTAGCGCCTCCCTTATTTGACGCGGGAAGCGGCGATTTGTTGTGGCACAAACCTGTCGCCGGGGAACAAGTACTCCGAAGTAATCTGCCCTCATTTCCCGACTTCCCCTAGACTGAGGTCACCCTGGCAGCTCGAACTTGAGCTGGGACTGCTTACTGTTACCGATCTGAAGACTGATTGCGATGACTGACAAAAACTGGATTTACGAGACGGTCGAAAGAGTGACCTCGGAAGTGTTCGAGGGCCGTGTTGCGGAACTGCGCAATGAGTTGGTTCGCCGCACGGTGGAAGAGATTCAGCCGTCGCTCTCCAGTGCTGTAGTGTCGCAAGGAGCAGACACCAGTGAAAAATTGCAAGCCTCAGTCGCGCAGGTGCAAACTGGCGAAGGGCCACGCGATATCTTGCAGAAGCTGATTGACCAAAGTACGAGTTTCTGCGCCCGCAGTGCGCTGTTTATCGTGAACGAAGAGTCGGTGGCAGGATGGCAGGCGATTGGCTTTGTCGACAACGAAGCGCTACCCGAGTTTACGCTGGACCAGAACGCCGCACTATTTCAAAAAGTTCTTGCGACACAAGGTACGGCTACGGGCGATACGACGCAAATGGATGGCAGATTCTTCGAGACATTTGGATCGCCGCTGAAGAACGAGTGCCATCTGATCCCGATTCTCCGCAAGGAAAAGGTTGCGGCGGTTCTCTACGCCGATGCTGGAGCAGCCGACGCTTCCTGCGAAAGTGCGGCGCTGGATGTTCTGGTGCGTTATACGAGTCTTTGGTTGGAAGTGCGGGCTTCGCGAATTTTTGCCGCTGCCACAGCAAGTTCGGCTGAAAACGCATCAAATTCAAGTGCAGTAGCGGCGCAAGCTGCTTCAACAGCGCAGGCGTCATCTGTGCAGGCGCTGGCATGGCCAGAACCCGCTGCGGCTCCGGAAATTCATGCTCAGGCTGCGGCTCCTGCAATGAGCCCGGCGGCCCCGGTTCCAGCTCAGGTTGCCTTTGCAGCGGCTGCGAATGGCCCCGCTTCCGCACCCGCTCCCACGGCGGCCCCTGCGGTTGCTTCTCCAGCAGGGGAAGATGCCGACACACATCGCAAGGCCCAGCGCTTTGCCAAGCTGCTGATCGACGAAATCCGGCTCTATAACAAGGCCAAGGTGGAAGAAGGTCGCAAGAATCGCGACATCTACGACCGTTTGCGCGACGACATCGACAAGAGTCGTGCCAGCTACATCAAGCGTTACGGAAACACTGTGGCTGCCTCGGCGGATTACTTTACGCAGGAACTGCTCCGAGGCCTTGCTCAGGATGATGCGGCACTTTTGGGTCCTAACTTTCAACGCTAGTCCCGCGCTACACTAGAGTTAACGTGAATCTCCGCCGTCTGTTTTCGTATTGTCTCGTCTCCCTGCTGCTGACTGCCTCTGCTGCGGACTTGGTTGCAGTGACCGCTCAAGCTCGCGCGAGTGCGCACAAAAAAAACAAACATAGGCCGAGCAAACGCCGCCTGCTGCGCATGCACCAGGCGTTTGTTGTCTCCAAGAATCTGCGGCTTATGGCGCAACAGTTGCTGCGGGAGCGTACGCCTGCGGGATACCACGGTGTTGAGACTTTTGCGCGGCAACACAGCGCGGAGGATGCAGGTGCGCTGGCGTGGTTCGTCTCCGGCTATGCGCACATGCTCGACCACAATCCCGCTGAAGCCCTTGGCCCTTTGAAGCGCGCCCAGGCGAACGCTGGGGAACTGGCGGACTATACAACTTACTTCCAAGCCAGCGCGCTGCAGCAGACTGGCGACTCCAAGCAAGCGGAAGCCCTGCTACGTGATTTCGAAAAGAAGTTCCCCGGGTCGATCTTTTTGCGCGACGTTCACGTTACGCGGACTCATGCGCTGCTGGCTTTAGATCGTCCAGTAGACGCTGTTGTGCTTCTGGAAACAGATCGCCAGCCCGTGCGTGCCGATGTTGAGTTGACTTTGGGGCGTGCTTACGCCGCTTCCGGACAGGCCGCCAAGGCCTCCGCAGCATTGCGAACAGTCTTTTACACCATGCCGATGGCTCCCGAAGCGGAGGAAGCGGAAAAGGAACTGTTGCGTCTTGCTGGACAGGTGCCGCCCGCGACCCTGGCCGAACGCAGAGCGCGGGTTGATTTACTGGTGAAAGGGAAGCGCTACTCCGATGCAGTAACTGAGTATCGCTCCCTGATTGGGGACGGTTCACCTGTCGACCGCCTTGCACTGGATGTGGCGTTGGGCGGGGCGTTGCGCCAAAGTGGACGCGCTCGTGAGGCTAAGCAGATTCTGGAGCCACTCTCGAGTGTTACGGGAGAAGTGGCGGCACAGCGTCTCTACAATTTGGGAGAGATTGCGCGTTCCGATGACGACGACGCAGCTTTCCAGAACTATCTCGCGCAGCTTCGCCAGGTGGGCCCCACCAGCCCATGGCTCGAGCAAGCTCTGTTTTCCTCGGCAAATAAATATCTGGTGAAGCGCGACTCCCCAAAGGCTGAAGCGCTCTACCGCGAGCTGGCGCAACGTTTTCCGAATGGAACGCACGGTTCCTATGCGCATTGGAAATCGGCGTGGCTTCTCTGGAGGCAGGGTCAGGGTGCGGAAGCCCGTCGGGAATTCGAACAGCAGATATTGCTGTTTCCCGATGCGCCGGAGGTCCCAGCGGCACTTTACTGGCGCGGTCGCGCAGCGGAAGAGGACGGAGAACCTGGGCGGGCGCGTGCCTACTACGAAAAGCTGACGCGTCGCAATCGGAGCTTTTATTACGCGGAGTTGGCTCGACAACGGCTGAAGGAAGTCGGCGTGGCACCCCTGGCGGCTGCTGACCCAGCGCTAGCGTATCTACGTGTTTCCGAAACACAGCCTTATCCGCCGTTGAGCGATCCACCGGCGGACAATCTGCGTTTGCAAAAGGCAAGACTGCTGGTTAATGGTGCTCTACTTGATTTTGCTCTACGGGAATTGCATCTGGCTGTGGAAGAAGAAGGCGGAAACTGGGAAATCGCGGAAATGGCACGCCTGTGCCAGGATGCGGGGCGTTACGACCGCGCACTTGAAGTGGTGAAGCACGCGGTACCCAACTATTTCTCGGTTGAGATTCCGAATTTGCCGCCGACTTATTGGCAGGCGTTGTTTCCTCGTCCTTATTGGGCTGATTTGAAGAAGTCGGCAGCAGACAATGGATTGGACCCTTATCTTGTAGCTGCGCTCATTCGTCAGGAATCCGCCTTCAGCCCAAACGCCATCTCGCACGCGAACGCTATTGGTCTGATGCAACTCCTGCCCGGGACGGGTCGCAAGGTCGCGAAGGATCTCAAGATTCGTCACTTTACTCCAGCGTTGCTAACTGAGCCTGCCGCCAATCTGCAGATGGGGACAAAATATTTTCGCGGTATGGTCGATCAGTTCGGAGCGTTCGAATACGCCCTGGCGGCTTACAACGCTGGTTCGGAGCGCGTGCAGGAGTGGCAGAGTGTTGCTAAGTACCGCGATATCCCTGAATTCGTGGAATCGATTCCATTCACCGAAACTCGCGAATACGTACAAGCGATTATGCGGAACGCGAATGTTTACCGGCAGATTTACGGCACACCGTAAGGCTCGCAATGGAGGCGGGGCGTCCTCGCCCGTGCCCGATCAGCCCTGAGCGAGTTCTTCTTGAGGGGCTTTGCTGAAAAGCAGGTCCAACACTAGCAGTGCCGCTCCTACCACAATCGCGCTGTCGGCTAGATTAAACGCGGGCCATTCGTATTGGTGGTAATAGAAAAGCAGAAAATCCGTTACGCGACGGTGCAGGACGCGATCCCATAAGTTGCCAATCGCTCCACCTAGGATTAGCGCCAGGCCAATACTGGTGGATGACAGCGAAGTGCTGCTCTTCCATAGCAGGATGGTAACGACGACCAGAGCCACCGCCGAGAGGCCAATGAGTAAGCCAAGCTTGAGAGGCGTGGGTGTGTCGGAAAAAATCCCGAACGCCGCGCCGGGGTTTTCCAAATGCGCGATCCGGAAGAATCCAGGAATCACGCTAATACTGTCATGCAGCTCAATGCGGCGCTGTACCTGCCATTTGGTGAGCCGGTCGAGTACCAGCGCTGCAACGCTGACCAACAAGTAAAAAATACGTCCTACGCGAAGTCTAGACATTCATATCCTTCAGCACTGCGCTGCAACGCTCGCAAACAGTTGGATGCTTCTCATCTTCGCCGACGTGCGTCGAAAAGTTCCAGCAACGATCGCACTTCTTACCATCGGCCTTGCTAACTTGGATGCCCACCGGACCGGAGCCATTGGCTGCCGCCTTTTCCAAGGCCACAGCCGAGACGATGAACAGATAGCGCAATTCTCCAGCGTAGCGCTGCAGTACGGAATACGCCGGGTCAGCCACGGACACCTTGACCTGAGCTTCCAGGCCACCGCCGATGACTTTGTTGGCGCGTTCCGTTTCCAGCGCTTTCAGAACCTCATCGCGCACTTGCAGCAAAGTCGTCCAGTCTTCCTGTTGCGTCTTGTCTTCGACCAAAGTCGCATCATTGCCAAGTAAATCGGCTGCAGTTGGGAACGACGCTAGATGCACGCTTTTGGGTCGCCCAGCGATGGTGGGCAAGTATTGCCAAACTTCATCGCAAGTGAACGACATGATCGGGGCCAGCAAACGTGTGAGTGCTTCGCCAATTTTCCAGATCGCAGTTTGCGCAGATCGTCTCCCTTGCGATTTTGGCGCGGAAGTATAAAGGCGATCCTTGAGTACATCAAAGTACATCGCACTCAGATCCACGACGCAGAACTGCAGAATGCGTTGATAGATCTTGTGGAAGGCAAACTCGTTATAGCAGCCTTTGATCTCCTCCGCGACCTCCGCGGTCTGCCGGAGCATGTAGCGGTCCAGCGCGTGCATTTTGGAAAAAGGAACGGCATCGCGTGCCGGATTGAAATCCTGCAGATTGCCCAAAACATAGCGAAACAGGGAGTTGCGCAACTTGCGATAATTTTCGGCCACACGCTGCATTAGATTGTCGGAGCAGGCGACATCATTGCGAAAATCCACGGACGCGACCCACAAGCGCACAATCTCGCCGCCAAGTTTTTCCGTGATTTCAACCGGTTCGACGCCATTGCCGAGGGATTTGGACATGGCGCGGCCTTGCTCATCGAGCGTCCAGCCATTGGTAGCTACGGCTCGGTACGGTGCGGCATTCCGCGTTCCCACTGCGCAGAGTAGGGAAGAGTGAAACCAACCGCGGTATTGATCTCCGCCTTCGAGATACAAATCCGCAGGCCAAGGCATATCGGCGACGTGGCCCAGCACGGCAGCGTGACTAGAGCCCGATTCGAACCACACGTCGATGATGTCCATTTCCTTCTTGAAGGTGCTGTGCCCGCACTTCGCGCACTTTGTTCCTGCGGGTAAAAGAGCGTCCGCTTCCGGCGTATACCAGGCATCGGCGCCTTTCTTCGCAAACAGCTCGGCAACGGTACGGTTGACCGCTGGATTTTTAACCGAGTCCCCGCAGTTCTCACAAAGGAACACAGCAATTGGCGTACCCCAAATCCTCTGCCGCGAGATGCACCAGTCAGGACGGGTCGCGATCATGTTGGCGATACGCTCTTCTCCCCAGGCGGGATCCCACTTCACTTTCTTGATCTCGTCCAGCGTGCGCGAACGCAGGGTGTGGCCTTCGTTTCCCGGAGCATTCGCCATGGGCGTATCCATGCGGATGAACCACTGCTCGGTCGCACGGAAGATGATGGGATTGTGGCAGCGCCAGCAATGCGGATACGAGTGCTCGATTTTTTCTGAATGCAGCAACACGCCGCGAGCTTTCAAAAGCTCAACGATCCGAGCGTTGGCCTGGAAGACTTTCAGACCGTCATATTCCGGCAAGCCGTTATGCAGAACGCCAGCGCTATCCACATCGCAGGTCGTTGCCAGCTTATATTTCACGCCGGTATTGAAGTCATCCGCACCATGCGCCGGAGCGGTATGTACAACTCCCGTACCGGTATCCATTGTCACGTAGTTGGCGAGAACTCCCAGAATCTTGCGCTGCTCCCAGGGCAGAAATGGGTGACGAAATAGAGCATTTTCAAGGGTTTTGCCTTGGAAACGGGCCACCACGGGCGGTTCTCCCAGTCCACACTTTTCCGCCGTCGCCTTCCATAGGCGGTTCGCGACGATGAAGATGTCGGTTTCGGTTTCCAGCGCTACATATTCTTCGTCGGGATGAAAAGCCACCGCCATGGAGGCGGGCAGAGTCCAAGGGGTGGTCGTCCAGATGATGGTGGAGATCGGTTTTTCAGAATCCTTCGCGACCTCATCCAACCGCGGGTCGATCAATGCAGGTTCTGACTGGAGAACGTATTTTACCCAAACTGTGGGGCTGGTGTGATTTTCGTATTCGACTTCCGCCTCCGCCAGCGCGGTCTCGTCGTGGATGCACCAATAGGTCGAGCGCAGGCCCTTGTCGACAAATCCGTCTTCAAAAAACTTGTAGAACGTCTGCAGAATGACCGACTCGTATTGCGGTGTCATCGTCGAGTAGGGACGCGCGAAATCTCCAAATACGCCGATGCGCTTGAACTGCTCGCGCTGCAGATCAAGAAACTTGTCGGCGTATTTGCGGCATTCCTCCCGAACGGCGAGCGGGTCCATTTGCAGCTTCTTGCCGCCCAACATCTGGTCGACTTTGATCTCGATCGGAAGCCCATGGCAATCCCAACCTGGCACATAGGGTGCATCGAAGCCCGCCATGGTCTTTGATTTAACGATGAAGTCCTTCAGGCATTTGTTGAGAGCATGGCCCAGATGAATCGGTCCGTTGGCGTACGGAGGCCCATCATGCAGCACATAGGTCGGCTGCCCCTCATGCGCCTCGCGAATCCGGTCGTAGATACCCATTTCCTCCCACCGCGCCAGTAACTTCGGCTCGTTGGCAGGCAGGTTTGCCTTCATGGGGAAATCGGTTTTTGGCAGGTTGATCGTGGCTTTCAGATCGAACTTGGGCGCGTCGTTGTTTGGCGCTGGATTGGCGTCAGGCACTCGGTGGTGGCTCCAGAAAATAGATAATTCTTGATTATAGGGGCTGAGGAAGAGAGCGTCGAATTTAACATTAAGCGTGAGATTGATTCATGACCAACCTACGAATCCATCAAACGCCATCTTCTCTTGAAATAGATCGTCGTCATAATGGTGAAAACTAGTACTAGGAAGGATTGCCCCTGCTTTTCATTGCTGGTGGGCTTATTGTTGAAGGCGTCTAACAACGGCACCGCGATCAGTAATATCAAATAGGTAGCGACAAACAGAACCACGCCGAATCTGCGCCGACGCAACAATCCTACGCAGCAAAGAGTCGAGCATCCTGTTATCACACCTAGCACTACTCTCCCGCCCGTATTGACTGAGAAGATCGTATAGCACAAGAAAATGACCGCTTCCCATCCAGTCATCAGGGCGACATAGGTACCCTATCGATAAGGCTTATCTCCAATATTCTTGGCTTTAACAGAAATCCATATTGGTATTCCTTGTACTAACAGCATTCCCACAAGGAAAAAAGGCAATAAGCCTCCCGTAGTCGTAGAATCTGCGGACATGAAGTTTTCCCCACTTACAAACGTCACTGGAACACAGACAACCTAATCTTATTCCTTCAAATCGACGTGCTGCACTGCCGAGATTTGGCGGCCCAAGAACTTTTCGCCCAATCGTCGAAACTTCTCAACCGAATCCGTAGCCATGAATCGCATCCCAGACGGCCCGTCTTTAGTCACACGTGTGCCAAGCTTTGCAGCAACGGCCCGAGCCGTTGACTCCGCCGAATCGACAATGGTCACACGGGGTTCCCAGCGCTGCAACACCGACTTGATGAGGGGATAGTGGGTACACCCCAGCACCAGCACATCCGCGTCGCGAAAATCACCGGCGAATGCCTCATCGAGATAGATCCGCGCCACCTGATCCGTCACGGAATGTTCGGACCAGCCCTCTTCCACCAAGGGTACAAACAAGGGACAGGCTTTCTCGTGCGAATCAACTCCTAGTTTTTTCAACGCTCTCTGGTATGCGTGGCTGGCGACGGTTGCTTCTGTTCCGATCACGACGACTTTCTTGTTGCGTGAAGCTTGCGCCGCTGCCTGCGCGCCCGGTTCAATGACTCCTACGACGGGAATCCTCAATCCGTTGGTGATTGCTTCCAAGGAAAGTGCGGTCGCGGTATTGCACGCCACCACGAGCATCTCCGCGCCCAATTGCTCCAGATGTCTGGCAGCGTCCAAAGCATAGTGCGTCACCGTCTCCGCGGACTTCGAGCCGTACGGCAGCCGTGCCGTATCGCCAAAATAGATGTAATCCGCATCCGGAACAACTGAGGCCAGAGCCTTCAGCACGGTCAATCCGCCGAGGCCGGAATCGAACAATCCAATGCAAGGGCGCGGCGGGGTCATCTAGAGAGCTCGTACCACGGTCTTTTCCGTCTCACTCTCGACGAATCTAGCGCCGCAGCAGGGACCTGGAGGAATCGGCGCTCCATGCGGGCATGTCTTTGGATGCCCAAGGAACGCACAGATCTTGTCCGTCGCTTCCTGCGAAAGAATGTGCTCAAACTTGCAGGCCTGCTCGGCAATTTCTGTTTCATTTTCCATATGCAGGCTGTCGGTGAAAAGGCGTTCTGTGAGCCTGTGTCGCCGAATGATATTGCCAGCGCGCTCCCTTCCGCGCGCCGTCATCTCAACTATGTAACTGCCTTCTGCTGTGGAATATCCCACCGAAGTCAGTTCTTCATGGCACGGGTTGTGGATCGTACGGTGTTGGTGAATCTCGGGCGGATGCGGCGTCGCAGTCACCAATCCCGCCTGTGCCATGCGTTCCACCAAGAGGCTTACCGGCACTGCGCCGTGAACCTGCATGCGATCAACTTCGGCGGATTCGCCATGTTCTTCCAGTACCCAAATCGTTTCCAGCACTTCGTCGATCTGCAACTCATCCACCATCGAAAATGTTTCCATGGAAGCGATGCGACCGTGGTGCAGTTCAATGCGGCGGTCCGCCATGCGCGCTACCACCGGGTCGTGCGTCACCATAACGATGGTTCGGCCCTGCTCATGCAATTCGCGCAGAAGCCGCATCACGATTTCTTCATTGGCAGCGTCCAGGTTGCCGGTGGGCT
>JANXUC010000001.1 GCA_025352065.1 Acidobacteriaceae bacterium | reverse complement strand
CCACCCGCCAGCCACCCATCTTTGGCGGTGACAAAATAGAAGTGGTCGGCAATAGGTGGGGCGGGTAACCGGATCCACGTTTTGCCACCATCTTCCGTTCTGAGCATGACGCCCGAGCTGAGGCCAACGCTCTTGTTGATCTGTAGGACCATCCAGCCGTGAGTCTGATCCGCGAAGCCAAGATACGTGCGTCCCGAAAAGCCCGATTCTGGGTCGGGGTCCACAACCTTCGGATGCACCACCGACCAGTTCGCGCCTGCGTCGGTTGTGGCCGCCACCTCAAAGCAGGTGTCATCCATCTTCTCGCTGTGACGGTCCGCGCAGTTGAGCAGAGCCCAGCCCGTCGAGGTGTCGAGGAACGACACCGACGAAACGGCCTGCCACTTGTGGGCCAATTTTGGCGTGATGTCCTTCCAATGCTTCCCGCCGTCCGTGGTCCAGAAAAGCGTCTGGCCATTCGATGCCCAGCCCACATCCGCAGTGAGCAGCTTCATGGATTGGATCGGACTGGCCATCTGCTGGGCCGAGACCGGTACACCGATGAGAAATACCGCGAGTAACCCAAGAATAAGACTTGATTGTCGCATTTGCACACTCCTCCTGCGAAGATATACGCATTTTCGGTAAACGGAAAAGTTTTTTATTGGAACGAGTAGCGGCTATTGCGCGCGTGAACTCCGAAAAAACAACCACTGACGCGGTGACAGTTATTCCCACCGGACGTGTCGTCCTATCAACAGCGTGTCCCCACACCCACGCCGTACGAAGGCCGCCCTCACGCTAAACCCATCCCGAATCAGCAACTTCGCTCATGGCTCTCTCCGTGCATTCTCCCTAAGCGCTGCTCAGCAGCAGGAGGTGGTCACCATGAAACGTCTCGATGTAGTCAGGAAAATTGCAGAATCCCCAAGCTCCGTTGTTTGGGAGAAGAATATCGGCACGGCCGTCTTTGCGGCAGTGCTGCTCGCTTGTTCCATTACCGTTGGTTGCTCCAGCGATAAACCGAAGGCCGCCAACTCAACCAGCCAGATTCCGTTGACGCCGCCGCATGTGGACACGTCCAGTTCGGCGCTGCCAGCTACCGAAGTTGCGAAGGCAGCTCCCAAGAAGGTTGCGAAGAAACGGTCCGCGGTTCGAACGTATAAGGACAAGACTTACGGCGTCTCCTTCGTCTATCCGCGCAAGTACAGCGTGGAAGTGGGAGATGCCGCCAACGAACTGATCGCCGGAAGCCCCGCGCCGTTGACTTCCGCTCAACCCGGCGGAGTGGCTCTGGCTGCGGTCGAGCTGCCCGAAGCGTCGTTTCCAAATACCGATTTTGCCTCTGCATTCTTTGGCGTGAGCGTGAACAAAGCGCTCACGGCGGTGCAATGCGGGTTCCCCGAAAAGGATTCGGCGATCAAGAAGATCACCGACGACAAATCGGAACAGAAAGTTGAAGACAAGGCTTTAGCCCCTGGCGATGCGGCTCAGGCTGGCTTTGCTGCAACTTCACCTGCTGCGACTGCACTGGCTGCGGTGCCTTGGCCAACTGAAACCGCTTCGGTAACGGCATCCATCACGCCGTCCATCGAAGCACAGTCCACCAAAGTATCATCGACAAAAGCGTCGTCCACCGAAAGCTCCGCCACCGTCGAGGCGGGCAAGCTCAAGATTGGCGATGGCGAGTTGCTGGCGAAGGAATCCGTCGCCGGAGAAGGCGCTCGTCAAGACGATGCAAAGTACTATCGCACGTTCCAGAATGGAGCCTGCTACGAGTTTGCGCTGAACGTGACGACGGTCGCGAGAGAAGAAGCCGGGATGAAGCACGTTGATCGAGATAAGGTCTTCAATCGCCTGGAGAAGATTCTGGCGACGGTGAGGATCGAACCTGCGAAGACTAATCCTGTCGCCGAGACGCCGGTAACCGCTACTCCAGCTCCGGCTTCTGAGTCAACTGCCAGCAACGTCACAACTGCCTCTGTTCCGGAAACTCCGGCACAGTAAGGTGGGGAGTGCCTAATCACAGCGCGGGCGGGGACGCCCACGCCTCCATAAATAAAAGTGGGCCGGACTCCTCGCGGACTCCGGCCCGGCTTCTTTCGGCAGCTTCCTACTGAACGTTCAGCGCGGTGTCATCAATAACAAAGGACGTCTGCAAGCTCGTATCTTCCTGACCCAAGAAGTTGATCTTGATGGTCTGTCCCTTGAAGCTGAGTACGCTGAACGAACGTTGCTGATAACCAGCCGCGCGGTTCAGGTTGGAGAACGTTCCCAAAGTTGAGAGAACCGTTCCTGCGGAATTGAGCACCCGAACGCTGAGTGTGTCGAACGCCGTCGTCGTAGTCGTTTCCGCCGTGTCGATATGCAACCAGAACGTCAAAGTAGCGCTGGTTGCGGTGGAAGGAATGGTCACGGTCTGCGTAGTCTGATCGGTATGCGTGGTGCCATAGCCGTTCATCCACGCATTCCAGGCTCCGCTATGCGGCGGTTCACCCGTGCTGTTGGGCCCGTTCAGAACGCCAGATGTCAGCACCCATGGAGTTGCAACTCCGGTTTCAAAACCAGGGTTCACCAACAGCTGTGTGGCCGCTGCTGAACTGATCGTCAGGCTGAGAGTGGCGGTATGCGACGTAGCTCCCGATGTGCCCGTAATGGTGACGGTAGATGTTCCCACCGTCGCCGTTGCGGATGCCGTAAGCGTCAGCACAGAAGTTGCGCTGCCGTTTGCGGGAGGAGTGACAGGATTAACCGAGAACGCCGCAGTCACGCCTGTAGGCAGACCGGAGACGCTCAACGTAGTCGCCGAGCTAAAGCTGTTCAGGCTCGCCACGGTGATGGTGCTGGTGCCGTTGGTTCCCTGCTTCACGGTTAACGATGTTGGAGAATCCGAAACCGTAAAGTCAGGAACTCCAACAGCAACGCCCGTACCCGTTAAGCTCGCAGTTTGAGTGCCGCCCGGAGCATTGTCCGTCACGGTAATTGTGCCAGTGCGCGCACCCGCGACCGTCGGCGTGAAGGTCACGCTGATGGTGCAGTTTACCCCAGCCGCCAGAGATGCTCCGCAAGTGTTCGTCTGCGCGTAGTCTGCGCTTGCCGCGATACCGGTGATGGCCAACGCAGCCGCTCCGCCGTTACTAAGCGTGATGTTCTGCGCCGCACTGGTGGTTCCCACGTTCTGATTTGCGAATGTCAAACTAGTCGGATTGAGCGTCGCCGTTGGTCCGGAAGCGCCGCAACTCGGGAACTTGAAGCTCGCGATCCTGGTGTTCCAGTTGAACGAACCCGTCGTCTTCATGTACTCCTGCGTATACCAGAAAGTACAGTCATCTACGGGATCGACGGTCATAGCGCTGTAATCTCCCCAGCGTGTTAACGGGCCGTTGGAGGTGCTTCCGTTCTGTACGCCGCCTCCGGCAACCGCACTGACTTCCGCACCCAGAGTGTTCGCAGGATCAGTCGCCAATCGCGCCGCGAAGCGCACTGATGGATTCACCGAACTACTGGATACGGTATATCCAACTGCGAGATTTCCGGCTTGATCCATGGCCGCACTGCTCATCCAGCGGTAGCTGGAATCGGGCGCAAAGGTAGATTGCTGCGCCATGACTGGAGTGCCGCTCGGATTCTGGATTTCATACCAGCGAACACCTCCGCTGGTCCCGGCGACGACCGCATGGCTGGTCACCAGCGATTCGTGGTTGCCCAGATTGCGATAGGCTAAACGGAACATCAGACGATCCGCCAGAGAATCCAATTGATTGCCGCCAGCAGGCTGGACTACGCAAGTCCCTCCACCGCAAAGTGGTGAAAATGCGGCTACAGGAATACTCGTTGGACCGGTAAAAGTGGAGTTCGCCGTATTCACAAAATCCACGTGGAATTTGAACATCTGTAGCGAGTTTGTGCCGAAGAAAATCTGGTAGTTCGGAGATCCGGCTGGTGGTGCAGTCGTACCATCCAAGTCCGCAGGCAACAACCCGCCCACACCAGAGCCTTGCTGGAAGCATACTTGCTGGGCTGCCGTTCCAGCCAGCATGGCCGTACGGTTGTAAGCGCAGGAGTCGGCACCGACAAAGGTGTTGCCGTTGAACATGTTGAACGTGGTGTAGTAACCGTCGGGCCAGACACCCATCTTCGGATAATCGTCGAAGGTTGAGTATTGGAACGAGTACCGATTGTAGGTTCCGGTCGCATCGGAAGTCGTCGATACGGCCACGCATTGCAGGAACGGCGTGGTCGACACCGAAAACTGACTGATGACCCATCGGTTGGCAAGCTTGTCATAGAGGGCGATACCGTCACCATCGTTGTTCGTCTGACAACCTCCGCCGAACCCGGACCACAGCGTATTCGTCGTTGTCGGACCTGCGACTTTCGCGCCAGTCGTCTTATTGAACACAGCAAAAGACGAGTTCACGATCTGGAAGTACTGCGTAGCGCCGATTGCGCCGTTCGTATCTGGCGGCGCGCTGCTCACGGTAAACCCAAGCGATGCATTCCCCAAGCCATCGAAGCTCAGGCTGGCGGCTGGGGTTAAATTCGGAACCGCGGTGCTCTGCCGGACAGAGTCTTCCACTCCCGGCAGCAGACCTGGAGGCAGAGGTATCCTTCGCAAGGGTTCGGCCTCATGCTTGGCTCCCGCTGTCGCCTTGGGAGCATTCTTGATCATTTCGCTGAGAGGTGCTGAAACGTCATGCTTGACGTTCCACCGTGTGGTGACGTGTCCTTGAGCGGACGATGCAATGGTACTGCCGAGAAACAACAACGCGAGAGAAACGATGCTCCTCGCGTGAGAACGCGTTCGAACAAACATTTTGATCTCCTGGGTCCAGCTATGATTTTTGGAAACGCAACCGCAGCGAGCAATCCGCGCTCGACGATGGAAAAGCCTGTGGCCGTGGGTTTTTCCAGAATACTGATATGGCGGGAGATTAATTCATAAACAGAACACCACGCAAGTGTTCTTTTGAGGGGGACGCTGTGGATTTCTAACTGAACGGTCGGTTTGTGGAAATACAAATCGGCGGAAAAGAACGATATTCGGTTCATTCTCCCCAGACTATTCGTTAGGGCAGTTCAATCGACTTAAGAGCGGCTGCGCAAGTTTCCATGCGGAGTCGTACTTCCTACTACTGAGTCTTTGTCCTTAGCCTCTCCGGCACCAGAGTCTTTCGCTTTCGGAACCTCTACTTTGACCTTCGTCTTGTCGGGTAGTCCGTAGGCGCCTGAGAGAATTACCTTATCGCCTACCTTAAGGCCCTCCAGGATTTGGATGTCGTCGCCCTGGCGAACGCCGGTACGAACTGTCACCTGATGCGCGCGGTTGTCCTCGCCCAATAGCATCACGACCGTCGCGCCATCCGCACCGGGCTGCACAGCCGCCGCCGGGATGGCCAGCGCGTTCGGGATCGCCTTCGTCAGCATGGAAAGCTGCACGCTAGTTCCAGGCTTCAGGAGTTGCGTTGGATTCTTCGCCTGTACCCATACTTCGACGGTGGTGCTGTTCGGGTCCAGCGCTGGGCTGACTACCGTTATCCTGCCCTCTACAGGCTCGTCCATGCCAGGAACCGTCATAGTTGCCTTCGAGCCGACGCTAAGCATCGCGGCTTCGCTCTGAGGAATGTGCGCCCTTGCGATGACTTGCGAAATATCCATCACAGTGAGCAACGGGGTGCCTACAGCTGCCATTTCGCCCGGATAAAGAGGACGGTCGGTGACGAATCCATCAATAGGACTGTGAATTTGCGAATAGCTCAACATCGCTTCCGCGCCCTCGTACTTGCCCTTTGCGGATTTCAGTTGTCCCTCCGCAGCACGTTGTCCTTGTCGGTTTCCGAACGCTACCAATGCGTCATAGTGTCGCTTCGCTAGCTCAAATTGGTTGCGAGCCTGCGTTACGGACACAAGAGCTTGGTCTAGATCCTTGCGAGGTAACGCGCCTTGCTCAAACAAGTCTTGCCGGCTCTTGTAAAGCTTTTCTCCGGCATCCAGCATCTTTTGCGCCGCTTCCATGTCGCCTTTCGACTTTTGCAGTTCTTCCGGCAAGCTGGCAGCGGTGGTTGTTTGGTACGAGGCTTGTGCCTGCTCGAAAGCGCCGCCATTATCCTGCGCCGCAGCAGCTAAGTCGCGGTTCTCCAGCACGGCCAGCAACTGGCCTTTATGCACGCGGCTGCCACGCTTCACGGTGTAACTCTTGACCGGTGCGCTGATCTTCGGCGTAATGGCCGCTTGCTCCAGCGGGAATAAAACCGCCTCTGCGGCGACTGTGTGCTGGATAGTAGCCTGTTTCACAGACGCAACCTCGACGCTAACTTCGGGATCGGGATCTTTCTCTGCCTTGTTACAGCCGCTAAGCAGCAGAGCAAAGACAGCCACAGGCACGAGCAGGAGACCTTGGCGCAGGGTGCGGCTTGAAGGTAGCGTTAGTGAATTTAAGTTGTCCATTTGTGTTTTCAGAACGCACGATCTACGGCTGCGCCTACTCGGAACCTCTTATTTGTCAGTCCGAACTGGTTCACAGTAAAGAATCTGCTATTTCTATTCCACTCTACAAATTTCCCGTCAACGTTTGCAGATTAGCCAACGCCGTTTGGTAACGCGCCTGACCATCATCGTAGGCGTTGCGTGACAGCGCCAGGGTATTCTGCGCGTCGACAACTTCCAGCACAGTCGCTTCGCCCGCCTGATAGCGCAGTGTGGTCAACCGCAGACTTTCGACCGCCAGCTCGGCGGACTGCTTGAGCGAATCTAATTCACCGCGCGCAGCCTGGGCCTCATCGTAAAATGTTCGCAAATTCGCTAAAAGCTGACGCTGCGTGAAACTCAATTCCACGCGTGACTGGTTGCGTCGCAAGTTCGCTTGTTTCACTTTGCTATAGCCCGATCCCCAGCTGAACACGGGGAATTGCAGGGTCGCGCTCATGGAGTAACCAAGATTGTTGACGGTACCGATCTTGTTCCCGGTCGGGCCAAGCACATAGCTTCTGGTCGCGAAGCTGGTAGCATCGATCCCGTAAAAATAATCCAATCCAACGCTAGGCAGCAGTCCTCCCCAAGCAGCGGCTACATCCTGTCTGGCAACATCTAGCGAGGCCAGGGCCGCACGCAGTTCAGGATTCTTAGTGCCGGCCGCAGTTTGCACTTCCTGGAAAGAAGCCAGCGGCTCGGGCGACTGCAAGTCGTCGACTACTGAAAAGTTTTGATTGAAGTCAGAAAAAATCAACACCGCCAAACCCAGGCGGCTGCGATCCATCGACAACTGCGCTTCACGCAAATCCCGAGTCTGCTGATTGAACTGCAGTTGCGCCTTGATCACGTCCGCGTGCGCTACTTCACCGCCGTTCTCCAGCTTGCGACTAATGTTCAGAAAGCGCTCACCCTCGGCGGACAGTTTCTGCGCAGTCGCATACTTGCGCTGGGCCACCACGAATGCGTAGTAGGTCTGCACTACGGTAAGCACGAGTCCTCGCGCAGCAATCTCCGACTTTGCGCGCGCGACGGCCTCGGCAGCAGCCGTCTTGCGATAAATAGCCAAGGTATCGAACCCCAACACCTGATGCACGTTGGCCTGGCTGACGTACTCATGAATTCCGTTGGCCGCGATAAACCGGCCCGCCGTATCCTTCTTCGCAGCAGGCGGCGTGTAGATGGCCTGTGTGTTGAAATTCAGGTTCGGAAGCAGCGCTCCGCGGCTTTGCACCTTGTCTTCATGTGCGAGTGCGAAATCCGTCAACGCAGATTGATACGCGGGAGTATTCTTGCGAGCCAGCTTCAATGCATCCTGCAAGGTGATCGTCGTAGGTGCCGCATCGGACGCTGGCGTTGGGTTCGCTGCAGGCTCCGACGAAGGACTGTTTGCCGACTGCTCCTGGTTCGTCTGCAACGAAACCTTCGCAGCGGCCAGGCGATCGCTTTGCGCCCAAGCTGAGCAGCAAATTGCCGACCAGCAGAGCAAAACCCGGGGATCGAGAAACCACAAAATGATCTTCATCTTCCGGTCGCGTGCCTCACCAAATATCCTAATGGCTTTCAAGAGAACAGCTGCTGAGCCTGACAGAATCTCGGGCCCAAGCTCCTCACGTGGGCACCGCGACTCCCAATTCGCTGTTTCTAAACCGTTACTGTACGTTCGGTTTCGTCGCAGCAGCCTTCTTGGCCTTCTTGGCAGCTTCTTTCTTATCTTGCGCAGCTTCCTTCGCCTCATCGGCCGCGTTCTCAATCTTGTCGTCGATCAGTTTACCGGTAGCGGCATCAACATTCACTTCGTGCAACCCATCCGGCATTTCGATGTCAAAGGAGTAGATCTGTTTTCCTTTCTCCTTTTCCAACTCCTCACTCTTGATCTTGCCGTTCGAACTGGCAAGGGCAGTCTTGCGTGCGTCCGCCATGCTGACTCTTGTAGTTTTTGCATCCTTGGACTGCGCCGACAGGCTCAATGCAAGTGCAAGCAAGGTCAGAACCGGTGCAACCTTCGAAAAGAGTTTCATAGTGAGTTTCTCCAGTTTCTTCAATTTACAAACTAAGGGTGAAGTTTATCTGAAAAGATACGCGGATGGCAGAAGCGGAAGGTTAGATGGTGGGCGCTGTAGGACTTGAACCTACGACTTCCACCGTGTGAAGGTGGCACTCTACCGCTGAGTTAAGCGCCCACTGCAATTTGGTGATTATACCAAAGTAGCCGCTTTCTTCCACCTCAGAGAGCGTGGTAGCCTTGGACATCTCTTTTGCAGACAGCTCTGCGTAAGTGGTTGCGCATCATAGGTTTCACGATCATGTCGGGCGAAAATACGCCATCCCGTCCTCACCCCGGCCCCGCCTCCACCACGGCCGCCGGAGCGGTGCAACTTTCTGCAGCCGAACGGGTTCCTACAAATGTGAGCAGCGTTGCCCTCAATGGAAGCTTGGGAAGTGGATTCCTAGCCACGGCGGTCGTATCGCCTGAAGTTGGGACGGGCGCTATGCCTGCGTCTGACAGCGCTACTTTGGATACTGGCGGTGACGCGCAGATCATGCTGCGCGTGAAGGCTGGCGACGAAGACGCTTTTGACTTTTTGGTACAAAAGTACCGTCGTCCGATTATTCACTTTATGTATCGGGCGACGCGCACTGAGGGATCTGCTGAGGAACTGGCGCAGGAAGTGTTTCTGCGCGTGTATCGTTCGCGGCAAACGTATGAGGCGAGTGCCAAATTTACGACTTGGCTTTATCGCATTGCGACGAACCTGTCGATGAACTACGCCCGCGACACCAAGCACGAGCGCCCTGAAAACACGGTGAGCGTGGACGAAAAGGACGAAGCAACCGGGCTGGGATTTGATGTGCCGGACACTTCCCTATCCGTCGAGCAGAACATGGTGCGGCGGGAACGCTTGATGGCCATACGTCAGCGCGTGTTGTCGTTACCTGACAAGCAAAGGAATGCGGTGCTGATGCACAAGTATCAGATGATGGATTATAAGCAGATTGCGGAGGTTTTGAAGCTGAGTGAATCCGCTATCAAGTCGTTGCTGTTTCGCGCTTATGAAACATTGCGCGAACAGTTGAAAGAGTTTGTGTAAGCTGTGAGGTTCAATATGAATTGCTCTGAGATTCGTGAATCGATGCCGGACTTGGCGATTGGGTTGGAAGAACCATCGCCTGCGACAGTGCAGCATTTAGAAACTTGCGCGCCTTGCGCGACCCAGTTGCAGGAACTTCGTCAGACCATGGCGTTACTCGACGAATGGAAGGCACCGGAGCCTTCGCCGCATTTCGATACTCGTTTGCAGGCTCGTCTGCGTGAAGAGAGAGATGCCGAGAGTGCTCGCGCATCGCGTGGATGGTTCGTTTGGTTGCCGCGCCCTGCGCTGGCGATTGCCGCTGCATTTTTGGTCGCCGTTGGAGTTGGCGTGGTGAGTCTGAAGCACACAACGGTTACTGGAACGCCGAGCAAGATTGCGATCAATCAGCCTTCAGCTTCTAATGCCGAAGGCGTGCAGCGCGGCACGGCTGTTGCCGATTTGCAGACATTGGACCGCGACGACGATCTATACGCTAATTTTGATGTGTTGGACGATATTGACAGCCATCAGGACCAGGCGACGAGCGACAACTAGAAGAGCTCGTTGGAACAGAACATAGAGGCCGATAACACGTGCGCAAGCTGAACTCTATCGCAAGGATGATGCTAGGTGCCGCAGTCGCTTGCGGAGTGGCGCTGGCATCCGCGCACGCGCAGGCACGCCCGCAACAGCGCGAAGCGCGGCAGGAGCATAAGGCAGAGCGGCAGGAGCGCAAGGCGGAACGGCAGGAGCCTAGGGCTGAGCGGCAACCTGAGCGACGAGCCGAAAAGCAGCCGGAGCGACGCACGGAGCGACCTTACGGTTCGGAGAATCGAAGCCAGGTTCAGACTGATTCAGTTCGACCTAATACTATTCGTCCAAATTCGGTTGAGCGCAATCCAGTTGTTCCACGTCCCACTGCCCCGGTGCCGCGCCCTGGTCCACACGCTGGCGATTGGCTGCGTAACAATGAGAGCCTGCCACCAGAGCAGCAGGAACGCGCTTTGCGCGACGACCCCAATTTCCAAAAGCTTCCTCCGCAGAGACAGGAGCAATTGCGTGGGCGGTTGCAGAACTTCAGCAACCTGCCTCCAGAGCGGCGCGAACGCATTTTGCAACGCATGGAAACCTGGGAACATTTGAAGCCCCAGCAGCAACAGCATGCACGGGACCTTTATAAGAGCATGCGGCAGATGCCAGCCGAACGGCGACGCACGATGACTGCGGCAATCCGGAATTTGCGGCAGATGCCACCTGAACGGCGCCAGCGAGTGTTGAGCTCGCCGCGTTTTCAAGGCATGTTTTCGCCGCAAGAGCGGGAGATGCTGAACGGAGTGACTCAGTTGCCAATAGCTGCGCCGGATGGCGGAGACCAGGAATAAACCCGGCGTCGCCGCCTCAGCGGAACAAATTCTTCAAAATAAATATCGCGTTCGCGGGACGCTCGCCCAGTCTTCTCATGAAGTAGGGATACCACTCCGTGCCGAATGGAATGTAGACGCGCATGTTCCAACCATCCTGTACAAGTTTTTGCTGCAGATCGCGACGAATTCCGTGCAGCATCTGGAACTCAAACGCGTCGGGCGGAATCTTCTCGGCACGCGCGAAAGCGATAGCTTGCTCAATGATGCGTTCGTCGTGGGTGGCGAGCCCGTGGTAAACGCCGCTTTTCATCAGACGCTTCATTAACTTCACATAGTTGGCATCCACTTCCGGCATCTTCTGAAAAGCAATATCGCCTGCTTCTTTGTAAGCGCCTTTGCAGAGGCGGATGCGGATGCCCTCGGCGAGAAGCTTCTCAACGTCATTCTCGCTGCGAAATAAATAGGCTTGGATGACAGCTCCAACACAGCCTTGGTGACCGGGACGACGGTGGAGTTCATGAACCAGATCCAGCGTGCGCTGCGTGTAGAGAGAGCCCTCCATGTCGACGCGGACGAAGTTCTTGGGTCGCATAGCCGCAGTTTTTGCAACCAGGCCGCTCACAATGTCGAGGGCCAGTTTTTCGTCGAGATCGAAGCCCATGTGCGTGAGCTTCACGCTGACATTGGCATCGAGGCGGCGAGACCCGATTTCCTCGAGAATCTGGTCGTAAAGTTTCGCGCTGTGACGGGCTTCGTCTGGGTTGGTTACATTTTCGCCCAGATTGTCGAGCGAAACATGCATGCCAAGCTGGTTCACGGCCTGCGTGGCTGAAACAGCATCTTGAATTGTTGTTCCTGCAACGAAACGGCTCGACAGCTTCTGTCCAATGGAGGAACGCTCCGCCATCCCGCGAATAGTTCGATTCTCGGAGAGAGAGACGAAGAAGGCTCTCAGCAAGCAGGTTCTCCTGGAAGATTGGTTGCTGCGGACATGACTTTAGTGGCTTTTCTCTTCCAAGAATTTTTCTGTTTCGATCGCAGCCATGCACCCCGTTCCGGCTGCGGTGACGGCCTGGCGATAGCGGCGGTCCATGACGTCACCGCAAGCGAATACGCCGGGAATGCGCGTCAGGACATTTTGCTGCGTTACCAGATATCCATCTTTGTCGGCATCCAGCTGGCCCAGGAACATTTTGGCATTCGGTTCATGGCCAATACCCAGGAACATGGCGCTGGTTGGGAAATCCCAAGCTTTGCCTGTCTTGATGTTGCGTACCTTGAGCGCCGTCACTTCTTTCTTAGAGACATCGAGAACATCTTCCACAACCGTATCCATCAGGAACTCGATCTTGGGATTTTTTTGTGCGCGTTCCAGCATGATCTTCGAAGCGCGAAATTCTTCGCGCCGGTGAATGATGGTCACTTTGCTGGCGAAGCGAGTCAGGAAGGTCGCCTCCTCCATCGCGGTATCCCCACCACCGATGACGGCGATTTCCTTACCGGAAAAAAAGAACCCGTCGCACGTGGCGCAGGACGAAACGCCGTGCCCGATTAACGCTTGCTCATTGGGCAGCCCCAGCCAGCGCGCCGAAGCACCACTGGCAATGATGAGGGCATTGGTCTTCACCGGCTCTTTTCCGAGATTGAGGGTGAAAGGCCGTTGGCTGAGATCCGCACTGACGATGTGGCCATTCCGATACTCAGCGCCGAAACGCGACGCCTGCTTCTTCATGTTCTCAATCAGTTCAGGGCCTTGAATTCCGTCGGGGAAGCCGGGGAAGTTCTCGACCAGAGTGGTGAGAGAGAGCTGTCCACCGGGCTCATGGCCTTCCAGCACAAGCGGTTTCAGGTTAGCCCGCGCAGTGTAGAGCGCTGCCGTGTGGCCGGAACAGCCCGAGCCAAGGATGATGACGTTGCGGATATTTTCGGTCATGGCATTAAGAATTTCAGAGAACACAGACTTAGATGAAGAACGGGCCGCTCAGTTTCAAGCACCATCTAATCTTACCAAGAGTGGGAGGGTTCGTGAAAAGCAGGTGCGGGAAAAATGGAATCCTGCAAGGCGCAGAGAATGGGAATGGCCTTCGGAGAAAGTCGAATGCTCAGGGCTGAAGCCCTTCTGAAGGACAATATGCTATGCCAGGAACGGCTAGTTTACCGTGAGCCCTTACTGCATATGCATGTGATCGACTGAAACGTTCTTTACATTCCCACTGCAGGCCGCGTCCTGATAACACTTCCGGAAAGCCGGAACGACCAGAGCCTGCTCCAGGGTAGGCTCGTTCAGGCCTGCAAGGATGTCACTCGTACGCTTGGCTGCGGACTTGTTTCCTGTCTTCATATACGCATCTTTGAGCAGCTGCAACGACAACGGGTTATTGATGTCTTCTTCCAAAAAAGAAACAGCGTCGTCGTATTTGCGGTCAGCGAAGGCGACCGCTCCTGCTGCTCCGTGGTAAGCCTGCTCGATCAGCTTGTCGCCAGAGCTGTCCGCCATTTTCGTCAAGCGTTCCACGCCAGCATGCGCGGTTGCCATCTGCCCCGTCTGCAGCGCAAGCTCGACACGCGCCCGCTGAATTTGCGCCGATTCCTGTTGAATCGCGGTCTTCATTGCATTCTTGCCTTCGGCCAGAGCGGCATCGGCTCGGTTCAGGTACATCAACGCCTGTTTCGTATTGGGTTGGTACATCGCCATCTGCCGGTAGGTATCGGCTTCTATCTGGCTGATATTCCGAGCGTGAGCATAATTAGCGAGTGCCTGGAACGCCTTGTCCGCTCCTTTGTAGTCCGCTTCACGAACATAGGTGGCGGCTCGGCGGGTCTGCCACATGATCTGCTGCAATTCCGCCAGAGGGAAGTTCTTGAATGCAATCTCATACTCTTTACGCGCTTGCACCTGATCTCCCTTTAAGGAGTAGGTGTCCGCGATTCCGTACTGCGAAGAATAAAACTTTGGATCGATGGCGAGAGCTGCGCGATAGTGCTCAATAGACTTGTCGAACTGCCCGGCCAGCCGCAAGATTTCCGCGTAGGAGTCTTGCGGGTTCGGATCGCCCGGGATGGCAGCGACGTATTTTTTCATGAAGGCGAATGCCTCATCAAAACGGTGCAAACTAGCGTTGTTGTAGCCCATGTTATTGATGAGCCCAGGAGAATCTGTGATTCCGGAACGCTCATAGACCGCGACAGCCCGCTCGAACTGCGCCTGGGTCATAAGCCACCATGACGTCATCCAAACCACAGATTTGTCGTGCGGATATTGCCTCAGCAGATCGTTCATCTTGGTGATGGCGGAAATCAGCTTGTCGTCCATGGCATCCTGGTACCACTCAATCACGAGTTGTTCGGACGCGCTGGCGTGGCGCCGGTTGAGAAAAGCTTTTCGCTGCTCGGCAATCTGCTCGGCGGAATCGAGACTAATCTGAGCCAGCAGTTCATGACCCATGGCAAACTCGGGATCAAGCTTAACGGCCTTACGAAGGGTGGCGATTGCTTCAGGCTGCTGCACGTGATCGAGGTATTCTGTTAATGAATCCTCTGCCATGCGGCGCGCGGCTGGAGACTTAGAGGTAAACGGCAACACAGCCGTCTCCTGAGCTAGAGCGGCCGAAGCGACACATGCGAGACCCAGTCCAACAAGCACTATTTTCTTGATTGCATTTCCAGCCAGCATAGCTAATTTCCCTTCAGCAAATAACCGTTATCGAACGGCAGTTTGCCATCAATTTTCACGACGTTGACATCTTTGGTCAGCGAGTAGAGGTCGACAATTCCAATCGCGCCGCGGGTGGACGAAACCAGCCGCTGGACAGCTTCATCGGATTCCGCGACCACAATTTGGCCGGGATGCGTTTGGAACAAGGTATGGGCTTGATCCGCCGTCATGTTCAATAGGCGGCGCAAAACAAGCTCCATATCGGGGGACGAGGGATCGCGCAGGATGACCCGCACGACCTTACCATCCGGCCAAGTCTTAGTCTTCCCGATGAGGATGTTGGTGAGATCGGCTGCTTTGACGTTACTGGTGTCGCTGCCCTTGTCCGCGACCACGGCCAATTGCTTGGCTTCGCCCAGACAGGAAAGTGCGAGGACTGCCACCAGAACCCGGACTATTTGCCCTTTTCTCACGGTAGCGGGATCATAGCCCGTAAGCCGTAACATCTACTAGGTAACCAGGGTAACGACGAAATTGCGTTCCGGGAAATACGCCGAAGGAATCCCAAGGTGAGAAAGGACGCGCCGACTATTGATTCGTCGCCGCCAGCTCCGGCAGGTTGGGGTCGGAGTGACTCCAGAGCTTTCTTGCCACCGCCATTTCTGAATAGTTCTTAGCTGTGTCGCCAGTGTGGCCAGCTATCAGAGCCGCAGCGTAACGGGCACCGAAGTAGTTTGGATCGAAGGCCATCATTAGTTCCGCACAGTGTGCCGCGAGTTCCCATTGTTGCTGCTCACGCGCGACGCTGGCAATGTGCTCGAGAAGATATAGCTCAGCCAGCGCATCGGCGCCACGGTGCGAGGCAAGCGATTCGGCTGCCTGCCGAAGAAGTTCGTTGGCTTTTGGCTTAGAGGTTTGATTGGAAGCCCGCAATAGAAGCTCACCGCGAACTTCATTCAACTGATCGTCCGCGATGCGCTCGAATGTGACTACTCCCGTAAATCCCTTCTTACATTCCGGAATTTCTTTTTCCGCAGCTGCAAGTTCCGCCTCGGCTTCTTTCGCCTTGTTCATAGCTAGGAGGGCTCGAGCTTTCACCACATGGCCGCCCAGCCTTCCCAATGCCCACATGGATTGATCCATCGGCATTGCCGCAGTGACAGCCTCCTGATAGCGCCCGCGCGCGATGAGAAAGTCGGACAGAATCTTCCGGTTGTACGCAGCGTACATTGTCGTCGGTTCAAGCTGCATGGCTTCGCGAATGTAGCGCTCGGCTTCGCTCATGCGGCCTTCGTACTGCAGCGACCGCGAGAGTAGATCGAGATTGTGCGGACGGTGCCAATCCAGCGACGGATCCAGATTGTCGTTCTTGTACCAGTTACTTTCAATCTGGCTTGCGATCTTAAACTGCTCGATGGCTGCGTCGATCTTCCCTACCAGGCGCAAGTCGTGCCCCCACATGTGGTGAGCATGCGAAACTCCGTCAGCGAGATGCGCATATCGGTCACCGTGTTTCTCCGCTTCGTCATTGCGTCCGATGGATTCGTAACTGTGGATCAGATAGTGATGTGCGGCAAAGTTATCGGGCGAGCGGGTAAGGACCGCTTCGTAGAATGCAATGGAATCGGCGTGCCCTCTCTGGCCGCGACCGTCTGCTGCTCCTTCCTGAGCGTTGCCACGAAGTAGCCACAACTCTAGGTCGTCAGGATTCTTGTCCAATGCACCTTCTAGCGCTCGCTTGTATGCCTCGTGCTTGGCCGCATCACGGAGATCCTGCATCGCTTCCAAATGCTTTACGCTGACTTCGATGCGACGCCGTTCGCGGTCGGTGATTGCGGATTGCAGAGCTTGCGCTTGTTTAACTTCTTCGCCGGCAGACTTAAGGTCGTCAAGATTGATAAACACGCGGAATAGACCAATGTGCGCCAGCGCAATAGCGGGATCCAGCCGCAGAGCCTGGTTGAACGAACGAGCAGCATCGATCCAAACGTAGCTGTGGACGTAGGCCATGCCTTGGTTGTAGAACGTCTGGGCCTCCGTATTCTTGGTGGTGACGGGATCGTTGACGTGTCCAACATTGTCACGCAGCGTAATCGGGCGCTCCAACACCTCGCGGGGAACGTAGCCGACCACTCCGCCCATGTGCGAGTGCTCCTCAGCCGACATCTCCTGCGCTGAGACAGGCGGAACAACGAGCAAACCAAGAAGGAGCAGGATCGCAAACGAAGACGCTTTTTGCATGATTCTCCAAAAAAAACAGCAAGCGGATTATATCCCGGAATCGCGCGGACCTACTTCTTAGTGGGCTTCTTAGTAGCTGGCAGTGGTGCCTTCGCCGATGAGCGTCCCATCCGAGAGAGTTCATCCGGAACGGTATGCCGTACACCCAACAAGCCGCGATAGGCACTCATCAGCGCGGCCCCACTTTGGAACAACGTATTGTAAGCACTCTGATCGGGAGCAGGCTCGCCGGTTTCAGGATTTCCGGAGCAGCGCGCCAGCACAACCGAAGATTTTCCAAAGCGCTCCAACTTGATGCGAGTCGGCGGAGTATTCGCGCCCAACATGGCCGCCGGGCTGGCGACCGCGGAAGCATTGTCCTCAATCGCAATCTGCATCAAATCTTTTGGATCGCGCACGCGCAGCACGAGCGTCTCGACCATCAACTGTTTGTCCACGCTAAAGGAGTATTGCACTGTCGAAAAGAGAGCTTGCACCGAGAGCTCGCGGCGCATGCGCACCCACAGCGCGCTTGCCGGTTCGCCGGAGAACTGCGCGCTTTGACCGGCTTCCAGAAAGCTTGGCTTTTCGGTCAGAGTCGTACGGCCCCGCGACACTTCAAAATCGTCGGTAAAGAGGGGCTGCCGGGGAACGCGAGCCAGAGCATTCGCAATCTCCTTCTGGTCTTCCACAGACGGCGCACACACGTTCAGCATGTTGACTTTGACCTGAGGCTGGCCCGACTTCGGCTTTTCCGCCCCAGGCTCCTGTGCCGGAGCGGGCAGACAGGCCGCGCCCACAAACAACGCCAAAAGAATTTGTATCTTCACGAGAAAATTTTACCGGAGGCCCCGACCATGCGGAATACACATCACGGTTCGTGCCAGCGTCCTATAATGGCGAATGGCCAATCTGACTTTAGTGTACGGAATGCGATTGCTGCCCGCTGACGAGGTGGCCGAAGTAGGTGAGGCCACGCTGCACCTGAAGAATGGCCGCGAAGCCCATGTGACGATGCACGTTCTGGAAGGGACGAAAGAAGAAATCGAAAAACAGCTGCGCATTAGCGTGGAATCCTTCTTCGACATCTATCCGGAGATCTGAAGTAGCGTTTATAAGCTGTTGCTTGGCCAACCATGGCGTTCGTGCTTCCAACCCGATGGCGCTACCGGCTGATGCGCTGGGGCTGGCCTCCGCAAAACCGACTGATGCTGCGCGGACTCTACTTGATTGCGTCCGCTTTGGCCCTGCTTGTGCCGCAGCTGCTCACCCAGCTCCTCCGTCTTCCAGGAAGCGGGGCGTTTCGGTTCTGTGTCATCGCCTTCGCGCTGATCGGCATTTTGTTCCTATTCCTCGCCGGATTGGGATGGGTTCGCCAGAAGCTTCTTTGGCGACTGCGCAACCGACTCATTGTGACCTACGTTTTTATTGGCGTGATCCCGGCGCTGCTGCTGGTGGCAATGGCGTTCCTCGCGTTCTATCTTCTTGCGGGACAGTTCGCCAATTTCGTTGTGACTGCGGAGATTAATAACGCGCTTAAGGATCTCGAAGCCACAAACGTAACGGTAGCGCACAGCTTGGCCAGCCGCCTTCGCCGCAAGGATACGAGTGCATTCACATTGCTGGACGATTTGCGCGCGTCCAAGCAAACGTCTGCGCCGCAAGAAGTATGCGCGTGGTTATCGGACAAGCCGTTGGTCGTTTCCGGCACTGCTTCGACCGACTGTTCCATGACCCTGCCGGGTTCCCTCCCGCCTCAGTTTCGCGAAGTCGTGCTTGACCACGGTGCATTGCACTTGCGAACCGGGGCTACCTTGGATATGGCAGGTGGGAAACTGCGCGTAGTGGCCACATTGCTCGTTGACCAAAGTTTACTGGATCGGGTTTCCGGCGGACTAGGGCAGATCACTCTGTACTCGCTGAACGGAAGTACACACCGTGCCAACTCCTCCGACAGCTCTCCGATAGTAACTCTGGACGGGCCGGGAAAATCGACCGTATCCATCGGCGCGGCCAACAAGCCGGATATTGTCTTCACAGACTCCAGCAACGGCACCGTCTGGGAAGGCAGGCTCATGCCGCTACTTACAGCGGGTGCGCTGCCCGACGCAGTGAACTGGTTTGATCGAGAACTCGGGTTTCCGTCCCCCCTTACTGTTCTCAATGTGGATACTGGACAGCGCGAGTACCTGGCTGTTATCCGAATCCATACTCGGCCATCGTTGCTCTATGGCCGGCTTTTCGCCGCATTGGGAGATGTCGCTTCCCTCGCGGAATTCATCTTGTTGGCCACCGCTATTCTGTTTGCCATTATTGTCCTGCTCGCTTTGTTCATCGGGTCACGTCTGACTCGCACCATGACTCGCTCGGTCGCGAACTTGTACACCGCCACCCAACACATCAATCGTGGAGACTTGAGTTATCGCATTGAAGTGCGGGAACGCGACCAGCTCGCCGCGTTGCAGACCTCGTTTAACTCCATGTCTGCTTCGCTCGAGAAACTGCTGGTGGAACAGCGTGAGAAACAGCGGCTGGAAAACGAAATCACCATCGCGCAGGAAGTCCAAGCGCAATTGTTCCCACGCCAGGCTTTGCAGTTGGAATCGCTCGAGGTGCATGGCTTCTGCAAACCTGCCCGCACCGTGAGTGGAGACTACTATGACTTTCTCCCCATCACGGCTAGCAAACTGGGGCTAGCGGTCGGCGATATCTCCGGCAAGGGAATCTCCGCAGCGTTGCTCATGGCAACCATCCATTCCGCCGTGCGCGCCTACATACTGGAAGGCGTGCCTTCCCCGAATGTGCCGGTGTTGGTGGGCGGTGGCAATGGTGAAACTCTCGGCAATGGCCATTTTCATGGCTCCGAGATTTCTCCTGCTGCACTCATGTGTATGCTCAACCGCCAGCTCTACAGCACCACGCCAATGGAAAAATACGCAACGCTCTTTCTAGGAATGTATGACGGCGCAGCCCGGCGCCTCACCTACTGCAATGCCGGACACTTGCCACCCATGCTGGTGGGGGACGGCGGCGGCGTCCGTCGCCTGGAGACCGGTGGCACTGTAGTGGGACTTTTCGAAAATGTGAAATATGAGGAAAGTACGGTCAGCCTGGACGCCGGAGAAATCTTCCTGGCTTTCAGCGACGGGGTTACAGAACCGGAAAACGACTACGGGGAATTTGGCGAGGAGCGGCTCATCGATTTAGTGCGCTCAAACCGACATCTACCGCTCGACCGCATCAGCGAACTCGTGACAAATGCCGTTTACGATTGGATCGGTGCCAATGAGCAGCCCGACGACATCATGCTCGTGCTGGCAAGAGCGCGATAGACCCTACGACGGCTGCGGGTCCGCCATCGAAGGTAGACGCGGCTCCTGGTTTGTGCTTTCGGAAGCCACGATAGTTTCTGCAGGTTCCGTCTTGGGCACAGGCAGCGGGTAGGCAAGAGGCGCGTCCATCATCACAGGCGCAACAGGTGGATTCGCCACTTCGTAGCGCTGATACCATGCTGACTCGCTGGCACGCTGCCATAGTCGCGTCGCAAGCCAGATCAGCAGCGTGAGTTCCAGCACAAGGAACGATAGCCAGAAGCGGGTTGCGGGAATAAATCTTATCCACACCCACAAGCCGAATAGCAAGAATGTCCATCCCACAAGACTAATTCGGAGATACATAAAAAACAGCATCCTGAAATTCGAGAACGTCAGCTTAAAAGCACGTCCCACAGAGCGTAGGACCGAGCGCTCGTCGGTCGCGACAGTACGAACCTGCGCCATATCAAACCAAAGTCGGACGATCATGGCGAGCAGCAGAGTCAGCGCAAGTCCGCCCAACATCACCCAGAAACCCAGCTTCTCCGGCGCCGCATCTGAGGAAAGAGTATCGGACCACCAGTTAATCGCGCCGCCCAAGGCGAGGACGGGCGTCATGACCAGCATGAATAGCAGCATTTGCCGGACCCAGCGCCAGAAGTAATGGCCGCTGGCTTCAGAAAATTGCGCCGTAGTCAGTTTGCGCGACGACCGGAAGCTTTCCAGAATGCCGCCAGTGACAAAAATCGTAAAGACGAAAAAGACGACATTGAAAAAAAGAGAATTCAAGGTATGGGTTCTAAGCCCGACACCGGGATGGTTGAGCAGGCTTGCCAACAGCGTCAGATCGACGCCTTGATTGAAGCGCTGCGCCATAAAGCTGTGATCCATGACCTCGGCCAGCTTGAAGGCAAACGACTCCGCGCCAAAGAAGGCCAACAGAAGATTCGCCGCGAAAAGCCACCACAGCACTCGCTGGTTACGCCATACTAGCTGGCGGCCTTCCGTTACAAGACCTCGTCCATTCACCATGAGCCCTCTCAAACCTCTCTATCTTTTATAGCAACTATGATTACGCAAACCACGCCAGCAACTGCCCGGCAAACTGCTGCAGCACAATCCAGTAGTGCACTAGCTTGTGCCGTCCCGATTCATCTCCCTGGCTCACATAGCTGTTATTGAACTCGTCTTTATCAAGGCCAATTGCATTTTCGTGGTCGATCTCCGCCGAAAGAAGCTTTGCCTTCTTATCGTAGGAATATCGGATCCAGCGATCGCGCCCATCCCAGCGTTCATGCACGGTTTCGCCGTTATCGAAGCGAATCAGCACATCCACCGGAAATATGAAATCGCCCTTGCGATGCACAGTCACTTTTGAGTGATAGACAGTGACGCCCTTTTTTTCGTCTGGAAGCTTTTTGCCAAACCAGTCCGTCCGCTGCGATTCTGCTTTCAGAATTTCGTAGTCCAAAACCTGAGTGCCATAGACCGCTTGATCGAAATACCAGCGCAGATTCTGCCCTGAAACTTCCTCGACAGTTTTGAGGAAATCTTCCGCCGTAGGATGGGTGAAGCGGTATTTCATGAAGTAAACGTGCAGCGCGCGCCGCATCGTATCTTCGCCAACAACCTTTTCCAAAGTGTGGAGGACGGTGGCAGTCTTTCCGTAGGTAATGTCGCCGTAGCTGCCAAAATTCATGTACTGGTAAGCGAAACGCGTCAGGGGATCGCGGTCCGCGGCTGCCAGGTACTGTGTCCGGTCCAGCCCCAACTCACCGCCCGTCACACCCCACAAATCGATGATGGATCGGTCTTTACCGAAGATGTCATCCATCACCTTCGCTTCAGTGTATTGATTGATGCCTTCATCCATCCACGCTTCTTCGAACTCGTTGGTTGCAACCATACCGTACCAGTATTGGTGGCCGAATTCGTGCTCAACCACCACTTCAACTACATGCAAGCCATCCGGCATCCACCAAGAGGTGTCCCCTGTAATGAACGTGGGATATTCCATGCCGCCCGCCTGTTTGGCACCGTGGGGCGGATCGACTACTGTGATTTGCTTATAAGGATACGGCCCATACCAATCGTCAAAGTGCTGCAGAGTCTGGCGCAGAATCTTCATGTGGCGCGCAGCCTGGTCGGCATGCCCAGGCTGCATCAGAAGCCGCATCGTCACTGGCCCCAGGCTGCTTTGGAGCGTATCGGTAAAAACGTGGTAATCCGGCTGCACCGTCCAGGCAAAATCGTGAATGTCTTCGCCGTGAAACTCGACCGTCTTCGTTCCGTCCGAGTGATTGGTGCTAGCTACCTCGATGCCGCTGGCACCCACGACTTCATTTTGCGGTACCGTCAGCTTCACATCGTAAACTCCAAAATCCGCAAAAAATTCTGTCGTCTCGTGAAATTGATGGCAATTCCAGGCGTCCTTCCACCAAACGCCAATCTTCGGAAACCACTGTCCCGCTAGAAGGAAATCGCGTTTGTAGCCGGTGCGCGCGACAACTTCCCCAAATTGGTCGTGAAACGATATATGGAATTTGACTTCTTCACCCGGAGCCACAGGGCGCGGCAGCTTGACCTGGAAAACTGTGCGGTCGTTCGGATTGCCATCATCCGGCGAGATGAACTGAATCTGCTTGGTCAGGTCGCCCATGCCTTCCACTTCGAATGACTTCACCTCTTCGGAGGCTTCTTCTTTTTCGTCCCATTCAAAATCGCCGCGAAAACCCTCGCCGTTGTGCGTTTCGGTTATAAAAGTCGATTTCGGTTGAAACGCATTCAGGTAAAGATGGAACGGAAATGTATCTTGAGGCCGCCCCGTCAGGTTGCGATAGGTTAGTACTTCGGTCGCGTCCACACTTTTCTTCTTGGGATCGAGCTTGGCATCCATTTCGTAGTGGACAACTCTTTGCGAAAGGGGCTGCGGAGAGTTGATGGCGGAAGTTGTGTTGGGAATGCCACTGGAACTTGCGGCAGCGGACACGGGAACCGCAACTTTCGCAGGCGCCGCTGCAGGATGCAGGGAAACAAACGGGACCACAATCAATGTAGCCACTACAACCACAACGCTAACAACCGAAAGGCGGAGATAGTTCACGATTCCTCCGAAAATGTTGAACTGAAGAGCATACAAGCAAGATGGGAGCTAAAACCAAGTGTTTTGCCGATACCTACGATGCTCCTCGCCAAATTTCTCTTCGAGCACTTGGTCCTCGCGACGCATCCGCAAAATCTGGACCGGAATGAGAATCAAGAAAATCAGGAGTAACCACGTTCGCCCGACGTAGAGAATAAGGCCAAAAAAGAAGAGCGCGCTAAACAAATACATGGGGTGGCAGATTTTCGAGTAAATACCCCGTACGACCAAGGTTTTGGCAATCGGCTCGACGGAAAACGAGTCCCCAAGCTGGACTTTGGCGATCACAAAGAGAATCAGCGCCACGCATGCAATGGTCAGGCCGACAATTCGAAGCAGGTCTCAAGGTCCGCGAAATGCAATCAGCACAACGCCAAAAACAATAAACACCGCGGCAAATTGTAAATAGGAGAGAGGCTTGTCGGAATCCATGTGTTAATTAAATCAGTAGTCTAGAATTGCGGCCGCACTCGCAACCCCGGCTTGGGACGCGGCGCGCCTTCCGACAAATCGTAATCCCCCATCTCCTGGCCCAGATCGCCAACCTGCCGCGTGGAATCGCGGGCAAACTCACGCTGTTCCTCAGTAAAGCGGTAACTATGGGGGGGATCTCCTGCTTCCCGCTTGATCAACTCTGAATAAGTACGGTCGCCGGGTTCAGGATGTTCCAGCGAATTCGCGAATCGCGACAAGGAATCCGCCAGCACTTCCATGGTCGAACGGTAGCGAATCCAACGATGATTGTCCCACGCCATGGGAGTGGGTTTGCCATTATCAACGCCGCGTAGAAAGTGATCCGCGAGCTTTTCGCCCGCTTGTTCGCCGTATCCCGCGATTCCCTGCACAACTTCGGTTGGCATATTCAGGTTGAGGCCACCTTCCTTCTTGGTCAGATAGATGTGGACGATGCGGTCGCGATAGCCCGGAACCATGGTCTGCAGATTGTCAGTCCAATTGCGGGCAGCGTCAACAATGGAGCCCGCAAAGCTGAGTGCCGCCGTTCCAGTACTGGACCAGCGCTTCCATCCTTGCGCAATCCCGCCTTGATTGTTTTGCGGCATCCACAGATGGCTATCTGGATGATCTGCGCGCTCGTCGCAAAGATCGAGTCCAAACGTGGGCCAGCGCGGCAACGGCGAATCGAACAAATGCAACGGAAAGTTACTGCAAATGCCGCCATCCGAGAACCAAATAACTTCTGGACGACGGAGCTCGTCGTGATTGAGCGCATCGCCCGGAACTCGCTTCGCAGCAGGCGGTTCTTCGGTCGTGCGACGGCGTCGAGTCCAATCTACTGCGTAAAGCGGCACGGCACAGAACAAGAACGGAAAGCTCAAACTCATACGCGTAGCCACGATGACAGGCAAATCGTCAGCGGCTGGCCAAGGGACCAGTCCTGTGCTGTCGACCTTCTCGTGGTGTTCAGAAACTTTCGCCGGATGCTGCACCATCCAATCGACGACCGGCTTAGGAAAGTACGCAGACATCTCCAACGGCGAAAAATAGAACTCGCTGGTATCGAACGGCAGCGTGTAGGGATGGCCCAAGGTAAGGCACGTGCTCATCATCTTGAGCGTGACCTCGGCCCGCCGTAAATCGCCGAAGGTCAAGGGCTTGTCGGAGGGATGCCCGGCCAGAAAATTAATCTTGTTGTTCAGCCATTCGATCAGCGTCACGGGCTGGCCGGGTTGCGGCTCGGCGTAGCCGGGACACAAGCCAAAGTGATTCTTCGGCAAGCGCGATGCCCGCAGCGCAACACCGGCAAGCGCGCCCAGCAGTTTTCCCGTCCCCGCAATCAAGACCCCCAGGAGGATCGCCGCGACGGGATGCGAACGCCACAAGAGCACCAGCACAGCCAATCCCGGCAAAGCTCCAATCGTTGCGTCCATCCAGAGAGCGCGCGCCAGCGTCCACCAGCGCCGCCACCCGGAATACGCCAGAAAAGCGGAGGCCACACGGAACAGGCCCGACATTCTATTCTGCGGTTGGAACAACTGAAAAAGATTCGAACCGGGTCCAGCCAGCGATTTCGCCCCAAGCCAATCCGGGATCTCGTTCATCTGGTCGAAAACAATCTCGCCGTTATGCCGCCGATACTCCGCCGCTGCCGTAATCGCAGCCGCAATGGCTCCGGCTGAGGTTCCGCCAATGGACTGGAAACGGTATTCCTGCGCCAAGCGAGTCACGGCGCGCGGATAGACGATGCCCGAAGTGATACCACCCTTCATGACAATGTCGCATTTCTTGGAAGCTGAGGCGTAACGGTTGTCCGGCATGGCCTGGAGTGTATCTCATGAAGAGATCGCAATAAAGCGCTGTTCCAAATCGGCTTAGCTTCCAGGAAGTTCACGCATTTGCGCTGGCTGGAACGTGTGGTTTCTGGACTCAGGCCGGAGAAGTTGGGTCTCTTCGACTACACTTCCGCAAACCGCGTCGCAAGAGTTAATAAGTTGCAATGTTTCTTAACAAATATTTTTGCCATCTGTGACCGGAATTACTGAATTTGCAGGTCCCGCAAAGATAGACTCAACCCAATTCCCCGAGCCATCATCCCGCCACGACGGTTCGCAAGCGCTCACTTCTGCTCAGTGTCCGACAAAAAGCTGATCCATTGTAAAGGAGGAGTTGTATGAAACGCACGATCCTTTGTACTCTCCTGGCTGCCGCATTGGTGCTGCTGAATGGCGGGGGGCCAAAACGCTTGATCGCACGCTCGGTGCCTGCCGGAGCGCGCATCTACACTTCCGCGGCAGCTGCCGCCCCACCCTACACCCTAACTGCCTGGAGTGAACTGGGCATGCATTGCGACGATGGCAAGGACTACTCCATCTTCTCGGTCCTGCCTCCTTACAACGTAATTCACTCCCAGCTGATCAAGAAAGGTGAGCCGCCTGTACCGATCACAACCGGCGTAACCGTCAGCTATATTGCAACCGCCGACACCCAGGATTCCAAACACTACCAGTGCCAACAAGACAAATTTCTGGACCTACGTGCAAGCTTTACTGCACACGAATCCGCCTCGCAATACCGGAATTGCCGGCTACAAAGTGCAGAGTCTTGTTCCACAACCAATGACCTATAACGCCAAGCTTGGATACTGGGAGGCGGTTGGCTGGTTGAGCCTTCCTGCCAACTTTGCCACCAGAATAGTCAGCGCTACCTCACGGCGTTCGACACCAGCGGCAATTGGCGTGTAGTGACCGATCAAACCTTCGCCACCAACCAGAACGTTCCGATTCTAGGATCGGACCTCTACCGCTTCAGCAGTGGCCACGGCACAGTCTACTGTTCAGCCTGCCAGGGACAATCGTGGGTGGATGCCCACAACGATTATGCCCAAGGCAACCTGCAAGCCTGCGCTTACTGCCACGGCGTCGACTTCCGAGGAACGCCCCTCTCGGTTTCCAAGATTCCACACACCTTCCCCACCAAAGACGGGCCGAACAAGACCTTCCCGGCGGGACACCAGTTCAACTGTTATGACTGCCACAATGGTCCGAATCCAGGATAATTTCGCGGCTAGCGACAGTCATAGCGGGTCATTGAAAGGCCGGGGTAGATTCCCCGGCCTTCCTTCGACACCATGATCGAGTGCCTGAGGATTTTGTCGGGAAACACACGCTCAGGGCCATTAGAATGACACTCAGAGGTTACTCGATTGGCCACTTCCAGAAATCGCGACCGCAGCGCCATTGAAACCGAAATCTTCGAACGGCAAGCGCGAATCTGCAAAGCGTTTGCCAATCCGACCCGCTTGCAGATATTGGATCTACTGGGCAAGCGCGCCTCGCTGGCATCCGAGCTTCTGGAAGCGTTGGGGATTTCCAAAGCTAACCTTTCACAACACGTCGCGCTTTTGAGAACGGCAGGAATCGTTGGCACGAAGAGGCAAGGGAGAAATGTACTCGTTTCTTTGGCCATGCCCGAAGTGAGGGACGCCTGCCATCTGATTCGCAAGGTCCTGCGCGCCCAGATCAGGAACGGCCAGCGCCTCAAGGTATAGAATTCACCCCGCTCAGTGCGACCAATACACGCTGAATATCAGCAGCGCTCCGAAGGCCAGAGACTGCCGCATTTCACTCCATCCCAGCTTGCGTACATTCATCGGCTGAGGCTTTTGCAGGAACCATGCGGTCCCACGAAGGATCGCTGGAGCGAACGCAACACAACTCATCGCGACGAGCCATCCACCGCGTACCGCCGCCAGCAAGGCGGCTAAGACGACTGCTTCCGCCACGAGGAATCCCGCACCCTGCCTGACTCTGTCTTTGAACGTAGTGAGCTTCGAGCCATGAATTCGCAGCTGCACGAAGTAAACCTGATTGGCTGAGAATAGGAACGTCGCCAGCCACAACCCCAGAGCTAGCCTGTCCAAGCGTCCGGTTGCAACACAGTAAGCGGCGGGCGCCGTGACGGTGAGACCGATGGCTCCAACAATCTGCGACGCCATCCGCGTGGAACGGCCCATCTTTTTCAAGAATGCTTGTGTCGCAAACGCGATAACCACCACACTAGCCAGCGGCAGCAAAGTCTGGCTATTCCATTCTGGCAACAGCACTGCGAGGAAGAAGAATGATAACGCCGCCGCCAACGCGATCGCACTAATCACGTGGCGCCGCTCCTGACCTGGCTGAGCCCGCATCACGCCTGTGCCGAGCAGGCTTTCCACCGGCGCGCGCAGCCAGAACAGCGACAGCGCCGCACCTAGCAGCAGAAGGACCGGCTCAATCTTGCCTTCGAAGTGCATCCCCGCCGCACCACCAACCAGTAGCGGCATCAGCAAAATTCCCCACGCCCCATGTTCGCGTGGAACTACTAATGCCTTCAAACGCTCGGGGGAGGGCGCGGGGGACGACTCGGTTAACGGTCTGACTGGCGCTGCTAGCGGGAATGCGGCCATTTGTCCCATTTTGAAATACTCCATTCCGGTTCTCAGAAGCTCTTTGCTCTTGCAACTATTGCAGCACGGTAAGGGTGGCATGCACCGTTCGGTCCAGCTTCGCCTGATCCGTCCTCGTGTGTTCTGTCTTTGCCCACTCTGTCGTATGCGGCTCGTAGACACAGAACGGTTCCTCACTTAGATAATTTCCACTAGCAGCGAAAGCCCGAGCACGGCATCCCATGCAAACGTTCTTGAATTCGCAGCAGCCGCACTTGCCTTCCAAATTCGAGGTGTCGCGCAATGTGGTGAAGACCTCGGCATCTCGCCAGATTTCAGCGAACGGAGTCTTGCGCAAATCGCCAGCAAGAACGGGCAAATATCCGCAGGGATAAACTTCGCCTTGGTGCGAAATAAAACAAACCGCGCTCCCTGCCAGGCAGCCTTTTGTCGTCGCGCTCATGGCGGCGGTATGTGTCGGCTTTTGGTCGGCTAGATTCGGCGTGAATGCGATGCCCGTCGATCCCGGCATGGTCATGTCGGTAGGGCCGATGTGCATAGGATGTCCAGCGTGCTGTCCATGTGCGGCCGCGTGTTGCGCTTCGGCAGCCGCTGCAGCCGCCTGCACAGAAGGCTTTTCCTCGGCGCGCCGCTGCCGCAATACACGATAGTAGTGCGGTGCGCAGGTCGCTTTCAGTTCAATTCCACCGACTTTTGACTGGTCGTAGAACCAGTTCAGCATTTCTTCGTATTCTGCAGGGGGCACCATTTGGTCGGCAGCGATGTTCACTCCGCATCCCACCGGCACCAGCAAGAACGTATGCAGCGCGTCGGCGCCAAGGTTACGCGCCATCGCCAGAACTTGCGGAAGCTGCCGAGCATTGTGTCGCGCGATCGTCATATTAATCTGCGTCGACATTCCCAGTTCTTGCAGGTTGCGCAATCCCTGCACCGCCGCGTCGAAGGCTCCGGGAATCCCTCGGAAACTGTCATGGGTGCGCGAGTCGGCTCCATCCAGACTGATCGCGACGCGCTTCACGCCGGAATTGGAGATCATGCGTGCGACTTCCTTCGTCACCAGCGTGCCATTGGTCGCCAAGGCTACCAGCAGGCCCTTCTCGGTTGCATAGCGCGCCAGTTGGAAGATGTCCGACCGAAACAGCGGTTCGCCGCCGCTTAACACAAGGATGGGCTTCGCCATGGCAGCAATCTGGTCAATCACATCCAAGGACTGTGCCGTCGAAAGATCGGTAGGCGAACTCAGTTCGGTGGCAGTGGCGCGACAGTGCACGCAGCGCAGGTTGCAACCTTTCGTTGTTTCCCAGAAAACCAAGCGGGGAATAAACTTCTCAGCAGGGTTGTGACCGGCGGTCTCCATCAGGAACCTCCTTCTTTGCAACGCTAGCAACCATTTTCACCATGAGACGGAAGCGCAGCCGTGACAGGAGCTACGCGCAAGTGTGATGGCGATCACAATGCCCCACAATGCGGTCAGGCTTGGTCGAGAAACCGGGGTCTCTAGGAGTTGGAGAATCAGGAAATGCTTAAGAATGAACGGTTGCGGATGGAAACTGAGGTTCACGACAACCTGGGTTTCCTGCGGGCGGGCACCCATTTCCTCGTAGAACCGCATCCTGCGCGCGGCTTTGGAGAACACGGCATTTCCGCCCAGCACTTCGCTCGACTTCGCCATACCCCCAAGAGAAACCGTCACTCGCAGCCTTACGCTCCCTTCCAGGTTCATGCCGTGCGCCAGCGACGGGTAAACGGGTGGCCTGCTGCTGGCCAGTTTGCGCCACTGTCCATTTGCGCCTGCGCGACGGCAAGAGAACCGGCGACGAGACAGGCGAAAATCGCATTCGTGGCGTAGCCCCGCATTTCAGGAAGAATCCTCAAAAACAAAGTTTAGCCGCTTCTATCGTGATCCGAGAAGATGACTCGGGCAACCGCGGAGGCATCACCGAGGTGGCCAGAGAGATTGCTTCCGCACTCTCACGCAAGCAGGTATATGATTGCAGTCCCCTTCCCCGTGCATGGGGGATATCCTGAACCAATCCGTAAAAACTTCGGAGGGCCATGTCAACAACAACAGACGTCAGCAACTTCGCCAAGGCGCACGCCGGACTTCCCGGTCGGCGCTACGATCATTTCTTTTTCTCTGGCATGGCGCTGCTGGTTTTGGCCACTGTTTTTCTCGGCTTTGCGCACACCTACTACCTCGCGGGAGTATTCCACGCTCCGCTGCCCAGCACGATCCTTCACATCCACGGCGCCGTATTTTCCTGCTGGATACTCTTACTCATTGCGCAGACCTCGCTGGTGGCCGCTGGACGCACAGACATCCACCGCCGCCTTGGCATTGCGGGTTTCCTTCTTGCTTGCCTGATGGTCGTGGTCGGTGTCCTGGCCGCCACGAACGCGCTTGCCCGGTCCGCCGCTCCTCCGGGTCTCGATCCAAAGACCTTTTACGTGATCCCCCTGGGGGACATGCTGATTTTTTCCGTGCTCGTCTTTTGCGCCTTTCGCGCTCGCTTCAATCCTGCCGCGCACAAGCGCATTATCCTCGTTGCCACCACGGCTCTCATGATCGCCGCCATGGCGCGTTGGCCTTTGGCCATGGTCTACAAAAAACCGGTGCAGGCGACGCTACTCACCTATGTCTTTCTACTCCTCTTGGTGGCCTACGACTGGTGGTCCACGCGCAAAATCCATCGTGCCACGATCTGGGCCAGCCTCTTCCTGATCGTCGTGCAGTGGACCAGGGTACCGATCGGGCAGACCGCCGCCTGGCATGCCTTTGCCAGTTGGGCGCAGAAATTTGGTAGTTAGCTAGACCACGACAAAAAAACGCGCCCGTGTGGTTGCTCGGGCGCGGAGTGTATCTCGGAGGAAACTGCGCTAGTTCACCGTTACGTTCACTGGCCCGGATGCAATGCCATTGGCCACCACCACCAGCGTACAAGCCAGTCTCAATTCCAGTGGGAACGTCGAAGTTGCTCGTCACGATCAAGTTGCCGGTCGCCACGCCCATCGACGTATGATCGTGCGTCCGTGCGTAAAAAACATGCTTGCTGCTGTTGTTCGTGATCCGAACCAGCGGGTAGTTCGTCGACGTCTCAAACTCATCGCCAAACGCCGCTGCCTGCGACAAACCGTTCAACTGCGTTCCGGATATGGTATAGGTCATGCCGTGGGTCACAGCCGAAGGAGCCGTCTTGATCACCGGCTTCCATCCAGCCTGGACGGTTCCGGTCGCGTTGTACACAGCAAGGTTAAACCCCTCCACCAGCGCTTGCCCCGTGGGAAGCATAAGTACGGGTGCGCCAACTCCCCTGCGCGTCGGCTTCAGCGTAGCTCCGTTGAATTCATAGAGCATGCCGGAGTTGCCGTACACCAGCACGTTCCCGCTCGGCAGCAGTACAGCGCTGGAATCCCCCGCATCGTCGCCCGTCGGAAAGTTCGGTCCAGCTACCCACGCTTTCGTGCTCGGATGATAGACCGCGGTGTGTCCCGAAGTTCCGCCCTTCGGCGTGCCTCCGGCGACAAAAACCGTTCCATCCGGACGCAGTATATCTGAGGGCCAATTTCTCCCGGCGGATAGTAACAGCCGCCCGGGTAAGGCAGGCATCCCACAACCGTCGTAGGAGAATGCAAATCCACGATGGTGCTGCCAGCCGAAGTCCACTTGGCGGTTGCAGCGGTGAAAAATTCCGAATTCGGAGCATTTTTCACGTCCGCCGTCAGTATTGCTCCATTCGGCATTAAGTGACGTTCAAAAAGTACACACAGCGTACACACGGAAAAGAAGGAAAAAGCAGAAAGTTCATGAAATGTGCTTAAATGCTGGTAGCGCTAACGGGAATCGAACCCGTGTTTTAAGA
>JANXUC010000166.1 GCA_025352065.1 Acidobacteriaceae bacterium | reverse complement strand
GCTTAAAGCGCATGAGAAACGACAAGACCACCCCCTTGCGCTGAATGCCTTCGGCTTCGTCGAGTTGTTGCGTCAGTTCCTCCACGGCCTGCTGGTAGAGCGCAGCTTGCTTGCGGCTGAGCTGGCAAAACGCTTTGACCTCGGTCTTGTCGGGCAGATCGTCAATGACTGTCTTGTCGGTCTTCAAACGCCGCAGAACATAGGGTCGCACCAGTTCGCGCAACGGACGGTACGGATTGTGAGGCCTGTCCGCCAGTCGTTTGGCGAACTTCGTGAATTCCTTGGCCGAACCGAGCAGCCCTGGGTTGATGAAATCGAAGATCGACCATAGATCGCCAAGCCGGTTCTCGACGGGCGTGCCGGTGAGGGCGAACCTCGCCCTGGCCTTCAGCTTCTTGACCGTCTGGGTCTGCTTGGCGGAAGGATTCTTGATGGCCTGCGCTTCGTCAAGCACAAGCAAATTCCACGAGACATCTGGAATCCACGGAATGCGGAGCAGGGAACCGTAGCTGGTAATCACCAGATCCACGTCCTGCAGCCGGTCCGCGGACATGGTTTTCAGATCGCTGGCTGGGATCGCGGACGGATGCGCGACCATCGCTTTCAAACTCGGCGCGAAGCGTTCCATTTCCGAAGTCCAGTTCGCCAGCAGCGAAGCGGGTGCGACCAACAGGCTCGGCTGACGATCACCCCCGGATTGACGGCGGAGCACGAGGAGGAGCGCCAGTACCTGAATGGTCTTGCCGAGTCCCATGTCGTCGGCAAGACAAGCTCCAAGGCCCAGCTTCGCGAGGAGATAGAGCCATTGCATACCCGCTTGCTGGTAGGGTCGCAACGTGCCCTTCAGCGCTGGGCCGGGATCAATGCGGGAGAGACCACCTGGGCTGCGTAGTTCTTTCAGCGTCTCCGCGAGCCAGGGCCCTGCAACGACATTCGCCCACTCGGCGTCCGGGGAGATGCTGGCATCGGCGGACATGTCGGCGCCGGAAAGCATGCGCATGGTTTCGGTAAAACCGATGCCTTTGCCGGTAGTTGCACGTTCGACCTCGCCGAAATGCTCCATCATCCGGCTCAGCCGTTGCGCGTCGACTTCGACCCAACGCCCCCGAACCAAGGCAAGGCCTTCGGACTTACTGAGCAATTGCTCGATCTCGGCCTTTGTAAGTTTTTCGCCATCGAGGGTGACTTCCAAACGAAAATCGAGGAGCGCATTCTGCCCTAATCCCGATGGCGGCTTGCCCCCAACGGTGGCTGTGACTAGTGCGCGGGGAGGGCGACTGCCTCGCCATGTTGCGGGCATCCGCACGACCACCCCAGCGCATTCCAATTTGGGAACGTCTTTCAGGAGCTGCATGGCTTGCTCTGGCATCCACCGCAACGGGTGATAAATTTCTCCCGCGTCGGCCATGTTCTTGAGCCAGGGACAGCTCTCGAACGCACGCTGGACAGGAAGCAGCAGCGAGAGCAGGCGCTCCTTGTTGGCAGCGCCAGCATACTCGCGCAGAGCCTGGCCCAAGGGAAGATGCTGCGCCTTGCCGTGCGCCGACATCCGCGTTGTGTAGGTGGCAAGGAACGCGAATGGCGCGGCCTTGTCTTTGCGATTTTCTGCAAGGTTGAAATGGACGCGGCCAACCAGGTTCCAGGCTGGATTGCGTCGCTTCAAGAATTCCTCAACCCCGCATTTCGATTCCGACAACTCGACTCGAAACGACGCATCCAGTTCGTGCCAGAGAGCGGTCAGTACTGTGGCTGTCAGGTACTCAGCGCCGGTCATAAGAGGCGCGGCCAACACAAGCTGGGCCAGTTCCGAGTTGGCGGGAACGGGAATGTGAGCTTTTGGCGGCTCTGCACCGGTGTCTGGCAGAGTGCAGATGCCAGTTACATAATGCGCGGCAAACCCCCGCCAGTAGGACAAAGCCGTGGAAAGGGCGACGCCGATTTCATTTGCACCCAGTTGGAGAAGACCGTGTCCCGATCCGCGGGCGAACGCGTTCTGAAGCCGTCGTGCAAGTCCGGCTTCAAGCCCTGCCGCGTCATCGTCTTGTACGAGTGTCAATCGACCGTTCGGGGTGAGGACCAGGGCTAGGAAGGGCGGCGGCATCGATTCCTTGCCAGATTAACAGACTCTCCCGTAGCCGTTTGCGAGCTTGATTAATGGAACAATGAGAGCGCGTTTCCCCTACCTCCCCATGCGCGTCATCTCCAAACCCTTATGCTCAAACGCTGCGCCTGCGGTCGACCTCGGCTTTCGTGAAGCAATTCTGTCGGCGCGGACGCGCCACTTCGACTGGAGGCTCTCCGCGCGAGCATTCGCTTCAAGAAAAGCACGATTCACAAAATTCATCGGTTCGCGAAATTAGCAGGACTTGAAAGCGTGATGCCTTCTTGCCTCGAGGCCTTGTGAAGTCCGCAAAGCAGACCGTGTCGCAGATGTTGTGAATCTGACTGCGAAGAGTGCGTTTCACGTATCGACATTATGCGTATCGGGCACGCGATGGCCCGCCCCAAGCTGGGAGCTATTTTCTCCGCTGAACGCCGGGTTCTAGCAAAATTTCACGGGCGCATTCTGTTCGCGAATTCGGATCTCAGTGATTCTCAATTTTCGAGCAAGCCCAATATCGGGGCATCCCGTGCAGCAGAGAGAGTGCTAAGTCAAATTATCGACAAGCCAGTGATAGCATACGCATCGCTCAGTCGCCCGCAACTGAAGCTCATACAGTAAAACCTTGCGGGGGGCATGGCATCTCTGACCGCGTCGCGGTTGAGTGGTACGTGCATGGATCTCCGAATATAGACCTGGCCATTGCGATAGCCAGCTAGGTCGGCGGGCCTCAACAAGCCTGCCGTTCCAGCGAAACGTACCCCCTGACAGCGAGCGCCCAGAGCAGAACTAACCGCCTCGACTAAAGGGATCGTAACTTCTTTCGGCACTTACTGGGCGCAGTGCTGGATCTACGATAGCTTTGGCAACCGCACCGGGGAAGGCGAAATGACTGCGGTGATCGCCTGTCCGAATCCTATTCCTAGAGCGAATCATTCCGTCTGGGCCAAGTACAACACCTCGAACCAGCTTACGTCCACCTCGATCGTGGCGAACTATACCTATGACGACGCGGGCAACACGTTGAACGACGGCGTCAACAAATACGTCTACGATCTCGACGGACGCATCTGCGCGGTGACGCCCGTGGTGGGCGGCACTATGACGCAGTATGTCTACGATGCGGAAGGACGTCGCATAGCCAAGGGAACCATCACCAAATGGCCAGCGGCGGGCGCAACCTGCGCCGTTCCCACAGCGGCGAATGGCATTACGAAGACGGGCACAGGCGCAGCCCTCTACCTGCGCGGCGCGCTCGGCGACCAGGACACCGAACTCGACGGCACGGGCGTCTGGTGCCACACCAACGTCTTCGTTGGCGGCGAGCTGACCGCCACTTGCGATACTGGAACAAAAAGCTACCTTAAGCCTCAACTACTCCGACTGGCTGGGATCAAAGCGCGTGCAAAGCGGTTTTGGTGGAGCGGTGCAGAACTCCTGGGCATCCGATCCGTTCGGCAGCACCCCGGTGCAAAAGTTGATTCACGATCTGGTGGCGCACAACGTTGCCATTACTTCATCCCTTCCGGTTTTCGAACAACTTGTGCCAGGGCCCCCTCTTTTGCAGAAGATCGAAGACATCGAAAATGTTGAGATCGTTTTCAGAAATGGAATTAGTTACGACTCAGCGAAGTTGATTGAGTCAGTGCGCGGACAGGTGGGGATTCGCTAGCGTTCCATCTCGGGCAGATTGAAAGGGCGAATGTTCAGCAGTCACGCTGACGATTAGGATTCAACGAGGGGGTCCGAGTAGTCCTCAGCTTTGGGAACATGGCTCGCATCGCTGGTCAGGAGTGAAGCGGAGATCGCGGCAGATGCGCGAGACGGGCGACTTCACGCTGGGTTGAAGCGGAAGTCCGCGCTCGTGGAGCGAAAGAGCGAGAGTTTCTGCGAAGTCGCGCATAGGCAAGAGCAGGGTTTTGTTCGAACTCCGCTTTGTGCCTCAGAAACCAGGGTCGATCGTTGTTCCTCTTGAGTTTCACAAAGAAATCGAACGCGTTTTTCTCGAAACACGGGAAAGTTCAAGGTAAGGCAATTTTAGGCATGGGATCCACTTGAGGAATCAGTTATCGGTGTAGCACGATGTGTGGCTTTCCATCAAAGTCGAGAACACCTAAACACACTCATATGTTCGGAAACCATGGAACAAACCCGCTCGTCCTCCTTTTGTAATCCGCGAAATCAGGGTTCTCGGCCATTTTCTTTTCCAGCATCGGAATCCCCGAAATCTTCAGGATTAAGATGGTGATCGTGAGAGGCCCGATCATCCCAACCCAGCTCCGCGCAACGCCCAGTGCTACCAGCCCAATGCCCCACCACTGCACGACCTCTCCAAAATAGTTGGGATGTCGCGTATACCGCCAGAGCCCGCTTTGCAGTATCTTACCCCGGTTGCGAGGATCTTTCGCAAATCGTGCGAGCTCTGCATCACCTACCGATTCGAAAATGAAACCGAACAACCAAACACAAACGCCACAGCCGCCGAGAAAACCGAACGTTCCACCCCCACCTCTATTGATAATCAGCACCGGCAACGCGATGAGGAATAGGAGGGCACCCTGCAGGAGGTACACCTGCAAATACGAACGCGCATAGAACCACTTGCCCCACTCGAGTCTCCAAGCCATGTATCGGTAGTCTTCCGCCTTGCCTCGATTACGCGCATGGATGTGCCACGCAAGACGTAAGCCCCATACGCTCACCAGAATGCCTACCAGTATGCCTCGCGTTCCCGACGTTCTGGATAGAAAGAAGGATGTCCACGCCAGAAGCACGAATCCCAATCCCCAAGCGACATCGGCCACGTCGTTCCTTCCCTTGACCAGAGAGATCACGAACCATAGGCTCATGTAGCCCCAGAGCAGAAGTGCCAGGGTTAGATAGTAGTTCATAGACCGATCTTCGCCGCGATGAGGTAGGTTGCGACCGATACAGAAGCGGCCAACACCATACCCCAAGTCAAATCCACCACCGTCACGACAAGCGGCCAATCCTTGAGCGTAGCAAGATTGGTGAGATCATACGTCGCGTACGTAATCAGACCGAACAATGCCCCGAACAGGAGCGCACGCACCCATGAACCTTTCTCAATGGCCGGAGCAACGACGAACATGACCAAGCCGGCGATGAAGAGAAGGTAAAAGAGAATAGCCGCTGGCCAATTGACGTTAGGCTTCATCAAGAATCCGATGTGTTTGGCGTAGAAAGTTTTGGCTGCCGCGCCGAGCCACACCATATCGACCGCGAAGAAAATAGGCAGAGCAATGCAGTAAAGTTTCAGGAACATAGCGTCACCAATTAACTGACATATTCATCGTCTTCTTTGGAATCGATATCAATGACCCGCGGCTTGGCATAGATGGCCCGTCGGGCCGTGCGGCGCTTGTTTTCTTGATCAGAACGGCGAAACTCAAGTACCATTCGCCTCGCTCCAAAAGCGAAGATCATTGCCATCAGGATTCCGAAAGCGAAAATGAGTTGGTCCGACACGCGATTTATGGTCAATTATTCTTAGATTTAAAGGCAACAAACTCGGCCTTCATAAACCAGTCCGATACCCAGTAAACGATTCTAGATCATCTAGGTATTTCTTTGCTTCTTGTTCAATCCTACGGCGCTCGGGATCGGGAATACGGCTTAACCCCAAAACTGCGGGGCCAAGGCGCGGCTGAGCTCGCAGCCTGGTTTCATGCTTGAGCAGAAAATTCCAGTAAAGATAATTCAACGGACAAGCCTGCGGCCCCGTTCGCTGCTTGGGGTCATACTGGCAAGATCCGCAGTAGTCGCTCATGCGATTGACGTAATTTGCCGAAGCGATGTAGGGCTTCGTCGCGATTTGTCCGCCGTCGGCGTTCAAGCCCATGCCGATTACATTGGGCAGTACCACCCAATCGTAGGCATCCACGTAGAAGGTCAGAAACCAGTCGGACACTTCAGCCGGGTTGACGCCTGCCAACATACAAAAGTTGCAGATCAACATGAGTCTCTCGATATGGTGGGAGTAGCCACTATCAATCACTCTTTGGATGGCGTGGCGCAAACAGTTCATGTCGGTTTTGGCGTTCCAGAACATGGCGGGCATCGGTCGGGTCGCCGCCCAGTCATTCGCCGTGCTTAGGTCGGGCATTTGCCGCCAATACTGCCAGTAGATGTACTCGCGCCAGCCCAGCACTTGCCGTATGAATCCCTCCACAGAGTTAATCGGAGCCTTGCCTGCCCGGTAGGCCTGTTCTGCAGCCTTGACCATCTGAAGCGGCTCCAGCAGTCCGATGTTGACGTAGGCCGAAAGAAGCGAGTGGGCAAGCCTCCCGTCGCGGCTGCTCATGGCGTCCTCATAAGGCCCAAAATCGGACAGCCGGTTTTCTATAAAGTCTTGGAGAGCCACTTCGGCTTGGGCATGTGTGACCGCCAAATCAAAATCCTGGGCCGTGCCCACGCCGCGCTCAGACTCCTCGATTTCTCGGATCGCTTCGCGGGTCAGGATGTCGGGCTGAAAAGAGGCAGGCGGCGAGGGCTGGTAACCTTTCGGGAGCGGTTTGCGGTTTTCTTTGTCATAGTTCCACACACCTCCCGACGGATCGCCATTTGCTTCCATCAGCACGGAGAAGTGTCGTCGCATTTGTCGGTAGAAGTTCTCCATCACAGTTCTCTTGCCGGGCTGGAGATCGGAATATGGGTTAAAGCTTTCTACCAAGAACTGAGTATTGCGGACCACCGTGACGGGAACTCCGAGGGTTGCGCTGAGTTCGCTCTGCAGGCGCC
>JANXUC010000152.1 GCA_025352065.1 Acidobacteriaceae bacterium | reverse complement strand
AGTGGTGACGGGCCGTATCGAGCGTGGCAAGACGAAAGTCGGCGAGGAAGTGGAAATCGTGGGCTTCCGCGACACGCGCAAGACGGTGGTCACGGGTATTGAAATGTTCAAGAAGTCGCTGGATGAAGGTTTGGCGGGCGACAACGCTGGCTTGCTGCTGCGCGGCATTGGTAAAGATGACGTGGAGCGCGGCATGGTGATTGCGAAGCCGGGATCGATTACGCCGCACACGAAAGTGAAGGCGGAAGTCTACATCCTGACGAAGGAAGAAGGCGGCAGGCACACGCCGTTCTTCAAGGGCTATCGTCCGCAGTTCTACTTCCGGACCACGGACGTGACGGGCGTAGCGGAGTTGCCAGCGGGTGTTGAGATGGTGATGCCTGGCGACAACGTGCAGTTGGAGATCGAACTGATCACGCCGGTGGCCATGGATAAGGGATTGCGTTTTGCGATTCGCGAAGGCGGTCACACGGTGGGTGCGGGAACGATTAGCGAGATTATGAAGTAAACAAAAATGCGGCTTGCAGCTTGCCGCAAGGTCTTTCCTCCAGTCGAGGCTGGAGGGTGAAAGAGTGAAAAACGTGATTGGAAAAGAAAGAATTCGCATTCGGCTGAAGGCTTACGACTATCGCATCCTCGATCAATCGACGGGTGAGATTGTCGAAACCGCCAAACGCACCGGGGCCCAGATTGCGGGACCGATTCCGCTACCCACGGTGAAGAACAAGTATTGCGTGTTGCGTTCCCCGCACGTCGACAAGAAGTCGCGTGAAGCGTTCGAAATTCGTACGCACAAGCGCCTCCTCGACATCCTGGAGCCGACGCAGCAAACAGTAGACGCGCTGATGAAGCTCGACCTACCCGCAGGCGTAGACGTAGAAATCAAAGCTTTCGGCAAAGAGCACAAGTAGCCATTAGCTTTAGGCTTTCAGCTAAAGGCTAAGAGCTAAGAGCTGGTTTTTCGGAGACATTAAGCAATGCCAAGCACAGTAGCTGGAATCTTAGGAATCAAAGTTGGAATGACGCAGTTGTTCGATGACAAGGGCGATGTTCGTCCGGTTACCGTGCTGAAGGCCGGTCCCTGCGTGGTTACGCAGCGCAAGACCGCCAAGAGAGATGGTTACGATGCGGTGCAGATTGGCCTGGTTGAGTTTCTGAAGGAATCGAAGTTGAGCAAGGCCGAGCTGGGGCATCTAAAGAAGAACGACATCGCGCCGTTGCGGATGCTGCGGGAAGTTCCGATTGTGTTCGAAGGTAAGGACGACGAAGGCGAAGGCCATGTCAAGGCTGGCGACCCGGTGCTGGTCGAAATTTTCGAAGGCGAAAAATTCGTCGATGTCATCGGTACCAGCAAGGGTCGCGGATTTGCGGGCGTCGTCAAGCGCCACAAGTTTGCCGGCGGTCCGAAGTCGCATGGCTCGATGTTTCAAATTACCGGTTCGATCGGTTCGTCGGCGTTTCCGTCGCGCGTGTTCAAGGGCATGAGAATGTCCGGCCACATGGGGGTGGATCGCAAGACGGTGCGCAACCTGCGAATTTTGGGCGTGGACAAAGAAGAGAACCTGCTGGTGATTGAAGGCGCGATTCCGGGCCACAAAGACGGTTACGTGTTGATTCTGAAATCGAAACGTCCGCCTAGAGAGCGGCGCGGATTTGCGGGCACCACGACGGTCGATCCGTTGAAGGCAGCCAAGCGCGCAGCGAAGAAGGGCTAACGCCTGAAGGGCTAGCGCCGTAGTGGCAATATTTGAGTGGTATGGGGCCGTTCGCGGCTGAACAGGAAATATATGGCATCTATCGACGTAGTGAATTTGAGCGGCAAAAAAGTTGGCAGCATGACGCTGGCCGACGAAGTTTTCGGAGCGGTCAACGAAGACCTGCTCTGGGAGGCGGTCCGGCACTTTCGCGCCGCCGCGCGTGCGGGAACGCATGCCACCAAGAACAAGAAGCTGGTCTCCGGCGCGGGCAAGAAGCTGTGGAAGCAGAAGGGTACGGGGCGCGCGCGCGTAGGCTCGATCCGTTCGCCTCTGTGGCGCCACGGCGGCACGGTTCACGGGCCGCAACCGCGTTCTTACGATTACGATTTTCCGCGCAAAAAGCTGCTGGGTGCGTTGCGCTCCGCGTTGGCGGCGAAATATGCGGATGGCAAATTGGTGGTAGTCGCCGCGTTCGATTTGAAGGACGCGAAGACCAAGGAATTCCGCAAGACGCTGGAAGGTTTGAAGACTGACAACGTGAAAGCTGTTTCGACGGCGTTGCTGGTTGAGGGTGGAGCCAATAGCAATCTGGAATTGAGTTCACGCAACTTAAAAGGCGTCGAGTTGATTCAAGGCAGCCATGTGCATCCCTGGCATCTGCTGCGCTACGACCTCGCGGTCTTTGCTCAGCCAGCGCTCGAAAAGCTGCAAGCGACATTGGTAGATTCGGCGCCTAAGCGCGCGGCGGAGGTGGCGTAGTGAAATCGGCTTATCAAATTTTGCGCCGTCCCGTGATCACGGAAAAAGGCTTGGCTGTCAAAGAAACGCAATCGACGCTAGTGTTTGAAGTGGCGCCGCAAGCGACCAAGACCGAGATTAAGCAAGCCGTGCAGACGATTTTCAAAGTGAAAGTGGATTCTGTACGTACTGCGAACTACCTCGGCAAGGAACGCCGCCGAGGACGCTTTACTGGCTACCGTCCGGACTGGAAGAAGGCGTATGTGCGGCTAAAGTCTGGCGAGAAGATGCCGGAGTACGCAGAGAATCTGTAAGAGCAGTTGTAGGAACAAAAGAAGAGTTGCATATGGCGATTAAGACTTACAAACCGAGAACTGAAACGCTGCGCTTCAAGACGACTATCGTCAACGACGATTTGACGACGAACCGGCCGCATAAGCCGCTGTTGGCAGTGAAACAGCGCACCGGCGGACGCCGCAATTCCGGACAGACGACGAGCCGGTTTCGTGGCGGCGGGCACAAGCGCAAGCTGCGCATTATCGACTTCAAGCGCAACAAGACGGGCATTCCGGCCAAGGTTGTGACGATTGAGTACGATCCCAACCGATCTTCGCGCATTGCGTTGCTGTCCTACGCGGATGGCGAGAAGCGCTACATTCTGCAGCCCGATGGGTTGAAAGTCGGTCAGCATGTAGTCAGCGGTCCGGAAGCGGACATTCTTGTGGGCAATGCGTTGCCGCTGCGGAATATTCCGCCTGGTACGACGGTGCACAATGTGGAGCTTCGCCCCGGCAAAGGCGCGCAGATGGTGCGTTCGGCGGGCGGTTCCGCGCAGCTGGTTGCGAAAGAAGGCGACTACGCGCTGATCAAGCTGCCTTCGGGCGAAACGCGCAAGGTTCTGGTCGATTGCATGGCGACGATCGGGCAGGTGGGCAATTCCGATCACGAAAACATTTCCATCGGCAAGGCGGGACGTACGCGCTGGTTGGGCAAGCGACCGCATAATCGCGGCGTGTCGATGAATCCGGTGGATCACCCGCACGGTGGTGGTGAAGGTAAGACCAGTGGCGGACGCCATCCGGTTACGCCGTGGGGTCAACCGACGCGTGGCTACAAGACGCGCAACAACAAGCGCACGGATGCGTTTATCGTGGGCCGCAGGAAGTCGAAGTAAGGAAAGTCGAAGTAAGCGCAGTCGAAGCAGCGAATTTTTCAAGGCGTAAGGAAACAGGAAACGATTTATGGCACGTTCAACCAAAAAAGGCGCATTCGTCGACGGCCACTTGGTGGTCAAGATCGAGGGCATGAACGCCCGCAACGACAAGAAGGTTCTGCGTACCTGGTCGCGGCGGTCGACGATTATTCCCGAGATGGTGGGGCACACGATTGCTGTGCACAATGGCCGCAAGTTTATTCCGGTGTATGTCACCGAGAATATGGTCGGTCACAAGCTGGGTGAATTCAGTCTGACGCGGTCGTTCAAAGGTCACTCCATGAAGTCGGCGTCGGAGTCCTCGGCGAAGCCAGCTGGACCGCCTAAGTCGTAACGGATTTATTAGCAGGGTTGGCAAGTAAGGCATGTAAACAGGGTTCTGAAGAGAGAGACTTATGGAATTTTCAGCAACAGCCCGGTTCCAGCGCGTATCGCCGCAGAAGGCGCGGCTCGTTCTGGATCTGATCAAGGGCCAGCGAGTATCGGATGCGTTGACCACGCTGGCGTTTACCAAGAAGCGAGTGGCGGCTCCGATTGAGAAGCTGCTGCGCTCGGCGGTGGATAACGCCAATTATCTGAGCCAGGAAAAGGGCTTGGATGTGGATGTGGACGATTTGATTGTGAAGAGCGCGGTGGCGGGCGATGGCCCGCGTCTCAAGAGGATTCGTCCGGCGCCAATGGGACGGGCTTTTCGCTACGTTCGTCGCATGTCGCACATTGAAATCTTGATTGCAGAACGTGGATCGCAAGGGGAAGCTCCTCGCAAGGCAGGCGCAGCCGGATCGAAGACTTCGGGCAAGTCCGCAGCAGCGACGACGAAAACCAAGGCGGCGGGCAAGAAGTCCGCAGTCAAGAATTGGAACAAGCCGGCTTCGGCCCGCTAAGGATAGAGGAGACACGATGGGACAAAAAGTTCACCCATACGGATTTCGACTCGGCTACACGAAGCCCTGGAAGTCGCGCTGGTTTGTGGAGCGCGGCTACGACAAGCTCCTCTTTGAGGACGTGAAGCTGAAGGCGGAGTTGAAGGACAAGCTGAAGTCGGCGGGCATTAGCTCGGTCGAAATCGAGCGTCCCGGCAACAAGCTGCGCATCATTGTGCGCACGGCGCGTCCTGGCATCATCATCGGGCGCAAGGGCGCGGAAATCGACAAGCTCAAGCTGGATCTGCAGAAGCGCACCAATCGCGATGTGCATGTGGATATTCAGGAAGTGCACAAGCCTGAGTTGGATGCGCAACTGGTTTCGGAATCGATCGCGTTGCAGCTGGAAAAACGCGTCGGCTTCCGTCGCGCGATGCGCAAGTCGGTGGATTCGGCCCAGCGTTTCGGATGCAAAGGAATCAAGGTTCGTGTGGGTGGCCGCTTGAACGGCAATGAAATAGCCCGCTCCGAATGGTATCTCCAGGGTCGTCTGCCGCTGCACACGCTGCGCGCGGATATCGATTACGGATTTACCGAGGCGCACACCACCTACGGAATTATTGGTGTGAAGGTTTGGATCTACCGCGGCGAAATTCTTCCGCAGAAGAAACGTGCGCCGCAGGTAGCAGCGACGACCGGCGCGTTCTAAAGAACAGAAGTTTTTCGAGAGCTGAAAGCCGACAGCCGACAGCCTCAGACGAGAAATTGTAAGTCAGGAATCACGTTATGTTGATGCCCAAGAAAGTGAAGTATCGGAAGCAGCAGCGCGGTCGCATGTGCGGCAAAGCGTGGACCGGCAGCCAGCTGGCGTTCGGAGACTTCGGAATCAAGACTCTGGAGCCGGGTTACATTACCGACCGCCAGATTGAGGCCAGCCGTATTGCGATCACGCGTTTTGTGAAGCGCGGCGGCAAGGTCTGGATCCGTATTTTCCCGGACAAGCCGGTAACGAAGAAGCCGGCTGAAACGCGCATGGGAAAAGGCAAAGGCGCTCCCGATCATTGGGTTGCCGTGGTTCGGCCAGGCCGCATCCTGTTCGAGATGGAAGGCGTAAGCCGCGCGGATGCGATGGAAGCCATGCGTTTAGCGTCGCACAAGCTGTCGCTCCGCACGAAGTTTGTGGCGCGCGAAGGGCACATCTAAATTCAGAACGAGAGTCAAGTTTTGAGATGGTTGAGACAACACAATGGAAATTGACAAGATTCGCAATTTGACCGAGCCGGAGTTGGTACACCAGCAAAAAGAGATGATGGATCAGCTCTTCCGGTTGAAGTTTCAGATGAAGATGGGGCAGACCGAAAGTCTGACCAAGGTTCGCGGACTGCGCAGGGATATTGCGCGCGTGAAGACGATTTCCCGTCAGCGTGAGCTGGAAGCCGCGCGGAAGCAGGAGAAACGATAATGGCCGACACGAAAGCTGTGGCCGCAACGCCAAGCGCAACTCGCAAGAGCAAGCGCAAGGTGCTGGTGGGCGAAGTGGTTTCGACGAAGATGCAGAAGACCATCGTCATTGAAGTGACGCGCAAGTTTTCGCATCCTCTGTATACCCGCGTTATGTCGCGCGACAAGCGGTTTTATGCGCACGACGAAAAAAAGGAAGCGCACGTAGGCGATGTTGTACGGATTGAAGAGACGCGTCCGCTTTCAAAATTGAAGCGTTGGCGGTTGCTCGAAATCGTTCGACGCTCGGCGCTGGCTCCGGAAGTTGCCGCGCTGGACTTGGACGTTAAGGTTTAGCAGTTCGAAATTACTGCAAGCTTAGAAGTCGTTGTAAACAAGACGTTGTAGACAAGACGCCGTAAAGAAGATCAGGAGAACGAAGCGATGTCCGTAATGATGCGCAGTATGCTCGAGGTGGCCGATAACTCCGGCGCCCGCAAGTTGCAGATGATTCTGCCGCTGGGCGGCGATGTGGGTTCGCATGCCAGCCTCGGCGATGTGATTACGGCCAGCGTGAAGGAAGCCGCTCCCGATGGTACGGCCAAGAAGGGCACGGTCGTAAAAGCGGTTATTGTGCGCACCAAGAAGGAGCGCCGTCGCCGCGATGGCACCTACATCCGCTTTGATACGAATGCGGCTGTGCTCATCAACGACACAGGCGAGCCAATTGGGACTCGCGTGTTCGGTCCGGTAGCCCGCGAGTTGCGCGACAAGAAGTTTTTGAAGATAGTGTCCCTGGCGCCGGAAGTTCTGTAGAACAGAAATTTCGTAGAGCGGCAGAGGTAAGAAGTTTGATTCAGGATTGGAAAGAGCGATGGCAATAGCAAAGACAGAAACAGCGCACAAGAAGATCGAGATTCACCGCAACGATCAGGTGCAGGTGATCGCGGGCCGCGACAAAGGCAAAAAGGGCCGCGTGCTACGCGTGTTCCCCGACGTGAATAAAGTTCTCGTCGAACACGTCATGATGGTGAAGAAGCACGTGAAGCCGAATCCGCCGCGTGTCAAGGGTGGGATTGCAGAACAGGAAAGCCGCATTGCGCTTTCCAATGTGATGGTGATCTGTACTTCTTGTAACCGTCCGGTGCGCATTGGTCATGAGAAGAAGGGCGATCAACACGTGCGGGTCTGCCGCAAGTGCGGGAATACGCTGGATAACAAAAAGAATTCGTAGTTCTTAATTCGCAATTTTAGCAATTTTGTGATTTGGTGATTTGCAGAACGGCGAAACTGGAATTTAGATATGGCAAAGCAAACAGAAGGCAAGACCAAGAGTAAAGACAAAGCGGCGCCGGAAGTCGATCCGTCGGCGAAAGGCACTCGTCCGCAGCACGCCTCGAAAGAGACGCCGCGCCTGAAAGCCCGCTTCCAAAAGGAAGTGGCGCCTGCGCTGATGAAGGAATTAGGCCTGAATAACGCGATGGCGGTACCGCGTCTGGAGAAGGTCGTAATCAACATGGGAATGGGCGAGGCTACGCAGAACGCGAAGATTCTCGATCCAGCGACGGCGGAGTTGGCGCAGATTTCCGGACAGAAGCCTGTTGTGACGAAGGCTAAGAAATCTATTGCCGCCTTCAAGGTGCGCGAGGGGATGCCGATTGGCGTCATGGTGACGTTGCGTGGCGATCGCATGTATGAATTTCTTGATCGCTTTATCAATATTGTGTTGCCTCGCATGCGCGACTTCAAGGGAGTTTCGACGAAGTCGTTCGATGGTCGTGGAAACTACACATTGGGATTGCAGGATCAGCTGATTTTCCCGGAGATTGATTACGCCAAGGCGGACAAGCTGAAGGGAATGAATGTCACGGTTGTGACTACGGCCAAGAGCGACGATCATGCGCGCGCGTTGTTGCGCGGGTTGGGCGTGCCGTTCCGGGCGGCATAGTTTTCATCAACTTTTTCAGAACAGAGTTTTTACAAAACAAGGATTTGGAACAAAAATGGCAACTACCGCAAAACGCGTAAAAGATGCAAGGAAGCCGAAGTTTTCCAGCCGGCAGCATAATCGCTGCAGCCTGTGCGGACGTCCGCGGGCGTTTCTGCGCAAGTTTGGCATTTGCCGCTTGTGTTTCCGCAAGCTGGCGCTACAGGGCGAAATTCCAGGCGTCATGAAGTCGTCCTGGTAGTCTTGTCCAGACGTGATTGGGCTGGTGAGTTCGGAAAGAAACGGAACCGTTGCGGGTTCCGCGGCGTGAACGATAGGCAGGACCGCCGCGGCAAACGGACGGCTGTACGAGGAGAAGCAAAACAATGAGGTTGACCGATCCGGTAGCGGACATGTTGACGCGGTTGCGCAATGCGCTCCACGCGCGGCACCAAAAAGTCGATGTCCCCACTTCGAAGTTAAAGGTGGAGATCGCCCGTATTCTGAAAGAAGAAGGCTACATTGCCAACTTCAAGCCGACGGAAGAGGAAGGCCACAAGGTCATCCGTATTTATTTGAAGTACGGTGCGAATAGCGAAGGCGCCATTTCCAACGTTACGCGTGTGTCGCGTCCGGGCTGCCGCGTGTATGTGCGCCGTACGGAAATTCCGCGGGTGCTGGGCGGACTTGGCATCAACATTTTGACCACGCCCAAAGGCGTGATGACCGGTCGTCAGGCGCGCAAAGAGGGCTTAGGCGGCGAATTGTTGTGCGAAGTTTGGTAAGAAAGCTTTGAGCTATTCGCTCTTAGCCTTTGGCTAAAAGCTAGACATTGAGAAACAGAGAGTTATCGAGAAACACTTATGTCGCGAATTGGAAAGAAACCGATCGCTCTTCCGAAGGATGTAAAAATCCAGGTGACGGGCAATGTTGTCGCCGTGCAAGGTCCGAAGGGCAAAGTGGAAACGCCGCTACCGAAGGGCATCCGACTGGAGCAGAAGGATGGCGTGCTGACGGCGATCCGCGAGAATGATTCGCAGGCCGCAGTACATGGGTTGGCGCGGGCGCTGGTCAACAACGCCGTTGAAGGCGTCACCAAGGGCTGGCAGCGCGAACTGGAAATCGTTGGCGTCGGCTACCGTGCGGAACTCAAGGGCAAGGGAACCGTGGTATTCAGCCTGGGATTCTCGCACCCGATCGAATATCCGCTGCCGACTGGCGTCGATGCTGCGGTCGATCCGAAGCAGACGAGGATTACGCTGAACGGCATTGACCGCCAGAAGGTTGGTCAGGTTGCCGCGGAAATGCGTTCGCTGCGTCCGCCGGACCCTTACAAGAATAAGGGTGTGCGCTATGCGGGTGAGCGTTTGAAGAAGAAGGTTGGCAAGACCGGAGCTAAGTAAGTCGGCGCGAAGTAAGAGCGCAGGATAAGAGACCATGCTGAATAAACTATCGAGCAACACAAATCGCGTACGAATTCACACCCGCATCCGCAAAAAGGTGCAGGGTTCGACTGCGCGGCCACGGCTCAGCGTATACCGTTCGCTGAATCATATTTACGTGCAGGTCATCGACGACCTCAAGGGTGCAACCCTGGTCGCTGCCAGTTCCGCCGAAGGAAAAAAGGGCGAGCGAAAGATAGGCGGGAACCTGGCCGCAGCCAAGTCCCTGGGCAAACTGGTCGCCGAGCGCGCCCAGGCCAAGGGGATCAAGCAGGTTGTGTTTGATCGCGGTGGCTACATTTATCACGGCCGGGTGAAGGCGCTGGCGGATGCCGCGCGCGAAGCCGGATTACAGTTCTAGAATTAGAACTAAAGCATCAGAAAAGAGAGCAGCAGGATGCCGACAATTATTAAGAAGCTTGATCCAAACAAGTATCAGTTGAAGGACCAGGTGGTGACCATCAACCGCGTCACCAAGGTCGTCAAGGGCGGCAAGAACATGTCGTTTGCGGCGCTCGTCATTGTGGGCGATCCTTCGGCGGGCGTGGTCGGATTCGGTTCGGGCAAGGCTCGTGAAGTGCCGCAGGCCATTCGCAAAGGTATTGAAGCGGCGAAGAAGAATCTGATCCGCGTCAATCTGACGCAGACCAGCATTCCGCACATTTCTCTGGGACGCTACGGCGCGGGACGTGTGCTGCTGAAGCCAGCTCCAGAAGGTACTGGAGTGATCGCTGGCGGCGCGGTGCGCGCGGTGATGACTTCGGTTGGAATTCAGAACGTGTTGACCAAGTCGATTGGCAGCACGAACCCGCACAATGTAATCAAGGCGACGTTTGAGGCTTTGCTCGCCCTCCGTAAGAGGGAAGATGTTGCCGCCTTGCGTGGCAAGACAGTACAGGAACTGTAATCATGACTCCAGCAAAGACAGCCAAAGCAGCAACCGGGATGCTTCATTTGAAGTGGGTGGTGTCAGCCTGTCAGGCCCCCAAGCATCACAAACTTGTCATCCGTGGATTGGGTTTTACCCGTCTGAATCAGGTAATCGAGCGCCAAGACACGCCGGATATTCGTGGCATGGTTGCGAAGGTGCCGCATCTGGTGTTCGTGGTAAAAGCTTAGAAAAGAAGTTTCGAGTTTCAAGTTTCCAGTTTCGAGAAATGCGGTGAAGATTTTCCGCCGCCATCTTGCAGCTTGGTTCCTGGAAACTTGAAACTAGAAACTCGAAACTGAACTTATGAATCTTTCAACAGTACGAGCGCCAAAGAAGTCTTCGGAAAATCGTAAGCGCGTCGGTCGCGGCATGGGTTCCGGCATGGGTAAGACGTCGGCTCGCGGTCATAAAGGTCAGCGGTCGCGCAGCGGTTCGCGCATGATGCGTGGTTTTGAAGGCGGCCAGATGCCCTTGCATCGCCGTTTGCCGAAGCGCGGTTTCACCAACATCTTCCGAGTCGAGTACGTGGTGATTAATCTTGATCGGCTGGCCGAACTCGGCATTGCCGACATAACGCCCGAAGTTTTGAAGAAGGCGCGCATCACCAAGCGCGCTTCGGACCGGATTAAGGTTCTAGGCGAAGGCGAACTCAAGACCGCGCTCACCGTGAAAGCTCACAAATTTTCCAAAACGGCCCAAGAAAAGATTACCAAGGCCGGGGGTAAGTTTGAGGTTCTAGCGTAATGAATCTGTTCGAGAAGCTCGCCAATATCTTCCGTGTACCGGACCTGCGCAAGCGCGTACTGTTCACGCTCGGGTTGCTGGCGGTGTACCGGCTGGGATCGCACATCCCCACGCCCGGCATCAATGCGGCCCGCTTGGCTGAGTTCTTTGAACAGAACAGAGGCTCCTTCCTCGGGTTTGTCGACATGTTCAGCGGTGGCAACTTGCGCCGCCTTACAATTTTTGCCCTGGGCATCATGCCCTACATCACCTCCTCCATCATTTTGCAACTGCTGACCGTGGTCTACGAGCCGCTCGCCAAGCTGCAAAAAGAGGGAGAGCTTGGGCGTCGCAAGATTACCCAGTGGACTCGTTACCTGACCGTCATCCTCAGCGCAGTCCAGTCATTTGGTATCGCCTACCAGTTGCAAAGGCAAGGCGATTTCGTCATCAATCCCGGCGTAGGCTTCATTCTGATGACGATGCTGACCCTGACCACGGGCAGCGCATTCATCATGTGGCTGGGCGAGCAGATTACGGAGCGCGGCATCGGCAATGGTATGTCGTTGTTGATCTTCTCCGGTATTGTCAGCGGCCTTCCTCGCGGAATCGTTGAGCTTTTTGACAAGGTTAGAACGGACGCATGGGGAGCTTTTACTGCTCCGGCCATCATTCTGTTACTCGGAGTCATGGTTGCAGTTGTTGCTTTCATTGTCTTCGTTGAGCGCAGCGAACGCCGTATTCCCGTGCAGTATGCGAAGCGCATTGTTGGACGGCGCATGATGGGCGGTCAGTCTACCCATCTTCCCTTAAAGGTCAACGCGGGCGGGGTTATGCCGGTGATTTTCGCGTCCTCGATTCTTACGTTGCCGCAGATGGTCGGGGCTGCTTTTAAGGACAACCGCGTGGTCGGTCCTATCCTGGATGCGCTTCGTTTTGGTGAGCCGCTCTATACCTTACTGTACGCGCTCGGCATTATTTTCTTTGCCTATTTCTATATTTCCATCGTCTTCAATCCGA
>JANXUC010000147.1 GCA_025352065.1 Acidobacteriaceae bacterium | reverse complement strand
CTCCGGGAGTCGAATAACATTGCCTTCGCGCAATACCGGTACGCCTGCCAACGGAAGCAAAGTCGATGCGATTCGCGAGGCTAACAGCTGCAGCGGAAAGGTGATCTGGTTAAACAAGATGGCCGGAACCGGAATCATCAGAAGAAGAAAGAGCCACGGGAACGCGACCGCGCGCAGGAATCTCCATCCCAAAAACAGAACAACAAGGCCAGCAAGCACCGGAATGAGCGAAAGCCGCGACAGGAACAGCTCCGCTCCCATGGTGCCCACCACCAAGCAGAGCAATCCGGGTACAACCAGCCAAAGCCCGCTCCACGACGGATTGTGCTGCAGTTTCGCTAGCCGCGCCCGCTCCGTCCACAATATATAAAAGGAGAATGCCGGTACAAAAAAGCCGTGCGAAAAGTTGGGATCATGCGTCCACTGCGCGGCTAGCCGCGCAAGCACCGGAAAATAAAGAACTCCCAGCAGACACACTAAGATGGTCAACTGTAACTTCGGGGTTAACTCCGCCGGAGCCTTCGGTATTTCCTGCGCCGAAGGCGCGGCTTGGACAGGGAAATTCATGAAATGACTTGGCTTACAGAATATGCCACGTCTTCCGAAATGCAAATAGCCTTTCGGGGGGAACTTGCCCTCGAAAGGCCAATCGAGTGGTCCTATCCCTGATCTCTGAGCGGGAGGCGGTACCCCCAGCTTGGTCGGCTGCTGAAGCTGTAAATTGCTCATTAAAATGGGTTTATAGGCATTGGCTTAGCCCCACGAAGGAGAGATAATAATAGAGGATTACGAAAGAATAGGTAATTGTTTTCCACTTTTACTCTGAACCGTGGGAAGATAAGGGTAAGGAAAAGATGTGGGGAATTTCTTTGAAATGGCTTAAGTAGTTGTCCGGTATGGGTTTAGGTCTGCGCTTCGTGAAAGTGGAGGCATCCCCAGCATGGCATCTGTATTGCTTCACAAGGATCGACACGATTTCGTTCCAGCCCCCGGGAAGATCCACCACTCTATGTCGACCATGGACCACAATTTCTCCGTGCCTCCTTCGCGCGCATTGTCCTCGAAGGCCAACGAACGGGAAGCCTCGTTTGTTGACGGCGCATCTTCGCCGGAGAACGAGGGGATGGGGTCTCAGTTTCTGCCGTGTGGGTGTGCTGCGATGCGGTCGGTGGAGCAGGTCATGCGCGAGTTGGCAGCCGGCGATGCGCCAGTCTTGATTCGCGCCGAAGCCGGTGCGGGGAAGGGCACGGCGGCGCAGAGAATTCATGAAATGTCGATCCGCCGCAGCCAGCCCTTCGTCGCGTTGGATTGCGCAACGCTCACTGCGGAGGCCCTCGAACACAACGTGATGTCCACTTTCCGCCGTGGCACCGTTCTGCTGGAAGAGGTTGCCAATCTTGCCGCGGAATGCCAGGAGAAGCTTATGCAAGTGCTGGAGTGCGCTAAAGGCGCCGCCAGCGCACGCCTGGTTTTCACAACTGGAAAGGACTTGGAGCGCGAGTTGGCCGAGCGCCGCTTCCGGGAAGATTTGTACTACCGGATCAGCAGCGTTTGTTTGCGCCTGCCGCCGTTGCGACAGCGTCGTGAAGATATTGCTCCCTTGGCGCGATTCTTCCTGACTCGCTCCGCAGCGGAGCTTGGACGGAGCCTTCCACAGCTCAGCTTAGAAGCGGAACAGCGATTACAGGATTATTCCTGGCCAGGAAATCTACGCGAACTGCAGGACGTCGCTAAGGCGATTGTAGTTTTGGGCGATGAGGCGCTTGTACTCGGGGGGCTGCGCGGACTGAGCATCGTCCCGGGACGGCGCACCGATGGCCGGGTATCGCTGAAAGAAGCGTCGAAGGCAGCCTCGCGTGAAGCTGAGAAGGAGCTCATTCTGAAGGTCTTAAACCGGACGCGCTGGAATCGCCGTCGCGCCGCTCAGGAGCTGCAGATCAGTTACAAGGCATTGCTCTACAAACTGAAGCAGATTGGGTGCCAGGAGTATGGAGCTTAGAAGCATCGAAGTCAGTAGTCCATAAAGCGGTAGCAAGAGAAAACCGCGTGACAGAGCGATTTGAGACTTTATTAGAGGAGCGGGTATGAAGCGAACTGGGATGTTGGTAGGTGGGCTCGTGGTAGGCACTCTGATTTCAACTGCGTGTTGGGCGCAGGAGAGTCCGGCCCAGTCGGAGCCGGCGAAGGAGACTGCGGCTGCACCAGCGCCGCCTCCTGCTGCAACCTCGACGTCGACTCCGCCGCCCATGCTGAACGCGGCGCCGAAGGACTATGTAATCGGATCCGAAGACACGCTCATGGTTTCGGTTTGGAACGAAGAAAAGCTGACGGCCACGCTGCCGGTTCGTCCGGACGGCAAGATCTCGCTGCCGCTGCTCAACGATGTGCAAGCGTCCGGGCTTACTCCAATGCAGCTCGCGGATTTGATCGCGGAAAAATTGAAGAAGTTTGTGGCTGATCCGCGCGTCACGGTAGTCGTGACGCAAATGAACAGCCAAAAAGTTTTCATGCTGGGAGAAGTGACGCATACAGGAGCGTTGCCGCTCCTGCCCAACATGACGGTTTTGCAGGCGTTGTCCACGGCAGGCTTTTCGCAGTTCGCCAATCAGAAGAAGATCTATATTTTGCGCATTGAAGACGGCAAGCAGCTGAAGCTGCCCTTTAATTACAAGATGGTCGTCAAAGGCGAGCGAATGGAACAGAACATCCTGCTCAAGCCGGGCGACACCATCGTGGTGCCGTAGGGTGATGACCAGCGCGATGAGAGAATCCACTATGAACGGAAAACACCCTATGGCGCGAACGTCCTTCCTTTTGCTGGGGATGACGTTGCTTGGAGCGGCGGCGTTCGCGCGCCCGGCTCTGGCGCAGACAACACCAACGCCCGCTCCGGCATTCGGCCAGGAGCCAACTGCGACACCTCCGGCACAAGCTCCGCCTGTGACGTCACTGGACGAGCCGTCGCTCGAGCCTGGAGTCGCGGCACGCAGTTACCTGCAGCCCGGCGCGCACTTGACCGAAACCGTCAACAGCAACTTGCGCAGCCAAAGTGGCCTAGGCGGGAGTGGTCTGGTCGGTATCACCCGAGTTTTAGGAAGCCTTGATATGAAGCGGCTGTGGAGTCGCTACGATCTCAATCTGAACTATATTGGCGGACTAAGCCTGTATAGCGATTCATGGGGACAGCCCACACAAACGCATTCACTCGACGCCTCTCAACGCTACTCCTGGCGCACCGGGAATGCCGCGGTTTGCGATTCGATGTCCTACCTGCCGGAAGGGTCATTCGGTTACAGCGGTGGCAGTACGGGAGGTGGTAGCTGCGGAGGCAGTAGCACGGGAGGCGGTGGAAGTAGCTTTGGGTCGATCAGTAATACAGATCCCAGGCTTTCAAATTCCACTGCCATCAATCTGCAGGAGAGCCTGAACCCGCGTTCGACGGTTACGTTCGGCGGCGGCTATTCCTTTACCGACTTTTTGCGTACAACCTCTGTGGCCACCATCAACAGCCACGGAGTGAATGCTCAAGCGGGTTACAACCGGGTACTGAGCCGTTTTGACCAGATCGGGGTTTCCTACGGGTTCCAGCAATTTCAGTTTCCTACCCAAGGCGCGGGGACCATCGTTAGCAACGTCGTGCAAGTACTCTACGCGCACCAGATTTCCGGAAGAATGAGCTTGATTCTAGGCGCGGGCCCGCAGTTCACTTCCGTGGGCGTGCGGATGCTCGCCAACAAGCCTCCGAGTCCCGCGTTCTCGACCGTAAACTTGAATGTTCGTGCCAGCTTGAAATATAGGTTTCCGCGGACCGCCCTCGAAATGAGTTATGCCCGGTACACTTCGAGCGGTTCCGGCTTGCAACTCGGATCCAAGAGCGACGTGATTCGCGGCGGGATTCAGCGACCGCTGAATCGCGTCTGGTCGGCGAGTTTCGATGCTGGCTATTCCCGCCACACTGCGCTGCAAGCTGCGGCGGGAAGAGCCTTAGGGGGATCTTTTCAGGACGGGTTCACGGGTGGCGGAGTAACGCGCCATCTCGGCCGATTCTTTAGTTTGGCCATGCATTACCAATATGCGTACGAGTATTTCAATTCGACAGCCTGCGCGGGGGGGCTGATCGATTGCTCCCATTCGTTCAATCGACACATAGCGGACGTTACGTTGAGCTGGCATCCATTGCCGATTCGATTGGATTAGCGATAGAGGGCGGGAAGAGTTTTGGTCACTAACAGATATTGATAGCCAAGCTGCTTTGCTGCAGCAGGAAGAGAACACGAAAATGATTTTAAATCGCCAACTCGGAATGGACGACTACCTGGGAATGCTGCGGCGCCAGAAGTGGAAGATCATAATTCCCGCGCTACTCATGCCGGTGGTGGGATTTCTGGCTTCCTATGCCGTGCCGCCCAAATACACGTCGACGGCCCAAGTGCTGGTGGAGGGGCAGCAAATTGATGTGAAGCCAATTGTTACGGCCGATTTGATGCAACGCATCGTCGGAATGGAACAGGAAATCCTGAGTACTCCCCGCCTTCGCCCGATGATCGAGAAGCTAGGCTTGGCGAAGGGCGAAGAAGCCGATGTTTTGATGCCAGACATTCGCGCGAATCTCAGCATTCAGCCGATGGATCAAGACGCAGCCAGCAGTGCCAGTACCGGGAAGGGGGGCGGCGCTGGCCCCAGACCGAAGCCGCGCGGCTCAACCTCGCCGGATTTCCCCGGGTTCAACGTGCTCTATACCGCCAGCAATCCGGTGATTGCCCAAAAGGTTTGCAACGAGCTTACGTCGATGCTGCTGGACGAAAACCTGCGGCGGCGGGAGGCGGCTGCGAAAGGCGTTACGGGCTTCTACGAGCGTCAATTGGCGGAAGCAAAGCAGAATTTGGACCAGATGGACGCGAAAGTGGCCGCTTTCAATCGCCAGTATGTGGGGCAGACCCCGGACAATACAGACAACAATTTCCACATGCTAGCGGCCTTGAACACTCAGTTGGACGCCAATGTCCAGGCACTGAACCGGGCGCAACAGGACAAGACATTCGCTGAGTCGACGTTGGCCACGCAGCTTACCGCATGGCGAGCATCGCAAACTTCAGGAGGGAATCCGCAAGCCCTGGATCAGCAGATTACCGCCAAGCGGGCCGAGTTGTTGCAGTTGGAGTCGCGGTACACGCCCGACCATCCGGATGTGATCAGGGTCAAACATGATCTAGCGGAGCTTCTAAGGAAAGCGAGCGAAGCTAGCACGGTTACGATGAGCGCGGAAGACGCTAAGAAAGTTAGCGCTGCGGAGCCCGCCGATATCCGCCAATTGCGGGTGCAGATTCATCAGTACGAGCAGATCATTGCGCAGGCTTCACGTGACCAGGGCCGCCTGCAGCGTGACATTCAGACCTACCAGTCCAGAGTAGCGGTAGGTCCGGCCGTGGAAGAGCAATACAAGCTTCTAACTCGCGACTACGAAACAGCGAACAAAGTTTACCAGGATCTGCTGGCTAAGAAAGGCACAGCGGAAACGACCCAAAGTGTGGAAACGAGCCAGTTGGGGGAACAGTTTAATTGGCTTAGTCAGGCCGATCTGCCGGATGCCCCAAGCTTTCCCAAGCGCTGGTTGTTCCTGTTGGGTGGGTTAGGCGCGGGATTCGGCTTGGGGCTTGCTATGGCGCTGATGTTCGAACTGAAAGATACGTCCATCCGTACTGAGCCGGATGTGGAGGCCGTGCTGGAGTTGCCTACGCTGATTGCTTTGCCATGGCTGGGACAAGAAGAAGAGAAGAACCAGGATACCGAAGGCAAGCCCACGTTCTGGCGGAAACCGAATAAGCCCGAAGCGGAGAAAGAGACGATCGAGGTCTAACGAGGTTTTATGTATAAGGATTTTTTTGGCCTCAAAGCCAATCCGTTTAATGTGAATCCGGACCCGCGGTATTTGTTTTTGACGCGGCACACGGAAGAGGCGCTGGCGTGCCTCACCTATGGCATCCAAAGCCGCAAAGGCTTTGTGCTGCTCACAGGCGAGGTAGGCACGGGCAAGACGACGCTGATCAACAAGCTGCTGGAATGGCTGCGGGTGCAGCAGGTGGCAACGGCGTTCATCTTTAACTCGCGCCTGAACACCACGCAGTTTCTGGACTTCGCAATGGCCGATTTCGGCATCACGTGCGAGTCCCGGCTTAAGAGCCAGGTGCTGCTGCGGCTGTATAACTGGCTGCTAGACCGCTATCGCGCGGGCGAAACGGCCGTGCTGATTGTGGATGAAGCGCAGAACCTTTCCGACGAGGTGCTGGAAGAGATTCGGTTGCTGACGAATCTGGAAACCTTTACGGAAAAGCTGTTGCAGATTGTGCTGGTAGGTCAGCCGGAGTTAGAGGCCAAGCTGCGGCAGCCGCAGTTGCGACAGCTCCGTCAACGTGTGACATTGCGCGCAAAGACGCATCCGCTCACGCTGGAAGAAGCGCGCGCTTACGTGACCCAGAGACTGCAGATCGCAGGATCGAACGGGCGCATGATTTTCGAACCCGAATCCATCGATGTCATCTACCGCTATTCGGGCGGGATTCCTCGCGTGGTGAATATGCTTTGCGAGCACGCGCTGGTCAGCAGTTTTGTGGACCAGCATAAGACCGTGGGCCCTACCGTTATTGAGGCTGTGGCGCGCGACTTTGATTTGCATGAGAGTGGCATGCCGGATCAGATTACGACTCCGGTTGTGGCGGCCAATTCCGAGAAGCTGGATGTAGTAGAGGCATTGCGTACGTTGGCAACGCTAGCGGATCGTTTGCGCCGCCCCGAGACTGAGCTGTCCAAGGAAAGGAAACTATGAGCCGCATTCATGAAGCGCTAAAGAAGGCCGAACTGGAGCGCGCCACCCACGGAGGTCCCGAGGACCACGTGATCGAGCAGCCGATGCCGTCCGGAATGTCGGCACGGATGGTCGGGTCGGTGAACGCGGACGGGCCGTTGACTTTTGAGGCGTTGCAAGCGCGGACGGCGCGCGTTCAGTGGAATCCGAACCTGAATACAATGCTGTTTTTCGCGGGTTCCGATCAGGCGATGGGGAAAGAGGAATTGCGGACACTGCGGTCCCGTCTGTACCAGATGCGGGAACGTAAACCGCTAAAGAAGATTCTCATTACCAGCGCGCTGCCTCAGGAAGGGAAGAGCTTTGTCTCCGCGAATCTGGCGCAGGTGTTGGTGCAGCAGCGTGGACGCAGAGCCTTGCTGATTGATGCCGATATGCGCGGGCCTCGCCTCCATCAGGCTTTCGGGACGGCGGTCCAACCGGGACTAGCGGAATATCTGATGGGGGAGCAGGATGAATTTGGCGTGATTCAGCAGGGTACCATGGAGAATTTGTTCTTGATTCCCGGAGGCCGGCCGGTAACGAATGCGCCAGAGTTGGTATCGAACGGACGGTTAAAGAATCTAATGGCACGATTGGAACCGCTGTTTGACTGGATCATTGTGGATTCGCCTCCAGCGGCTTTGGTATCGGACGCCAGCGTTCTGGCTAACTTTTGCGATGGTGTTTTGATGGTCGTACGCTCGAGCGTGACACCTTCCGAAGCGGCTCGTAAAGCGCGCATGGAATTTACGCCCGACCAACTACTGGGCGTGGTGCTGAATGGAATTGACCCGAAGCTCGATTCCTACGCCCGTGCTTACTATCCAGCCTATGGGCAGCCAGAAGCGGAACTCAAGAAGAGCTAGAGGACTGAGAACGTGATTCGCCTTTTCAACGTCTATTACCCGATTCGCACGCTGGTTCTGCTGGTGGGCGAGGCCCTGATTGTATGGGCCTCGTTCGTGCTGGCGACTGTGATGCAGTACGGCGGGTGGCAGGAAGGCTACATCGTTCTCAATTTTGAGGGCGGATACTACAAAATCCTGGCTGTTACCGTCATTGTAGTGGTGGCCTCGTATTGGTTCGACTTGTATGACCCGGCGCAGTTTGAAGAGCGCGGAGAACTCTATTTCCGGCTTTTGCTGGTGCCTGGGTTGTTGGCGCTTTTGCTGGCGGCGATCGGTTACCTGCAGCCCAAGTTGATGCTCGGGAACGATGCTTACCTGATCGGGCTCCTGATCTTCACCGTGTCCCTGTTTGGCTGGCGCGCGATTTACCATTGGCTGGTGCAGCAGGACTACTTCCAGGACAGCGTTTATGTACTGGGGATTGGGGAGCGGGCGCAGCGACTGGTGCAGGGATTGCGGCGCCGTTCTGATATTGGAATGAAAGTCGTGAGCTGGACCGGGCAGATGGAAGGTCCAGTGAACCGCGAGAGCCTGGGCGCCCATCTTCTGGAAGCGGTTCGGCGGGAGAAGATTCATCACGTAATCGTGGCACTGGCCGATAGCCGCGGCAACCTTCCGGTGAAGGAGCTTCTGCACCTGCGGCTGCAGGGCGTGAAGATTGAAGAAGCAACCTCGCTGAACGAGCGTATTTCCGGCAAGATTGAAGTGGAGCATCTCTATCCCAGCTGGCTGATTTATGCGGAGGGCTTCCGCTTTAGTCCTGCCTTCATGCAGTTGCGGCGGGTATTTTCATGGTCGGCCTCCTTGCTATTGCTGCTGGTAGTTCTGCCTGTGATTCCGCTGGTAATTCTGGCCATCAAGCTGGATTCGCGGGGGCCGCTTCTATACAGGCAGAAGCGCGTGGGGCGAGGCGGGCTGGTGTTCCATTGCTATAAGTTTCGTACCATGCGCCCGAATGCGGAGGCGGATACCGGACCGACGTGGGCGGGCGATGACGATCCTCGAATTACGAGGATTGGGAAGTTCTTGCGCAAGTCGCGGTTAGACGAAGTGCCGCAGTTGTGGAACGTCTTGCGCGGCGATATGGCTTTTGTGGGGCCGCGGCCGGAGCGTCCTGAATTTGTGGAGTGGCTGACCAAAGAAATTCCGTATTATCCAGTGCGCCACGTTGTGCGTCCTGGCATAACGGGATGGGCGCAAGTTCGCTACCGCTATGGCAATACGGTGGAAGATTCAAAGGAAAAACTGCAGTACGACCTGTTTTATATTAAAAACATATCCCTGGGCCTGGATATTCTGATTATCTTTCAGACGGTGAAGACCGTGCTGTTTGGCCGGGGGGCGCGATGAAATGGGTATTTTGGCTATCGGCGGCACTCATCCTCTACGCTTATCTTGGCTATCCAGTCTGGCTATGGTTGCGAAGCCGATGGAGGAGGAAGCCCGTACAGAGGGAAAGCATTACGCCGGCTGTATCTGTAGTCATGGTCGTGCGGAATGAAGAGGCGGCGCTCCCGATCAAGCTGAGGAATTTAACCGCACTGGATTATCCGCGGGACTGGATGGAGATACTGGTCGTCTCGGATGGTTCTCAAGATGGAACGGAAAGAATTTTGCAGGATTGGACGCAGTGCGGCGAAATTCGTTCGATTCTGTTGCCGGAAAATAGTGGCAAGGCGATTGGATTGAATCATGCCATCCCCGAAGCGCGCGGTGAAGTTGTGCTGTTCACCGACGTCCGGCAAGTGCTTGATTCCGGAGCGATTCGGCTGCTCATGGAAAACTTTGCCGACCCTGCCGTTGGTTGTGCCAGCGGCGAGTTAATGCTGGGGAGCCCCGAAGACGGCGAAAGCTCGCGAGGCATGGGACTGTATTGGCGGGTGGAAAAGAAAGTCAGGGAAATGGAGTCGGCGTCGGGATCGACGATCGGCGCTACAGGAGCGCTCTATGCGGCTCGACGTACTCTTCTGACTGAGTTGCCCGCCGACTTGATCTTGGATGACGTTTTCCTGCCGATGGGCGTGCTGCGTCAGGGATTTCGCGTTGTCTTCGATCCCAGAGCGAAGGCGTGGGACCAGCCCGATCTGGGCTCAGGACGGGAGTTCTGGCGTAAGGTCCGAACCCTGAGTGGAAACTACCAACTGGTGCAAGTGGCGCCTTGGCTGCTGAGCGGACAGAACCCACTCCTTTGGGACTTTGTGAGCCACAAACTGCTGCGCTTGTTCGTGCCGTTTGCGCTGGCGGGCGTGCTGTTGAGCTCGGCGTGGATTGGCGGTCCCTTTTACAAAGCTTGCCTTGCGGCTCAGCTTTGTTTCTACGCGCTCAGCCTGTTAGCGGGAATGCGGGCCCGCCTGGGAGTGGTGAGTCGCGTGGCCGATGCGGCGTTGACGTTCGTGGTGCTAAACATGGCAGCGTTGGTGGCATTCCGAAATTTTGTACTGGGCCGCAAGACGGTCTGGAGCCGGTAGGGAGAAGAGAATCAGAATGGCGACGACAGCAACCATACCGATCCGGCCGCTCGGCAAGAAGCCCACTCAACAAGCTTCGCTGGCTTACGGCGCCCTGGTGGTTTTTACGTTTCTGTATTACTACCGTCCTTCCGACTTCATTCCTGGCTTGGGATTTATCCCCATGGAGAAGATTATCGGCGGCATTGCCTTGGCGGCGCTGCTGGTAAGTCTGGCGACAAAAGACAGAACCGAAATTCCGATGGCCGTTAAAGTCCTGATGCTGATGTTCGTTCAAATGATGGTGGCATCGGCGTTTGCCGTGTGGAAAGGCGGCGCATTTAGTACCACGATTGAGAAATTTTCCAAAGGCGTGATCGTCGCCATGTTGATTGGAATGATTGTTTCTTCCATTTCACAGATGCGGCGGTTGTTTCTGATTCAAGCGACAGCCGTGACTCTAATCGCAGTCGCTTCCGTTTTGGTAAACCGCCAAGTGGAAGGCCGGCTGGAAGGAGTTCAAAAAGGAATCCTTGAAAATCCGAACGACCTGGCCATCAATATTGCGATCACTTTTCCATTGTGCGTGGCGTTTCTTTTGGCGAGCAAGGGGTTTCTGAAAAAAGCGTTCTGGACTGTGGGCATTATTTTCATGCTCTACGCGGTGAAAGCAACAGCATCGCGCAGCGGTTTGATTGCCATGATCATTTCCGGAATGATCTGTTTCTGGGCCTACGGTATCAAAGGCAAGCGGCGAGGCATTGTTGTAAGTGCAATGCTGATAGCAGTTGCAGGGGTATTGTTGCTGGCGAGTTCGACTACATACCGTGCGCGGGTAGTCAGTATTTTCGCGGGCAACGTCGAAAATTCGGGGGACAAGGGGTCGCTCGAAAAGCGGAGTGCCTTGCTAAAAGAGAGTATTCGACAGACTGCCTTGCATCCGTTCTTTGGGGTCGGCCCAGGGTGTTTCCCGATGTTTACCGACCATTGGCAGGTTGCTCACAACACCTATACGGAGATTTCGGCGGAGTCTGGAATCTTGGGATTGAGTCTTTTCCTGCTTGCTTTGACCGGAGCTTTCCGCAACGTGAAGAAGCTACGATCGTCGCCCGGCTATCAAAAAGACCCGCAGCTCCGTCTGTTTACGGATGCTCTCTGGGCGAGCCTGGCTGCGTATGTTTCTGGGGCCGCATTTTCATCCACGGAATACAATCTTTTTTGTTATTTCATCATTGCCTATACCTGTTCGCTTTACCGAATCGGATTCAGCCCAGTCTACGGCGAGCTCGATCCAGCGCCTGAGGTAAAGAAAAGCAAGTGGACGCGGCTGCCTAGCGGCGCGCCAGAAACGGACAAGCTGGCATGGACCCGATAGTGTTGAGCGGCAAGTGCTTCCCGGGAAATATGCGCGCGGAGGTTTCCCTATGTGCGGTATAGCCGGATTGGTAGGCCGTTCAGACGAGCAGGTCAGCGCGGGTGACGTCCACAGGATGTGCGAGACGATCGTACATCGTGGACCGGACGACGAAGGTATGTACGCGCGCGGGCCGGTCGGACTTGGAATGCGTCGGCTCAGCATTATCGATCTCTCGGGGGGGCGCCAGCCGATCCACAACGAAGACGCCAGCGTTTGGGTGGTCTTCAACGGTGAAATTTACAATTTCCCGGAGCTGCGCCGTGAATTGGAAGCTCGCGGCCACTCGTTTTATACCCACAGCGACACTGAAGTGATCGTGCATCTGTACGAAGAGATGGGGGCGGAATGTTTCACGAAACTCCGCGGCATGTTTGCGATTGCACTCTACGATGAGCGGAAGAAATCACTGCTCCTTGGACGCGACCGCCTGGGTAAGAAGCCGTTATATTACGCGGAGCACCAAGGACGCCTGTATTTCGGTTCGGAAATCAAGGCTATTTTGGCGGTGGCGCCGGAACTTGCGCAGGTCGATCCCGAGGGCGTTCTGCAATTCTTTTACTTCGGCTATATTCTCGATCCGCTCTCTTCCTTTAAGCGCATACGAAAGCTGCCCGCTGGCAGTTGGATCGAGTTTAAGAATGGAAGCCTGGGGGCAGCCCAGCAGTATTGGGATGTTCCGGCTTACGGCACCTATCATCCCGCCAACGAAGAAGAATGCCTGAAGGAACTGGAAGCTGAGATGGAAGAGGCCGTCCGCATCCGGCTAATTTCCGACGTTCCCTTGGGAGCGCTCTTAAGCGGTGGCGTGGATTCGTCGATTGTGGTGGCGATGATGGCGCGCTGCAGTTCGTCACCAGTGAAAACATTCTCTATCGCTTTCAATAACGAGAAGTTCAGCGAAGCGGAGCATGCACGTGCCGTAGCACAGCGTTTTGGAACGGAGCATCATGAACTGGTTGTAGAGGCTGATATCGAGCAGACAATCCAGCACTTAACCGGCATGCTGGAGGAGCCTTTTGGCGATTCCTCCATGATTCCCACCTACCACGTCAGTCACATGGCGCGCCAACATGTGACCGTCGCTCTCTCAGGGGATGGTGGAGACGAGCTCTTTGCGGGTTATGACCGGTACCTCGTAGCAATGAACCGGCAGCACTTTGACCGGGTCCCGCGTTGGCTAGGTCAGGCTTATCGAAAGCACATTCATGGCTTGGTCCCGCCTTCAATGTACGGCAGGAATTTCTTGTGGAGCGGTTCACTGCCGCCCGCTGAAAGATTTCTGGATTCCGTGTCATACCTGCCTGGGTTGCATAGGGAAAGAGGGTTGTTCTCGGCCGAGTTTTTGGAAGCTGCGCAAAAACTTCCCGACCCCTGGGAGCAGGGTCGCGCATGGCACGAGCACGGGCCGGGCAACGATCCCTTGAGCCGCATGCTCTACCTGGATACCAAGTCGTATCTGAATGGCGACATTCTGGTGAAGGTTGATCGCATGAGCATGGCGACTTCGCTAGAGATGCGCGCTCCCATGCTGGACCACAAGTTTGTGGAATGGGCGGCGAGGCTTGCCGGCGAGTGGAAATTTCGCAACGGAACGCAGAAATATATTTTGAAGAAATTAGCGGAACGCATTGGTGTTCCGCGCGAAGTAATTTATCGCAAGAAACAAGGTTTTCAGCTACCGCTGGTCGACTGGATGCGGCAAGGGCTGAAGGACGACCTGTTGCATATCCTGCTGGAACCGCGAGCCACCCAGCGAGGCTATTTCAGGCCTGCCGCTGTGCGCAGTCTTGTGGAAGAGCACGTGAGCGGACGCCGTACGCGCACCGGAGCGGTTTGGAGTCTCTTGATGTTCGAGCTTTGGCACCGCAATTTCCTCGAGGCGCGGGGATATTCGACCCAGCCGGTAGGGATGCCGCTGCTGTGCCCTGAAGCGGGTCTGGCCGCGATTCCGAATCTTGCGTCAACCACGGAGCCTGTTTCGGGAGGTCGTCCGTGAGTTCAGTGATTCAGGGGAGATCGGCTGTGCAGAGTTCGGGTGCCTCGTTGGCAGCGGACGTTACTGCGCGCAGCAAGGCTCCGGTTTTTGTTCTCGGCTGTGTTCGTTCAGGGACAACCTGGCTGTCTCACATGCTTTACTCATCTGGGAACTTTGCGGTGTATCGTGCGGAATCCAATGTTTTCAACATTCTTGAGCCCAGAGTCGGCGGATTGGAGAGTGCGGCTCACCGGCGCGAGTTACTGAAGCTATGGGAACCTACACGCATGTTCCAGCGTACCGGCCTGGACATGGCGACTCTGGCACCAGAAATCATCGAAGGCTGCCGGAACGGTGGAGATTTTCTTCGTATTTACATGGAAGCCATGGCCCGGCAACAAGGGGTAGAGCGCTGGGCGGAGACTACTCCCGAGCACATTCTTTATTTAGAAAAAATACAACGAACTATCCCGAATGCACTCGTGCTTCACGTGATTCGCGATGGCAGGGACGTTGCGCTTTCCACCGAGAAGCAGAAATGGATCCGGCCTTTACCGTGGGACAAGGGTGGGGAACTGTTTGCCGCTGCGGTTTTTTGGGAGTGGATGGTTCAGCGTGGCCGGCGCGATGGCAAGAAGCTGGGCGCAAATTACAGAGAAGTCAGCTACGAAGACTTGGTTCTCCGTCCGCATGAGACCTTGGCAAGCCTGGGTACTTTCATCGGACAAAAGCTGGACTATGACGAGATACTTAAAGTTGGCATCGGCTCGGTGAGCAAGCCGAATACTTCTTTTGGACCGCGCCACGACGAGGCCGAATTCAACCCGCTGGGACGCTGGAAGCAGGCGCTTCCTGGAGAAAAAATAGTTGAACTGGAAGCAGCGTTGGGTCCGACGTTAACCGAGCTTGGCTATGAATTGGCAACAACGGATGCGAAAGCTCTGGACCGCCCCGATCTGCGCCGAAAGCGTGCCTTGTACAAGGCATACTTCGATACCAAGCACGTACTCAAGAGTTGGAGACTGCTGTCACCTCTGCTGGTAACGCGCGATCTGTCTTGGCTGGGCTGAGCGTTTTCTCAGGGCCAAAACCGTGTGTTTTTCAAAGCAGAGTTTGTAAGAACTTGGTGCCGTCCGCCTTCTTAAAGTTCTGCCTACCCTCACAAAGTTCCATTGGTTGCGGCTTCGATCGCGTCGATGTCCGCTCCGACATCTTTTTGGTCGATACCTGCCTTCTTGTAACGACTGTCTGAGCCAAGCCGGAAGTCGTGGACCTGATCCTTATCAGCAGCCAGGAAGCCAATCTCTGCGTGATGCTTAACGGTAGTGTTCTTAGGCGGCCACTTGCTTCCTCCAATGATGACATTGCCGGTCACCTTCGCATTGGAGAAGCAGTGTTCGAATATCCCAGTGGGTTGCTGCGCCTCGGGTCTGTAGGCGCAATTACCAGGGCCTCCGCCGGGAGACTCGATTTCCAGCCGGGCGCCAATCAGGTTGTTGGTGAAAGTGAAGTTCGCAATTTTCGCTTCGCCGGTCGGAGCACCTATGACAAACATCCATTTTGCTCCAATGCCTGTGACGTGATCGATCGTCACATCGTGCAGAGGCAATTTATTGGAGTTAATCTGGAACAGCACTCCGTTGCCGTGGAAGCGCTCGCCGTCGATATTTTCCACCAGCACGTCGTGAATGCTGTAGCGGCCACCGTCCTTAGCGTACGCCTTGCCGTCAGACGGAATGTTCGCAATCTGGAAGCCCGCGCCAACGTTCCTGATCTTTGAATATCGGATGGTGACATCCAGAACACGGCACTCCGGGCATTGGTTGTTACCCTGGCTCTTGGGAGTCAAGAGAACGCCGTAGCCCTCCTGAGAAAAGCCGCCCCAGCAATTCTCCAGAACATTCTGCTCGAAGAGAACACGCTGGCCGTTCTTGAGTTCGAATATGTTCTTCACAATGAAGGGATGACCGTCTGCGCTGCCGACAAAGCCTGGATTGTCTTTCATCCAGGTCAGCGGCCGAAACAGATAGTTACGACGGATTTCGATGTCAGTCGGGGGACCGTCGGCATGTCCGCCACCGAACTCGATTCCTTCTCCCGCGGATTCGAGAAAATTGTCCTCGATCTTGTAGGGGCCCATTGGAAGAAGGCTAGTACCTCCGGCGATCGCTTGTGAATCCGTGCAAGAGCCTATTAGGGCAATGCAGTGGAAGTCCGAAAGGTACGAATCCACAACTGCGACATTCGTGGAGCCGCCCAGCCCGATACCTCGGGTAGTTTCACTTTGGGCCGTGCCGTGGATCCAGTTCCGGTCGAACACGAGATAGCTCGCGGTGTTCTGGGGACTGATCGTAACTAAGCCGCTAAGAGGTCCGTCGGTGGTGGAGCGCGTGATTTCCAGTCCCAGCAGCCGATAGTGATTGGCGCCCGGGGCGAATACGATGGGTCCGGAACCCTTACCCGGAAATTCAATGCGTGCCAGAACGTTTTTAGCCTGAGGGCAGGGGTAGGCTGGTCGACCGGGCAGCGACGCTAAACCTGCGTAACAGGGAGTGATACGAGAGCCTTCGGGCGGCAGTGCTGAATCCGGTGCGCTGGTACGGAGAATGATCCAGTGAGCCTGGTCGCAATTCTTCTCTGGAAGAACGAAGCGGCCGGAGAACACAGCTCCCGCTTCTAGCTTAATGGTATCTCCACAGGCGGCCTGCTTGAAGGTCTGCCCCAGATCGTCGCCTGCATGCACCAACCGCGTTTTGCCTGGGGCAGGAGTGTCGGCCAAAGAACTCTTCACCTGCAGCCGGGGCAGTTCCGCAGGCCCATCGAAATTACCCGGCGAGGACGGGCTCGGTTTCTGAGCTCCGGCCAGGATTGCCGAGGCAGGTAGCAAGAGCCCTGTGACAAGAAGATTTCGAAGCAAAATGCGCATTCTATCGTCCCTCTGAATCGAGACTAGCATGTTGGCGAGGTGGGCGACAATTCAGTCGGCAGGCGTTACTTTCCTGTAACCGAGCCCAGGGAAACCTCACTCAGAGGGGCCGTCTTCTGACCATCGATGAGTTCAATATTGCCCAGCCGGTTGTAGGTGTGGACGCCGCAAAAGCCCTTCCAGACGTCGGGCGTAACGGTCAGGAAAGGACGTTCTGAGTAGCGTTCTTCGGAGAGTTCCGTTATCTCGTTGAAGCTGAAGCTATATCCATAGATGGGGCAGCAACTCTGGCTAGGGCGAACCCAGTTGTTTCCGCGCTGGAATACGCGTCCGGCACCGCGGTTGAAGCGAATGTCGGTGGAGATCGGATTGCTGGGATGGAAGTGCCACTCCCCTGTGAGCGATGGCGAGTAAAAGAGCAACAAACAGCCTGCGCGCGACGCTGGCTCCGCGCCAGTTGTGGCCATCCACCAGAGGCCACCGTGCTGCCAAACCGTTGTGTCGACAAACTTACCTTCCAGAAGCGTGACTTCCCGCTTCCATTTGTGAGGGAATTCCTCGCAGCGGTAGAGATCCACTCGCCCGGAGCTGCGTGCTTCAGGAATCATGAATAGCTCGTTCCCATCCCAAAACACGTGGGGATAGGAGTAATGCTGGTTGGAATCGTCGATGCAAGGCAGGGGTGGGTGCAGTGTCCCGTCAGTGGCGATTTCAGCGCATGCAATCAGTGCTCTCTGCTTAGCGTAGGAATAATCCTCGAAATACATCCACTTCTTGCTTTGATGCTCGATTAGAAACGGGTCTGCCCAAAAGTGCCCCTTGGGCGGATCAACCCAGCGGAATCCGCTGCCGTCCGGTGCCGAGCCAGACTCAAAAAGCCGCTTGCCATTCGTTCGAATGCCGATCCGCCAATGTTGAACCATCTCCGGTCGAGACCGGGACTGGAAGGCCTTTTTCAGCAAAGCCGGCCCCAGCCATCGGGCCATGTCGGCATTTCCGGGAGTCCGATAGATCTTGCGCTTCCCTTGGTAAGGAGCTGGCGGTATAGCGTGCTCGCGCAGGTAGTCCCAACCGGAGCGATGAAGCTCGTTCAGCTTTCGAATCACCATGTGGGTGGAACCCCAATAGGGCACAAAACGATTTTGTGCGACGCTCAGGCTCGCCTCGGTGGCGAACAAAGACCTGCACAGAACAAGTCCACCGTCCAACTCCTCCGTGAGAACCTGCAGGATGACCCCCGACAGCGGCGAGCCTTCATAAATTTCCCAAAAATGTGGAGGGCCGCCACGATAGAAGTCATTGTCGCCGTGGTGATACGACCAGACGCCATAGCGAGCCGCCTGGAGGATTTCGCCGTGCAGAATGTTAAAGCCAAAACGGAGCAGAACATCAAGATTTTTCGCGCGAATTGCTTCGAGGGCTTCTGGCGGAAAGCGTTGAATGAACTTCTGGCCGATCGGTTCGACGTCGAGGCGATCAATTCCGGAGAAGCGGGGCGAGCAGTCAACCCGGTCCAGCGGGTGATTGGCGATCTTGCGGCGGCTTTCCAGCTTCAGATAGAAATCGTACAGAGCCTGCTTACGGAGCTTGGGATCGCGGACTCGGTAAGCGAACTTGCCCAAAGCGCTGGTTGGTAAAGCTTTCTGCGGCGCCTGAGGATCGGGGGCTGCTGCTTTGCGATACACCAGCAGTTCGATTTTGGCAAAATTGCTGGCTTGGATGTCTTCGATAATTTGGGCGAAAAAAGCGGAAAGCTGCGGGCTGTCAAGTAGGATCCCGATACGAAGAGGAGGATTTGGGGCAAGAGAATTGCGGAAATAATGGACCATGCGGCTCCAGCATGATAGCAGCTACGACTGCAGCGTCAAGGCAAAAATTAACCGTCAAGAGACGGCGAAAGCTTGTTCCCACAAGCACGAACGCCAGCCCGTAGTAAGCTGGCGTTCATGCCTGTCCGACTGCACTGAGTGTGTTTTAGTACGCGCCAGCTATAGCGGCATCCAGAGCGGTCATGTCCGCCCCTAGATCCTTGCCATCGCTCCCCGCACCTTTCCACGAACTGCCGTTGGCCAGGTGGTAGTCTCCGCCGTTTCCGTTGTTAAAGTTTACGAAACCGACTGAATTGCCGTTTGGCATCAGAGTGTTTCCGCTGGGCCAGGTTGAGGCTGGCCATCGGCTTGGTACCCCGATCAACACGTTGTGATTGAAGTTGTAAGGAACGAAACAATTGTTAAGCAGATTGGCAGGAACGTTTACATTGTAGGCGCAGTTTGCGGTGCCGCCTCCAATGCCCCAGACGGGATACGGACCGCTGGTCACAATGCTGTTGGCGAACATGAAGTTCGGCATCTTCGGGCCCGCAGCAGGGTTTCCGATATCAAAGATCATATTGGAAGGGAAGGCCGTGATGTGGTTGAGCTGAACATCGCTCAGCAGCGGACTGATTGGACCGCTGGAAACCTGCGCCAACTGTCCTTGACCGGCGTAGGCCTTGGCGTCCACATCATCCAGGACTATGTCGTGGATGCTGTAGCGGGCGCCCGCGAACTGCGGACCTCCGCCCACACTAATTGCGTTTGCGATCTGGAAGCCTCCGCCCACATGGCTAAACGTGCTGTAGCGGATAGTAACGTCTGTGACCTGGCAGATCGGGCAGACTGGTCCATTGGGTGTCCCTTGGTTCTTGGGAGTCAGCAGCAGGGTGAACCCAGCTTGCGAAAAACCGCCCCATGTATTCTCTGCCACGTTGCCTTCAAAGAGCACACGTTGGGCATTCTTCAGCTCAAAGTGGTTTTTCACAACAAACGGGTTGCCGTGATTACCGCCCACCATTCCAGGTTTGCCGGGCATCCAGCTTGTAGGTTTGAAGAAGTGATTGTGCCGAACTTCGATGTCGGCAGGAGTTACCGTGGCGCCGCCTCCGCCGAACAGAACAACTTCGCCGGATGATTCCAGGAAATTGTTCACGATCTTGTAAGGACCGCCAGGTGCGTTACCGAGTCCACCAGAGATGGTCTGAGCGTCGCTGCAGCTTCCAGTCTTCGCTTCGCAGTGGAAGTCGTTGAGGTAAGAGTCGACAACCGCAGTGTTCGTAAGCCCGCTTAAGTAAACTCCGCGTGTCGTGTCGTCGTGTACTGTTCCGTGCATCCAAACGCGATCAAAAATGATGTGGTCGCCGGTCGCACCATTCGCAGGGAATGCCAGGTTGCCGATAAACGCGCCGTTAGCGGTGCGCGTAATTTCCAGCCCAAGCAGCCTGTAATGGTTGGCTCCGGCCAGGAACGTGACCGGTCCTGAACCAGACGCCTGTGAAATGACCAGTTTCGCCATCACGTTCGCGGTAGATTTGCAATTGAGAGCCGGGCGGCCTGGAAGCGAAGCTACGCCACCGAAACAAGGTGAAATACGCGTGCCTTCCGCTGGCAGACTGGAGTCTGGAGCGGAGGTGCGAACGATGATCCAGTGTTGGTCATCGCAGCTCTTTCCGGGGAAAGAAAAGGTTCCAGTGAAGGTGGCTCCGGCCTTTAGGCTGACCGTGTCACCGCACGCCGAGGCATTCAGGGCTGACTGAAGACCGGCAGCATCGGAAACCTGCCACGTCTTACCGTTTGCGGGAGTGTTCGCCAGAGCGCTGAGTACGTAGGCTCGTGGAAGTTCCGCCGGGCCGTCAAACTTTCCGCTGCTGGGCAAATCTACAGTCAAGGCCAGGCTCGCAGTTGCGCTGCGGGAAGCCGTATCCGTTACTTGCGCTGTGAACGAGAAGGTACCGGTCTTGACAGGGCTACCAGTCAAGGCTCCCGCTGAAGTAAGGGAGACGCCAGCAGGAAGCGATCCCGATGCCAAGTGCCATGTATAAGGTTGCGAACCACCCGAGGCCGCTAGGCTATCCGAATAGGAAGATCCTTGCGTCGCGTTCGGCAAGCCGGTCGTGGCGACCTTCAGATTCGCCGTGGTGACCGGTGTGACGGAAACCGCCGCGGAGGCCGAAGCTGTTGGGTCGGCGACGCTCGTCGCCTTTACCGTCACGCTGGTCGCCACGCTGGTGGTCGGCGCAGTGAAAAGGCCGCTGGTAGTCACGGTGCCCGCGGTTGCGCTCCAAGTGAACTGCGCGCTTGTAGTTGTCGTGCCTCCAGTTACCGAGGCAGTGAGCTGTTGGCTAGCGCCGGAGGAAACGGTTGCCGCCGATGGCGTTACCGTCACCGTAATAGTGGACTGAACGGGGGCAACGGTCAGTCGCAATCCCAGATCGGCGTGATGCCGCCGGCTGGCGGACAGAGCCCGAACCGTAAAGTTGCTGGTCCCCGCTTGCACTGGAGTTCCCAAAATTGCGCCCGTCGCGGCATGGAGGGCGAGTCCGGTTGGCAGAGTTCCGGAGACGATCAAATACGTGTAAAAACGAGCGCCACCCGTAGCTTTGATCGTTCCTTGGAATGCTTGGCGCTGCTTAGCAGCACCTAAGGATGCGGTGATCTTGATCTCGTTTCGCTTCTGTGCCGTGACCGCGTTCGTGGTTGCCGCCTGTGCCTGGATGAAGACTAGTGGCATCAACAAAGCAGCAGCGGCGACGCGCAACGAGAAAAACAAGCCGACATTGGTTGAACAGTTCTCGGCAAAATGGCTGGTTCGCATTACACTCCCCTTCAATGCTGAGTTTGGGGGAACTCGCTGTACGAGTCCTTGAAAATGACTGTACGTTGCACTCAGGTAAGCGCCTAGGTCTCACTAGTTCACGCTGTATTTTTTTACAGGGACATGTACCAGGCGTGGAAGTTCGAAGATCATCGTGAACCCACGGTTCGTTGCCTAGGTGCGATGTGGAACGGACGGGTAAAAGTGCCGGAAAGCCGCTATTTAACAGGGTTTTGGAGGGTTTCTCCGGTTCCTTTGGAAATAGGGCCGCTGCAATAACCCGATTGGGCGATCCAGACCCTGGGCAGTACTCAATGCAATGTGACTTAAGTTTGGTTTTACCTGTTAGTGCACTCGACGAAAAAACGCTTGCATGCCTGATACGGTGATCGTCACGCAAGGTTTGTGCTACTTTGCGGCGGTTTCCGAGGGAGCCGACTCGACTACAGGAGCTTGCTGGCCAGCCGCGCGGATCGTCGTCCGCAGCACTTCGACGAATTGCCGGGTAATAACGGGCCAATCGTACTTTTGCGCCGTCGCTGCCGCGGCTGCCTCATAACGCCGCCGAGTAGCTTCGTCCTGCAGCAAGAGAATGATTGCCTGGGCGAAGGTCTCGGGATCGTCTGCCAGGAGGATGTCTTTGCCGTGGGTGACGTCCAGCCCCTCAGCGCCAACCGTTGTCGAGACCGTAGCCTTGCCTACTGCCATGCCTTCATAGATCTTGATTCGGGTTCCGCCACCAATCCGCAGGGGCACGATGAAAACAGAGGCTTTCTGTAGATACTCGAGAATGGAAGGCACTGTGCCGGTTACTTCCACGGTGTCACTGGCCAGGTTCTTAACGCGAGCATGAGGGCGGCGACCGACGATCTGAAACTTTGCTTGCGGGACCTGAGCCTTCACCTGCGGCCATACTTCTTTACAAAAATACTCGACGCCGTCGATATTTGCCTCCCAGTCCATGGACCCGGTGAAGACCACATTAGGACCAGCGGGACCACTGCTGGGGTCGTACTGGTATTTCTTGAGATCGACCCCAGTCGGCACGACACTGATTTCGGATGGCGGGACCATTGACGTCATAACGTCTCGATCTGCATCCGAAACGGCAATCACGTGATGGAAGCGGCGCACTTGCGGCGGCTCGAAGCGGCGCATCTTAGCGTATTCAAATTTCGCCACTGTGCGGTCGAGCCTCTTTACTTCAAATTGCGCCATACGCTTCCAAAGAACGCTCTCCACGTTGTGCTGGAAGATCGCCGTGGGCAGCTTCAAGTCGCGCGGAAAATTCAGGACGGAAGCCAGAAAATCGCACACAGCCACATCAAAGCGCCCCTCCTGATACCACCTAGCTACGACCTTCTGTACTTGAGGATCGGTAAACTTGCTCACCGAATAGGGTGCTCGCCACCAGATACGGCTGGCGTAGTCCATGTAACGCTCGAGCAGCGTTGTATCTGGAGTGCCTGTGTGCACTACGACCGTGCCGGGCAAATGCTGAACGATCTCCTTCTCGTAGGCCTCGTCTTTGAGTCCACCATAGTAGGAGAGGTAGGTAAGTTCGTGCTCGGCGGCGAGGCAGCGCAGGATGTTGTACGTGCGCAATTGCCCCCCGCTATCGAGAGGTAGAAGCTTGCCCGGCTTGACCCAAAGTATCTTCACGGTTGGCGGACGTTACCAGCAGATTCCGTCGTAAGCGGGGCTTCCGTCGGGGCGGCGGTCTTTGTCGAGATTCACCAGATCAATGATCTTTTGATCGGGGCGTACCAGCCGACGGACCTCCTCGCGATCCACGCGTGTTGCTACTACGATGACTTCAGATTCGCGAATGACCTTCTCGAGATCATTGCCGAGCACCGAACCAAGGTGGGGAATTTCCTCTTCGATATATTGGCGGTTCGATCCGATCAAGCGTCCCATGGTGACATTCTCGTCCCAAATCAGGAGCTGACGGCCTTCGCCCAGCAGGCGCTTGGCGAGGATGACCTGTGGGCTCTCGCGAAGATCATCCGTGTGGGCCTTAAAGCTGAGGCCGAGCAATCCAATTTTCTTCTTGCCGGTCCGCAGAATCATGTCAATGGCGCGGTCCAAGTGCCGGTCGTTGCTGGGCAGAATGGACTCGAATAGCGGCAGTTTCAAATCGAGCTCGCGCCCGCGATGGCTTAGAGCGCGCACATCTTTCGGCAGGCAGGAGCCGCCAAATGCGAATCCAGGCTTGAGATAAGCTGTCGAAATGTTCAACTTGTTATCGGCGCAGAAGATCTCGACTACCGCTTCTGGATCGACATGCAGTTCTTTCGCAAGTGAACCGACCTCATTGGCGAACGCAACCTTGAGCGCATGCCAGGAGTTGCAAACGTATTTGACCATTTCGGCCGAGGTGAAAGACGTTTCAAAAATGCGGCCCGGCGCCCAGGCATAAATCTCGCGCAAGAAGGCGCTATGCGCGGGATCAGCGGCTCCGATGACCGTCATCGCAGGCTCCATGAAGTCCTTTACGGCCGAGCCTTCGCGCAGGAATTCGGGATTCGAGCACACTCCGAAATCCTTGCCAAACTTCTTGCCGCTTGCCTTCTCTAGTGCTGGAACAACAAGGGACGCTGCGGTTCCAGGGAGCACCGTGCTGCGCAGGACAACGAGGTGGAAGCTGTTCTTCTTGGCCAGCACTTCGCCAATCTGCTGGCATACCGGCTCGATGTGGCCGAGATCCAGTTTGCCGCTCCTCATGCTGGGCGTGCCGACGCAGAGAATCGAGATATCGGTGTTGAGGACGGCTTTGGCTACGTCCATGGTGGCTCGGATTCGGCCTGCGGCGTGACCTTCCCTGGTCAGTTCGCTCATGCCAGGCTCAAGAATGGGGCTGCGGCCGGAATTCATGTTAGCCACTTTATCGGCACTTAAATCAACGCCAATTACCGTAAAACCCTGTTTGGCAAAGCACGCTGCACTGACAGAACCTACATATCCAAGTCCGAAAACGCTAATCGAGCGAGTCATGATTTCCTTTAAGAATTCTTTAGATATTTATAGATTAGCCCCAGGCACCAGCACGAAAGCGAGTTCCTGGCAGTACTAGTTTCGACGGGGGGAACCCACTTCTGACGCATGTCGATTGCCGAAGCTACTGTCGGGCCCCCGATCCAAGGGCTTACAAGCTCTCCGCTTTTCAGTAACCTACGCAGCAGGCAGACCCGTTGCCGTGAGCTCGACTGGAGAACATCCTGTCGAGGTGCAAAATCTTGCACATTCCAGCTCGTTCCAGCCCGACGAGTTGCTCTTCCCCCGCAAGCGCCTTGCTCAGAATACCAGTTTCCGCCCCGAACTCCCAACCGACAACTTACCCCGGAAATTACTGAAGTTATTGATTTTAAGCGGTAATTTAACCAATTTGCTCTCGAACCATAGCATCCAACCCTGATAAAATTGGAGCAGTTTTACCTTCCTGAACGCGATTTCCCTTTCCATTTGGGAGCGTTCCGAAAAAGCCGAACTTGGGCGTTAGAGCCGAGAGGGTATGCCAAGAGGAAAGAGCTTGCAGAAGCGGATTCAGCGCATGTTCTCCATGGACAGGGCCGAATTCCAAGACCGCTCCCGGCAGTACGCCGCCCAGCGATGGGACGGTGCGCTGCACTGGTTGGGCCGCGATTGGAAGGAGAACTTGCGTCCCGAGGCGGCCCAGCGGCCCGCGCATTTCTTCTTTAACTCCGAGGAAATTCCCCAGATCATCGCGATTCTTCGCGAAAGGTTACCGCTGCAGGCGGAGGCGATTGTCCAACGGGCGGAGCGTATTCTGCAGCATCGCTTCGATCTGCTCGGGTATGAAGATGTTGACTACGGCCCGACTATTGATTGGCATTTGGACAAGATTCATGGCAAGCAAGCTCCGCAACACTTCGCTTTTCGTGTGCGGTACCTGAATTTCTCCGAAGTTGGCGACAGCAAAGTGACGTGGGAACTCAGCCGGCACCAGCACCTCGTGGTCTTGGCGAAGGCGTACTTGCTGACCAGCGACGAGCGCTTCACCCGAGAGATTGTGGAACAGTGGTACGACTGGCAGAAGCAGAATCCCTATCCTGTCGGGATCAATTGGGCCAGCAGTTTGGAAGTGGGCTTCCGCAGCCTTTCGTGGATTTGGCTCCGTGCGCTGTTGCAGGGGAGTCCCGCTATGCCGCAGACATTTTGGACGGATATGTCATACGCCCAGGCGGTCAATGGCCGCCATCTGTCGCGCTACCTCTCCACTTATTTTTCTCCCAATACCCATTTGCTCGGCGAAGCCATGACTCTGTTCTATATTGGAACGCTCTGTCCCGAGCTTCAGCGTGCCAACGAATGGCGTGATTTGGGTTGGCGCATCATGATTGAGGAAGCACGGAGCCAAGTGCGGGAAGATGGCTTCTATTTCGAACAAAGTGTTTACTACCATGTTTACGCTTTGGAAATGTTTCTGCACTGTGGACTTCTCGCCGCTCGAAACGATTTGGAGACTCCTCCCAGCTATGCTCGGACGGTGGAGAAGATGTGCGACGCGCTCGCATTATTGAGCCGTACGGGGGTTCCAGCCCGCAGTGGCGACGATGATGGTGGCAGGTTATTGGATGGCCAACGCAACCGGACCGAACATATGACCGATCCCTTGGCCACAGGCGCGGCTGTGTTTGCTCGTGGAGATTTTAAGTTCCTCGCTGGCGGTCTTCGAGAAGACATGATCTGGCTGCTTGGCCCGGAAGGTGTGCGCCAGTTTGACGAATTGAAATCGACACTGCCGTCGATGGCCTCAGCATCTTTGGCAGCCTCGGGTTTTTGTTGCATCAGTTCCGAGCAGCCGGTGGCGCAACAGTTGATCGTCGATGTCGGGCCACAGGGCGCTGGTTCGGGCGGCCACGGGCACGCTGACGCTCTCAATATTCAATTGCTCTACGGTGACCGTGTGCTGCTCCAGGATCCCGGTACGTTCGAATATGTGGGTGCTGGGCCAGAGCGCGAGTCTTTTAGAATTACCGCAGCACATAACACTTTGCTGGTCGATGGCCAGGGGCAATCCCTTCCTCGCGGACCCTTCGGTTGGGAAAGGCTCACGCAGACTCGGCAAGAGGCCTGGGTGGCAGGCGAATTCTTCGATTTGCTTCGCGCCAGCCATGATGGCTTTGCGGAGCAAGGCATCACACATCGCCGTTGGGTATTCCATTTGCACGGGCGCTTTTGGTTTGTACGCGACTTAGCGGAAGGCGCGGGAACCCACAAGCTTGATGTGAACTGGCACCTTGGCTCGGGCTTGCAGCCCGACACATCCGGCAACAGATTCTTTGCGGAAGCAGGGGCGGAGTGCGGTCTGGCGCTGGTCGGAGTGGAGGGAAGTGCGTGGCAGCGTGGAGTCCAACCCAGTTGGTGGTCGCCAGCCTACGGGCAAAAAGAAGAGTCTTGGACCGTTTGCTTTCATCGCGAATGTCAGCTCCCCGCCGAATGCGCCACCGTTGTGATGCCACTGGCTTCACGGGCGCAGGCAAGCGGGTGCCTTCGTTCCGATTCGATCAATGAAGTTGACGATCCGGAGGTTTCCGGGTATCTCTACCAACTGGGCCAAGAGCAGCACGGCTTCTTCTTTCGCCGCGGAACTGGGCCGTGGTTGCGCGCGGGATGGGCTAGTGACGCTGAATTTCTCTACTACAGAGCCGATTCCAGAGGGCTTCGTGAGATCTATTTCCATGATGGCAGTTATGTGGAAGCCGGAGGAAGACGGATTGCTTCCGCAACAGGTGCCGTTCCATACTGCCAATTTGTAACGCAGGGGGACGCGACCAGGGTCGTTTCGCCCTGGAGCGAGCGTATCCTGCTGCACGAAAAGCTGAGTCAGGTCGTGTTCGGGCCCGATGCCCTGGTTTCGATTGGCGGAACTCGAAGATCGGATGGATAACTGAATGTGTGGCATTTGCGGAATCTTCAATCACGAACGAACGCGCCTCGTGGAGCGCTCCACGCTGACCACGATGAATCGTCAAATCACGCACCGCGGCCCTGACGACGAAGGACTATTCGTCGACGGCAACGTTGGCATTGCCATGCGCCGTTTGAGCATCATCGACGTCAAGTCCGGCCATCAACCGTTATCGAATGAAACGGGCGATATTTGGATTGTCTATAACGGCGAGATCTACAATCATGAAGATCTGCGCAAGGATATGCAGGCGCGCGGGCACACCTTCCGCACAAAGAGCGACACGGAGTCGATTGTTCATCTCTACGAAGAGTATGGTCGCGACTGCGTCCAGTATCTGCAAGGTATGTTTGCGTTCGTAATCTGGGATCAGAAACGCCGCGTGCTTTTCGGTGCGCGCGACCGCCTCGGCATCAAACCGTTCTACTTTCGACATGAAAATGGAACGCTCTTGTTCGGGTCAGAAATCAAGACGATTTTGGCTTATCCCGGAGTGAAAGCTGAGTTCAACCGCGGCACCTTGGGCGAATATCTTGCGTTCGGCTACACTTCCGGCGCGGACACAATGTTCTCCGGTATTCACAAGTTGATGCCGGGCCACTGGTTCGAACTGAACGAAGCAGGCGAATGGAAGACCGGTCAGTACTGGGATCTTCGGGTCACTCCCGATGACGGCAGCTTGCCGGAAAAGCATTACGTCGAAATGTACCGCGATGGCCTGGAGAAGGCCGTTTCCAGCCATTTGATGAGCGATGTCCCTCTCGGAGTATTCCTCAGCGGAGGCGTCGATTCCAGCGCTGTGGCGGCGTTGACCAAGCGCATTCGCAAAGAGCCAGTGGAAACGTTTTCCGTTGGCTATGCCGAGGCGGCGTTCAGCGAGCTAGGATACGCGCAGGAAGTGGCGACCCACATCGGGACCAAGCATCACGAAGTCCGTGTTTCAAAAGAAGAGTTTTTTGACGCTCTGCCGCGACTGATTTGGCACGAAGATGAGCCAATCGTCTGGCCGTCCAGCGTGGCGCTCTATTTTGTCGCCAAATTGGCTCGTGAACGCGTAACCGTCGTCCTCACTGGAGAGGGAAGCGATGAGACGCTTGGTGGCTATACTCGCTACGCGATGACGCTTTGGAATGCGCGCGCGGATGCTATCTATCGCGGCATCACTCCGGCGCTCCTACGCCGAAAGGTGCGAGGCGCGATTCAGTCCAACGCTCTGGGAGCAACCATGCAGCGGCGGCTTGAGCACACTTTTCTAGGCCGTGATGGCGCAAGCTGGGAGTCGTTCTACTTTGACAATTTTTACTCCGCATTCGCCGCGCCTGAACAACTCAGTCTGCTCACTCCAGAGGCGCAGCGCACCGGCGGCGACGTTTATGGCAACGTTATGGGCGCCTGGGAGAACTCCGGGGGAGATTTGTTGCATAAGTTGCTCTATACGGACATCAAGACCTACCTGGTCGAGCTGCTGATGAAGCAGGACCAGATGAGCATGGCAGCTTCGATTGAGAGCCGCGTTCCGTTCCTGGATCACGCTTTGGTGGAGCAGGCGATGCGAATCCCCACCAAGTATTTGCTGGAAGGGTTGTCGGGGAAAATGATTCTTAAGCGCGCACTGGAGGATATTCTCCCACACGACATTCTTTACCGAAAGAAAATGGGATTTCCCACGCCGTGGTCCCGTTGGCTGCAAGGGGATCAGCTGACCGAAGTGGAATCCATGCTAACCGGTGAGCGCAGCGTGGCGCGCGGCCTGTTCCAAGTCGACGCTTTGCGTCAGATGTTCGAAGAGCATCGCAAGGGGCGGCGCGATCACACAAACCGCATTTGGCGGTTGATGAATCTCGAGATTTGGCATCGCGTGTTTATTGACGGGGACAGCTCTTTGGCGAGTTCGTCGGCTAGCGACGCCAGCGCCATGACGAGCGTCGTATCCGATTCACGCAGATGACGGCAAGCCTGATCAGGAAGGACTCAACCGACCGAAGATGCTAAAAGATATGAAGATGGCCAGCGTGCGCCTCATGCAACGCGCTGGCGTGTTTGAAAGGGCGAGCGCCAGTCGTTGGCGCCGCGAACGGCTCCTCATTCTCTGCTACCATGCCGTCTCGATCGCAGACGAGCACGAGTGGCGCCCGAACCTTTGCATGAGTCCAGCTTTGCTGCGGGCCCGCTTTGAAGCTATCCGCCGCGGCGGGTTCCAGGTGTTACCGCTGGACCAGGCTGTAAAACGGCTTTACAAAAACGACCTGCCGCCCAGAAGTGTCGTACTTACCTTTGACGATGGCGGCTACGACTTCTACAAGCAGGCGGCGCCGATTCTGCGTGAATTTGGTTACCCGGCTACGGTCTACCAGACTACTTTTTACAGCGACTATCCCAAGCCAGTTTTTCGCACCGCATCCTCGTACTTGTTGTGGAAGTGCAGAGAACAGATTCTGCCGGCCGACTCCATCCTCGGGATTGCGCAGCCCGTGGATTTACACACAGAAGCTGCGCGTGGACGTGTTACAGCGGGACTGTTTGCCCGTTGTGACGGAGAAAATCTTTCCGGCGAGCAAAGAAACGAACTATTGCAGAGGCTGGCCAAGCTTCTAGGCCTTGATTATTCGGCGTTTGAGGCTTCTCGCCTGCTCCAACTCATGCGGCCGCAGGAGATTGCCGAGATGTCCGCGGAGGGTTTTGATATCCAACTGCATACCCACCAGCACCGCACTCCGCTCGATGAGCAGCTGTTTCGCAGAGAGATTTCCGACAACCAGAAGCGCATTTCCGAAATCTGCGGAACCCGACCGACACATTTCTGCTATCCCTCAGGTCACTATGAAATGGCTTTCCTGCCCTGGCTGGAAAAGGGAGGGGTAGTTTCCGCGACCACCTGCGATCCAGGATTAGCGGACCGCGAGAGCCATCCCTTGCTTTTGCCCCGGTTCATCGATACTTCCGGTCAGCCGCTGCTTATGTTTGAAGCCTGGCTCAGCGGGGTCGGACAATGGGTTTCCGCGCGGCGAAAAGCGAAGAGCGCGCTCTCGGGCCAACGGCCCGCAATGGCGGAGTATTGAGGGCAAGATTCTAACGCCTGAGTCTACCGGTGGGACTGGCCCAGCTTCGCATTCCGCGTCAGCTCCAGAATTTCGGCTTTCAATCCAGCACCACCCGCGATCAGTCCAGTTAGTTTTGGTTTTCTATTGTTAAAACGCAAGGGCGATTGATCCAGGGTGCTCACAAAGCCACCAGCGGAAAGAATGAGCGCCACTCCCGCCGCTACGTCCCATTCGTGCTTGGGAGTAAGGGTCCAAGTGGCGTCGGCCAAACCGGCCGCGACACATCCCAGCTTGTAAGCGACCGATCCGGTATGCTTCACTTCGAAAGACTTACCTTCAAACTGCTCCCACTCGCCGCGCTTGATTTCACTGCGGCTGGCTAGAACTACCGCTCCGACCATGCTTGTACGCTGGCTCGAAAGCGCAGGCTTTCCGTTTTGCGTCAGTCCGGTATCAACGGAGCCGACGAAGACCTCTCCCGTAACAGGATTGCAAATCCCTCCGGCATAAGGTTCGCCGTTACGGACCAGACCGATGGAAACGCACCATTCCGGTATGCCTTCCACAAACTCGCGTGTGCCATCCAGCGGGTCGACAATCCAAACCCATTCCCGTTCCAGCCGGACCGGGTCATCCACACTCTCTTCGGAGAGCCAACCTTCCTCCGGGCGCAGCAGGATCTTACGCAATGCTGCATCTACTTGCGTGTCGGCTTCGGTGACGGGGTCATCCCCGGCTTTGAATCTTGTCGCCACATCTCCCGGAGTGAAACGGGCAAAAATTGTGCGCGCAGCATCGAGCGCTTCCTGGATACGGGCGAGGACTTCTGTAGCAGTGTGCGTCGTCGAAGTGGAATTCATAAGATGGAGTTAGATTTCAGAATTAAGCCCAGAGCATACGTAGTCCGGTGATCAAGAGCACGCCACAAAGAATGCGACGCAACCACAGCACCGGAACCCGCGTTGAGAGATATGCGCCTAAAAGTCCGCCGGGGATGGACCCGATCAGCAGCCCGCCGACCAGGGTGAAATCAATGTTGTGCAACTGCAGGTGCAGCAGACTTGTGAATCCGGTGAGTATAACCGCATGAACAATATCCGTCCCCACCATGACTCGTGCTGGATAACTGTAAAACAACAAGAGAAGCATCATCACAATGCTGCCGGAACCCACGGAAGTCATGCCTACCAGGAACCCGGCCAGCAGGCCGATGATGATCATTCCGAAGAAGGATTTTGACGTCGGTTGTCGGACTTCAAGTTCTTTTTCAAATCGACCTTGCAGCAGCAGAAGCATGGGAATGCAAATCAGAAGAATGCCAATCGCATGGGCGATGAATGTATTCACGCCCGTTCCATAAAGAGTACGGAGATGCTTGAGGAACTGAACCCCGGCATAAGAGCCGGGAATACTGCCACAGGCGAGCGCGATGACAACCTTACGGCGAACCGTGCCCTTGGTGAGATGGACCCAGCTCGTTCCAATTTTTGTTACAAAGTTAAACAGGGCGTCGCAGCCAACCGCCAGCATAGCGGGCACATGCAGGCCATAGATGAGGATGGGGAGCAGCAACACGCCGCCCCCCAACCCCGTCATGCCAATCAGGGTGCCGACCAAAAAGCCAACGAGGATCTTCATTTCGAACATTGTTAGAAGCGCTCTCGATGACTCGTACGATCGTTACCCTTGCTTTTCATCGCTCACGCCAATGTAACCTTCGCGTTCCAGGTGGAGAATGATCTCCTGGGCCGCTTCTTCCGCGCTCAGAGCTCCGGTATCAATCGTCATGTCGGCCTTCTCCGGAACTTCGTAAGGATCCGAAATTCCAGTGAATTCCTTCAAGATGCCGGCGCGGGCCTTGGCGTACAAGCCCTTACGGTCACGTTGTTCACAGACTTCCACCGAAGTGGCAACGTGCACCAGAATAAATCCGCCGCCCGGTTCGATCATTTCTTTCACCGCCTTACGAGTTGCCTCGTAAGGAGCGATCGGAGCGCAAACCGCAATGCCGCCGTTCTTGGTGATTTCCGACGCCACATAGCCGATGCGGCGAATGTTGATGTCGCGGTGTTCCTTGGAAAAGCCAAGCTCCGAAGAAAGGTTCTTACGGACCAGATCTCCGTCGAGAATCGTGACTGGACGTCCGCCCGCTTCAAGGAACTTTACCATCAAGGCATTTGCGATGGTCGACTTACCGGAGCCGGAAAGCCCGGTGAAGAACACCGTGAAGCCCTGCTTGGCGCGAGGCGGATAGCTGCGACGCAGTTCGCGTGCAACTTCCGGATAGGTAAACCATTCGGGAAGGTCGCGGCCCTGATTCAAGCGGTCGCGCAACTCCGTGCCGGAGATGTTCAGCGTCGGCGTGCCCTTTGGAACTTCATTGTCGGGAGCATAGATGCCTTCTTTTTCCAGATACACCATCATGTTAAACGGAACCATGGTGATGCCCATTTCCTTCTCGTGCTTGCCGAAGAGCTCTTGCGCTTCGTAGGGGCCGTAGAAAGGTTTGCCTGCGGAATCGTTACCTGGACCCGCATGGTCGCGACCCACGATGAAGTGTGTGCAACCGTAGTTCTTGCGGATCAAGCCATGCCACATCGCTTCGCGCGGTCCGCCCATGCGCATCGCCAAAGGCAGCAGCGACAGCTTTACGGTTCCCGGCGTGTACTTCGGCAGCAGCAACTGGTAGCAGCGCACGCGGGTGTAGTAATCCACGTCGCCCGGCTTGGTCATGCCCACCACGGGGTGGAGCAAGAGGTTCGCCTCAACGTTCTTAGCGGCGCGCATGCTGAGCTCCGCGTGAGCGCGGTGCATAGGGTTACGCGTTTGGAACGCAACAACCTTGCGCCAGCCGAGACGCGCAAACTCTTCCCGCAGCTCTTTCGGCGTCAGGCGAATTCCGCGGAAATCGTAGTGAACCGGGGCGTGCATCCCCTCGATTTTTCCGCCCACATAAACCGGGTTGGTCCGGTTGATAACAGAATCCGCGCCCGGATGTTTCTTGTCCGTGGTTCCGAATACGTCCTGGGCTTCGGCGGTGCGATCCGGCTTGTAAATCTCTTCCACGTTGAGAACGGCCAGCATGACGCCTTCGGCATCGCGCAGTGCCAGCTTTCCACCGACCGCCAGCTTGCCTGCGAATTCTTCCGGCAAATCCAGCGCGATCGGCATCGGCCACAAAGTACTGTCGGCCAACCGCATATTCTTACAGACTGACTCGTAGTCGGCCTTTTTCATAAAGCCACGTAGAGGCGAAAAGCCTCCGTTCATCAGGAGCTCCAAGTCGCAGAGCTGGCGCGGGGTTAGGTCCCAGGATGGGAAATCTTTAGAGGCAGCTTGCAACTCTTTTTTGCGGTCCGGGGTGGCAATCAGATCCACCAATTCGCCGCCGTGTGGGCTGGTTAGATGACTTGTCAAACTTGTTGCTCCTTCAATTAAGAATAGAATTTCCAGAAACTCATCCGCTGACTTCACTAAGGAAGAAACCAGCGAATCTACATCTTGCAAACCCGAGGGGGAGTTTTAGCTCAGATCATCTCAGCGGCAGGAACACGTTCATCGCTGCTACATCGATTCGTTATGTTCTTTGTGACGAAAGTTGCAACTCTAAGACCGTTCCCTTGGAAGCAAAGTATTTGTTATCTCTATCAATTCAATGGCTTTATGGTATTTGCGGGCTCGGTAACCTTCGTTTTCGAAGCCCACTATGCATTCCGTTGCACTTCTTTTCGACCGTGATTGATCCCTATAGAGGGCAATCTAACGTGAGGCAGACTCGAAGGTTACTTTCCCTACTTCAGTTCTTGACGGAAACGTCCTGACCAGACCGATTCTTCTTAGTCTAGAGGATTTTGAGGCAACTTTCCAGTCCGTTTTGGGTTCCATCTGTGCAGGGGTGCTGATAGGTAGAACCCTAGTCCGCGTGCTGCCGTGCATCCCGGAGAGCAGCCTGCTCGGTGTCTGGCACGGTTGTGCCTTATTGGATACCGGGAAGTACGCTACACTAAAACCAATTCTGAGGAGTGCTTTCTATGCGATTACTGCCAACCACTTTGACTGCGGTCCTTCTGCTCAGCTCAGCCTGTCCCTTGGCGCTTGCTCAGAGCCATGCAGGTGGTGCCAAGCGATCAAGAGCCATGAAATCGCCCAGCTCTCAGATGTCTCACCACAAGAAGAGCTCGGACATGCCGGTGGGCGGCGCTCCCAAGCATGGGCTCACGGAAGAGCTCACTCGGCTCGAGCACCAGCCTTTGTCGCAGAGTTCAGTCGCGCCTGCCCGTTCGAAGCAAGAGCCAAAAGCAGTTGCGCTGCCTAAGCTGGGCACGGAGAAAAAGGGGAAATTGAGTGGGATTAAGGCTAGCGGCCACTCGCCTAAGCGCATCATGACCACACGTCGTTCTTCCGGCTCCGCGACCGGAACACCTCGCGTTCACTGAGTTCCTGCACTAGGCGGATCGGGTCGGAATCGGGGATTCTTTGAGTGAATACTTGAGGAGGCAATAGACTGCCCGAACCCCGTCTTTCCATCCAATTTTCTTGCCTTCTTCGTAAGTACGGCCCCAGTAGCTGATACCAACTTCGTAAATGCGCAGCCGCCGTTTCGCGATCTTTACGGTGATTTCCGGCTCAAATCCAAAGCGATCTTCCTTGATCGGGATGGCCTGCAGAATCTCTCTCCGAAAGACTTTGTAGCAAGTCTCCATGTCGGTTAAGTTCAGGTCTGTCAATACGTTAGAAAGTAAAGTCAGCAGACTGTTGCCGACGGAATGCCAAAAATACAGCACGCGGTGCGGCCCCCCGCCCAGGAACCGCGATCCGAAGACTACGTCCGCCTTCCCGTTGTCCAGCGGTCCCAGCAGTACCGGATATTCCGCCGGATCATATTCGAGATCGGCATCCTGAACAATTACATAGTCCCCAATTGCTTCTTGGATCCCTCGTCTTAGAGCGGCGCCTTTGCCCATGTTTTTTGGCTGCAGGAAGACGCGAATCTGCGGATGCTGTTGTTGCAGTTCGGTTAGGATTTCCTGGGACCCGTCCTTCGAACCATCGTCAACGCAAAGCAGTTCAAGGTCAATGGGGACGGCAAGGACCCTCTCCACAACCTCGCGAAGCGTGGCGCGCTCGTTATATACCGGCATCACGACGGATAACTTCATGGTTGCTGCCTTTCCCCTCTGGTCTTTGCCGCGCTCGCTTCCAGTATGCGGCAGCGGAAGTGTTTCCGATGCTCCCGGCCTGTGTCTCAATCTGGTTACGGAAGCTAGAATTGCTGGGCAAATAGGAAGATTGTTCTAAGTGAAACTACGTAGAAAGTTCACACCTGTGGATAAAACCAGATCAAGCCGCGGGGCTCAACCTACCTACGAAAGTACCATAGTTACCCCCTTAGGTCTAAGGCAATAATTCTTTCATTATCAGTAGTTTACCGTATTAAACAGGCTCGTACGGAGAAGCCCAAACAGGCTCCAGAACCCGCCTGTGCAATTCTTTGTCTCAAAATGGCAGTCTGGCTGCAACAGGTAACGCACAAGTAACAGAACCGCGCCAAAAGGAAGGGAAGGCCAGATGGAGGATTCCAAGGTCCGACTCGGACCCCGGGAAAGGCAGATCGTAGACCTGCTGCTGCAGGGTTGCGACAACGACGAAATCGCTCGTCAACTCAACATGGCGCGCCGCACAGTCAAAGCGCACTTTAATCGGTTGTTCTTGCGTTTCGGAATTACACAGGGAATCAAGCGAGTAAAACTCGCAACTTTATTTTATCGGAGGCAACTATGCTTGCAGGCGAACGTTACGGAAACCGGGTTCCCAGCGAACGGGAATACCGCATTATTGAACTCGTTGCCCAAGGACTCAAGAACCGCGATGTTGCCAGCGAAGTCGGAACCACTGAGCACGTCGTCAAGAACTACCTTCGCGTTATCTACGACAAGCTCGGACTCTGGAATCGGGTTGAGCTCGCCCTCTGGTATGAAGCCCGGCGCTTCGAATTCTCTCAAGCCTAGTGAATTCGCTTCGTGGGAAAGTGCGCGCCCCAGCGCTCGTCGCACCCCTGCGATTCACTGATTTAGCCACCAAGATTCGCCACGAACCGCAGGGAATTGCTCTCGGAACTACTCGCATCCAGCTCGACGGAGTGTTTTGAAAACAGTTCCGATCCTTGAAACCTTGTGGCGGGAAGCCGCCTGCAACAAAATCTTGGCCTGATCGCAATCCTTCTCAACTCCGTCCCCTTTCGCGTAGAGTCCGGCGAGTTCCAGGAGCGCCCTGCCATTTTGCCGACGCACTGATTTCCAAAGATGACGAGCCGCTTCAGCGCTGTTGCGCTCGGCGGGATTGCCTCGGAGATACTGCAGGCCTGCCTCAAGGTCGGGGTCAGTGGGTTCGGGCGCCGATTTCTCCGTCGCAGGCTTTCCGGCTGCCGATATCTCGATAGCCGTTTTTCCGCCCGCCGGTCTTGCTATCTGCGAGGGCGCTGGACCTATTGGATCGGATGTGGGCTGGGCTGGTTCACGCCGACTGGATCCCGGTGCGCCCTGCGCTTCTTGCGAAGAAACCTTCCCTGATGCTGTCGTTTCCACCGCAGGTGGCGTCGGCGCTTGCTGCACACCGGTCGTCGCGGTATGACCTGAAAGCGCTCTTGAACTTTCTGTTCCACGACGTAGAGTCCAAATCATCGCCGTAAAACCAACGACCAGCAGGGCTACTACCGCTGTCATTCGTGGGATCCACTGGACGGTTGTCGCAGCGGGCAAAAGCAATTTGCGAAATTGAGCGGTAGAAAAATCGGATTGAAAGTCCTGTGAGGGCTCGAACAAGGCATGTGTCGCGGCAGCCTGAGGCTCGATTGCTTCATCTGGTGGCGCGCTCTTAGCGGACCCACCTTCTCCGGCATGTATTTCTCCTTCCTGCATTTCCGCGAGGGGTGGAATCGTCGGGAGTTGCGGTGTTTCCTGCGACGAAGCATCAGCCGATTCGACGGCTTCTAGTCCGGGCCATGCGGCGGGAGTGTCTTGATGTTTCTGCGAAGCGGGCGTGTTCGAGGGTTCTTTGTGTTTCTGCACAGCGGGAGCTTCAACGGAAGACTCTGTAGAGTCAAAATCTGACAAGTCTGGGTCGGACAAGTCTGGGTCGGACAAGGTCGGGTCGGACAAGGTCGAGTTTGGTAAGTTCTGGTTTGGCAGGTTTGCGTCGGACAAATCCGCCAAGTGCTCCGCCTCTGAAATCTCCATTGGCAGCGGTCCGGCAAGCGGCGCTGCTGCTGACACGAAGTGATCCCGTACTTGCATTGGAGGGAACGCGGTTTGGGTTTCCAGCGGCGCGAGGAAATCTTTCGGTGCCGCCTCTTCGACCTTTTCCGCTTGTACAGATTTCCAGGAAGTGGAGCCGGATTGGGCCTCGGCTTCTAACTCCTGCAGCAACTGTCGAACGGCCTCCTCGCGATTCTCGGCGGGGGTTGTGTAGTAAATCTCTGCCCAGCGTCCGAGTTGGTTAGCGAGGAGAGGGTTCAGCACGGGACTCAGGCTTTGGTCGGGAAGAGAGTGTGAACGGGGCCCTGTTTCCTCCGCTTTCGTGTCTGGCCCATTCTTATGTGGTTCGCCCGTATCCTGCACGGCCGTGATCCCCCCTTGGCGGAACCAAACTTGATCCGATGCCTTTAATTCGATGCCATTTCTCGGCGTCTGTCAAAAGCTATCCTGCGTAAAATTGGGCCAGAGGATTAATCGCAAGCCCGGCCGGAGGCCGGTTGAAACTGCTGATACTGAGCGTCGTGCTGCGCGAGGAACCTTCCTTTTTCAGTTTTGCGGTACTCGCTGGAACCGCTGCAGTAATAGAGTGCAGTGTGCATATCCACCCATACCTGCGCATTCGGAGATCCCGCATACACTGTAACGAGAGGCGGTACTTCGGCCAGTCCCACGGCTATTAGCAACTGCTCAAAAGGTGTGAGTTCTAGCTGTCCGCCGGATCGGCCTTGAGGGGCGGTATGCGGCCAAAACGTCCAAACCAGACTGATGGCGAGGATCGCAGCGGAAACCGCCAAGCAGACATCGGCCCAGCGTAGCCTCCAAAATTCCAAGAGGGAAGTCCGGAAGTCTCCGGATGCAAGATTTTCCGGCTCTGAGTATTTCGGTTCGGGATAGACGACGAGACCGCTTTCTTCATCGATGAGGTTGTGCTCGATAACGATTTCGGGCTGGGCATCGGCAACGTGTTCGAGGCTCCCAGTTTTCCTCGCTAACAACTTCGTGTATTGGATACCGTCGGAGGTTGCGGGATCGAGGTCTCCCCCTTCACCGAATGGAGGCGCCGAAGGCGATGCTGACGCAATCGAGGAATTTAGGGCCGTTTGCACTTCGCGCGGCGCGCGACGCACTGTGCTCGGAGGCGCTTCCTGCAAAAGCTGATGGTGACTTCGCCAACTTTCCGGAGATCGCTCCGCTGCCTCGCTTTCCCGCGCCCCCGTTTCGAATGCCTCCCTCTCGAAGTCGGCGTCTTCCTGATTCTCTTCGATGGCGTTCTCGGTGCCGGTCTGACTTGTCTGCTGTGTCACAAGATACTCCCCGAGCTTTGCCATGTTGCTGGAGCGTGCCAATCCACTAGAATTTTCGGAGACGGGTCGCAGCTCTTTCCTGGGCTCAGGTTGCCTGGCTTCAGCTTCGGTCAGAAGGCGCGCGAGGTGTGGCTGGATCAGGTCCAACGCTTGCAATAGCGTGGTGCGTTCCGAATCCAGGACATGTTTCCATTCCTGCCCAGCCGCCAGAGTGATCGCCTCGCTGACCAGCCCACCCAATATCTGGCAGGTTCGCAGATCGGAGTCCGAAAAATGCTGCGAACGAGGAAAAACAACTTCGAGCACGCCTTCCACTCTTCCTTCGCGGTGAATTGGAACAGCAAGCAGGGAAGCACCCGCGGCGACAGGCTCGCTCCTTAAGGTCTTGGCTTCGTCGCTGCCGGCAGTCCCGGTTTGAGCGTTCCATATTCGGAGCACTTCGCCTCGCTGCAGGCAGGCTGCCAAGCGACACGTCGCAATCTCCAGGTGCTGCCCCACGACATCCTCGTAGGTGCCGGTTGCGGCCCGGCACACCGCACTGCTGCTTTGTACCAGCCAAATGGCTGTGGCGGAAGCCTGCGTGATATTGGAAGCACTAGAGGCGATCAACTGCAACGCTTGTGGCAATCCCAAATTGTTCTTATGAACCGCGGTGTGCGTTTCCGCAATGGCCGCCAAGCGTGCGGCTTCGTCAACTTCCGCTGATGTGCCTTTGCGAGCTAGCACGCCGGAACTGTGTGCCGTCATCGGAGCGCCAACATTCTTGCCTACGGCCATTTGAACAGTTTTGCGTTGCGAAGATGTGGGTAGCACGTCAGCAGCCTTTGCGCTGGAGGGAACCAGCACGGGTCGACGTTGCTGTAGCTGCAGCGCATACGCCGCAGCCAGCAGCTGTTCGAAAGACCTCTCATCGAGATGGGACGAGCTGCTCACTGGTTGGATTACTTTCGTACCATTATCCTAATTTCACACCGGATGACCTAGAGAAAGCAATTGCTTATCCAAAGACTTCGGCTTGGGAGTCCGCTGGACTCGAGCGGCAATCTCGGAGGGCTGGGGGAACCGTCCGATGCCCAAGGCTTCTGCATAGGCTAAGTCCAAGCTAATGAATGCTATGCGTCCGTCGGAAAGATTTCAACCGAATTCCGCTGGCAAGAGTTCAGTACAGGCTGCGCAGGGTTCGGATCAAGACCGTGTTTCGAGCTGCAAGAATGTGCACACGAAGCCATTTATTCGAGCTAGAGAGCCCCGCCGCCGGTTTAAGCAGACGAATCCGGCCTTTTGGAGTCATGAACGGAGTCATGAACCGAGAGTAGCCCCGTGTGGGGCTGCGGGAGCTTAAATTGCGTTTCCCGCCCGAATCGGGAAAGCTGGCCCTCTCTGGACCACATTGTCTCGAAGAGTTTTCCACGTCCTCTCGTAAGTACCAGAGTCCATAGCCCTTAGCGGTGAGCGTCCTTTGGCTGCGTCCTTGCATTTGATATTGTGCCGGTCGCGCCGGACACAATTTCCACGAGGGAAGCACAAAACAGGAGGAAATACCGAACATGATCGACCTCAACGTTATCAAGATCACGCCGCGGGATGGAGATGTGCTTCGCCTGCTGGCACAGGGCTGTAGCAACAAAGAAATTGCCCGGCAGCTCACTATTAGTCCGCGCACGGTCAAGCAGCATTTGCGCACGCTGTTTCTTCGCGCCGGGATTCGGCAAGGACGCAAGCGCGTCATTTTAGCTACCGCTGTCTACGAAAGGGAGCAACTATGCAACCGCGAGATCGCTTGACCGCGAAGGAAAGAATGGTAGCCACGCTAGTGTGGGAAGGGCATACAAACCGCGAGATCTCCACACGGATTGGAACCAGTGAACAGGTGGTGAAGAACCATTTGCGCAGCGCGTTCGACAAATTAGGAGTGTGGAGCCGGCTGGAACTGGCGTTGTATGTGGCGAGCCACGGCGGGGCGGCTTGGGAGGACTCCATCGCTCCGGTTGGCGGCAGCGTTACGGTTATTCGAATGGAACATCGCGCGGACTAGCTTTGAGGGTGGTTGGAACGGCACGGCAAAGTTTGAGACGGAGCGGGCTTACAGAGTCCAAATGGGGGAATCCGCGGTCTGCTCCTGGCTGGGTTTCGCGAAGTGGGACGCGCCTTACCGGGCGCAGTCGGGTGACTGAATCTTCTCTCGGATGCACGTCATTTTGCCCGAACCCAGCTTCGCGGACCCCGTCGAGTTTTGGCGGGAGAGAGTAAGAGTTTCTGCGGGTTTGCGTGGCCGTTTCAAATTTGGTGTTTCAAGTTGCAGTTCTTTCGGTTTCTCGGTTTTCAGTCTTCGGAGAGCGTGAGGGTTCCAGGCGGTTCTGACCGTCGAAGAGTAGTCGCAAAGGGGCCAAAAGTGAAAATTAATCTCGAAATCAGGAACCCGAAATCAGGAACTCGAAACCAGGAACCCGAAACTCAAGCTCTGGCTGCCAAGATGGGTCCTCGTCGAGGTTCGCTGCGGCGCGCGTTTCGCTCTGAACTTGGGCACTAGTCTGCAATCGATTGCAGAAGCTTGGGCTCAGTCGGCAGGGCAAGATTTGTAAGTCCTTGCACCACAATTGGTTAGTGGGGCTGCTCTGTCCACCCCGAGGCGCAGTAAATGCAGATACGTAGGGAGTCGCCCGCTGGTTTGGGCGAGGCTGCCGTCCGAGACGGAGCTTGGAAACACGGGGTCACGAGAAACCGATGGCTTACACCGAAACCTTCTGGATGGCCTGCGATTCCACTGAGAGCACTCGGGCCGAGTATGGTCCATTTGCCACACGCGCGGAAGCCGAGGCTACGGCGCGCCGCCTGCGTTTCGGCTACCTGCTGCGCTACGAACACGTGATGGAAGAGCAGGATGAAATCCAGGATGTGCGGTCGATTTTCATCGAGTTAGGCGAGCACCCAATCCCGCTGCCGCTTCCGTTGCAGTGGCATACGCGATGCGCTTCCTGTGGTCTGAGCGCCATCCACGATCACAGCTGGCAGGCTGAGGTTTGGGCCGACATTCATGAATTCGAGAACCAGCGCCATTTTGTCCGCCTCTTTGAACGTCGCGACGACAAGGGTCTCCGCGAAATCACGCACTGGCGCCAGCAGAGCGCCTAGCCGAACCCCTTCGTTCTTGTACTCCCGCCACTCTGACGTCCTTTCCTTGCCGTTCTTTCCTCGCTCCCTCAGTCGTTCTACCTAAGGAAATTGTTCTCGCACTAGTTAGTGTTTCGATAACCCTTACCCCTTATTTACTATCTTCGCAGTACATTCCAGTCGCAGAATACTGTTCAGGCAGTTCCGTCCTCTGCAACTCAGCGCTTGGGCCCCTTGTTCCAGAGTTGGGCTGCGAAGCTAGACCAATCCAAAAGATGTCTAAGGAGAACTCCCCATGAAACAAGTATGCGTGCAGTCCTTACTCGCCGCTGTTCTACTGGCGGTAATTGCAGTTCCTGTGGCCGGTAGCGGCGCGAAAGCGGCGGAGCGGAGGAACCCAGATAGAACGGTGCAGATGCCGACTGTGACTGCGGGAATAACTCCCACGCCTTGGCCGTGCACGGGAAAATCATGCGCCTCTGTTGTGACTGAGATGCCGTTGGTCATAGATGGCTTAGGAGCGGGCGCTGTGTCTCCAACACAGATCGCGAACGTATTTCCCACTCCGTGGCCCTGTAACGGTAAATCGTGTACCTCCGTTGCGGGTGAGATGCCGCCTGCGCTCGCGAACGTATTTCCTACGCCATGGCCGTGTACGGGTAAGGGGTGCATTGGTGTTGTCGGTGAGATGCCGACGGTGACGGCGAGTGGACTACCTGTACCGTGGCCGTGTACCGGTAAGGGGTGCATTGGTGTTGTCGGTGAGATGCCGACGGTGACGGCAAGTGGACTACCTGTACCGTGGCCGAAGAAACCGGGGACGGCGAATAGTTGATTCCGAAATCTGAGCACGAAAACTAAGAATATGTCTTGTCGCCTGCGGGGGTCTGCTGTAAGCTCACATCCCGCAGGCACTTATGAACCCGTCCGAGCTATTGATTGCATCAATTTGCGCGGCTCTTGGCCTCCTGATCGTAAGGCAATTGCTGTCGCTCTCGATCTGGCGAACGTTTCCGGTCTTTACGGTGTACTCGGCGTTTGTTTTGATTCAGACATTACTGGGCATTGCGACTGTCTCCCATCCCCGCTACTACTTCTATTTTTTTTGGCTCACGGCACCTGTGGAAATCCTGCTCACTATACTTGCCACGCTGGAAAGCTTCTGGCGGGTCTTGAGGAGCTTTCAATTGTTGCGCTGGTTCCGATTTGTTCTTCCCGCAGCGATTCTGATCGCGCTGGGGTATGCCGCACTCCAGGGATACAGATTTCCTCCGGTGGAGGCGACTCCGGCGCAGGCGGCCATTATCAATGTCACGGTTGCCGCGCACTATGCAATGCTGGCTGTTGCCGTTTTATTTTTCGGACTGGTTGCGCTGCTTCACGTTCCCTGGCGGGTTCACGAACACCGATTCATGCTGGGTTTCGGTATTGCGGCGCTGGCCGTTGCATTTGGCGGGTCGGTCCGTGCCGTCTTTGGATCGCATTTCGAATTCGTCAGCCGACAGGCTCAGCCCATCGGGTACCTCATCGCCCTTCTGATCTGGTTCTCGGCGGTGGTTCACCCCGTGCCGAAAGACGGCGCGATTTCGGAACCGCCTGTGGAAATCGTGGCTGGCTTAAAATCGCAGTTGCGCAATCTTCGTTCTTTTGTTAGAAATAGTACGCGCTGATTTGAGACTGTTCATTTGAGCGTAAAGGGCCCAAGATAAGTGCACTAGAAAGCTTGGCCGAGAATGAGTGTAGGATCCGTTCCGCATGTGTGGTTGTTCCTCCTTCCGTTCCTTGGCGCTTTAGCTCTTCTAATCTTGGCCGCCCGTTTTACCGTCTACCGTCGACCTCCGGGCAGCCTTGAGGATCTGGCGTTCCTTGTGCGCCGGGTTGATGTGGGAGTTAGCTGCCCTGCTCGATCCGCAGGTGCCGCTGAAGCTGCGGGAATCCCTTTCCGAGGAAGCCTATCGCCGCGAACTCGACACTCACATCCGGCTAGTTCGCGAATACCTAAGCCGAGTCAATCACAATGTGCAAGTGATCCAAAATTGGGTCGCAGGGGAGTATCCTCACATGAAAGGGAAATATCCTGAGGACTACAGCCGCAACGAGCGATTGGTTTTGGAAGCGCTGGAAACGGCTACAGAGCTTCGTATTTATGCTGTCGCGGCACAATGCAAACTTTGGGTTTGGCGGGTGCTCCGTGTTGACCTGTGGCCAGCGCAGCACTTGCCTCAGGTACCCAACCTGGGCATGCTGTTTGGAATCAATCTGCTGGTCAATTACCGAAGGTTGACCGAAATCACTCGAACGCTATCCCGAAATAATAGTCACGGGCACCAACTGATTTGCGAAGCGCTCTGAGAAGTTGGCGTTCCGCAGGTTCTTCGTTAGGGGGAGATTTTCGCTGGGATGCGACGCACGATGTCAGGCAGCAATGTCTTCATCTCTGCCCCATATTTTTCCTTTCGACCCGTGTTTTAGTGGCTGTGTCGAATCCACACTTCTACAACTTTGCCTACGCCGTTGGTCAGGATCTGCACACCTACACAAATCAGAATAAACGCGGAAAACCTGAGCAAGACCATGGCGCCGGTAGCTCCCAGCCATCGCAATAGCTTGTGGGCGAAGCGGTAGCTCAGGTACACGGAGAGCGTCACCAACAAAATGCCGAGCAAGATTGCGAGCAAGAGAGCAAGCCGAGGCAGATCCTGCGCAGGCAAGCTGGCACCCAAGGCAATGGCCACCGAAATCGTGCCAGGCCCCGCAGTCAGCGGAAACGTTAAGGGATAAAACGCCCGCATTCTTATGCGAGCTTCCGCGGTGGCATTCGATTGGAGAGTGGATGTCTTTTCGTCATTCTCTTCGCCACGAAGTAGTTTCCAGCCGTTGGACGCCACCAGTAGTCCGCCGCCAATTTGTACCGCCGACAACGAAAGTCCGAAGAACTCCAGCACATAGGTTCCTACGAACGTGGCAGCCATAAGCAATACAAAAACGTTCAGAGCAATGCGTCGCGCGAGCCCCCCGAGCGCTTCCCGTGGGAATTCTTGCGTCATGGACAGGAAGATAGGTGCGCTGCCCACTGGATTGATGATGGGAACCAGAGCGGCGACCACGAGCGCGATGGTGTGAAAGAAGGGAAGACCGATCATTTCTTAGAAGCCGATTTTATGGCTGACAGTATAAGATCCTGCTCTTGTTGTGGGATCAACGGCTTGCCTTCACAGTACTCCTGCGTGGCAAAGAACGAGTAGATTTTCGCGCTCTCCCGCACTACTCGGGGGTCCTTTGCGGCAAGGCTAGCACCGAGCAAGCGAACGAACTTGCGCAGATTGTCAACTGCCTGCGCGTGATAGTCGGCCGGAGAAGTTGTTTCGAAAGCGTCAGGCGACTCGATTCTAAGTTCGCTACTGGCCAGCCATTCAATCGTCGACTGGGACACTTCAAAATCAGGCTCTTGCATACGAGCCGTCATGAGCTGCAGGGCGTCGACCGGGTACGACGAACGCCGGATGGCCTCCCGGAATCCGTTGTCCCAACCGTGTCTCGACCGTCTATACGTGCCGCCTCGTTCGTCAAGGAATCCACGGTGTCCATGTAAGTGATGCGCCGCGCAAGGTCGGTGCATTCTGAAAAGTTGTTCCGCGCCACATCTTCGCCCAGACAAGATCGATCATAGGCGCTGGCGTAGGTAGTGGCGACAGATCGCGACCACGTTGGGTCGTCCGTGATCCTGAGTTCGAGCGGCTTTGAGTTTACTAGCAAAGCGTAGCGAAGGCTCTCGTCTTTCGACGAGGTGGTGACATCTGCGGAGGAGACAACGCACATATATCTGCCCGGCGTGCGAAAACGAACAAAAGTATTCAATGGGACCGGTCCGAAATTGATCGGTGTTTCGCCTAGCGGGAGTTCTGCATCACAATCCACGCACCCGCTACCAATACCGCCTTCGTATCCACCACAGGGAGCTGCGAGCATGTTCTCGAACTTATCATCGGAGGCACCTGGAGCGAGCTGAACCGTTTCGGCCGAAGGAGAGCATTCGATACGCAGGCGGCGCCCAGCGATCAGCTTCTGGCTTTGTTCCAGCCATGTGTACTTGCGCGTCGTAGTTGCCCGGTAGGAGTATGTGATTGATATCAATTCTCCAAGGTGAAACTCGTGACGTCCATTTTCGGTATTGAAATTGAGCACGACTTCAGCAGGTGCCAGCACAGGTTGGATGTCTTGCGCGAACAATGATAGGCAAGCAAGGAGCACGACGATTGCATTGAGACTAAGCTTCTTCATCTTGCCTGTTTCCGACGCGAAGGTCACGAATCCTAGTGTTCTAGTTTCTCATAGGAAGCCACTTATGTTACCTCTCGGGGACTGTTCGATCCACGTAAGAAATTCGGAGCTTACAGAGAAAAAGCCCCACTCAGTAGAGCGGGTCTCCGCTAAATCTCGCGAATTACGCGGCTTTTGGCATAAACGGATTGTCATCCGCCGTGGGGCCGTAGATGTGGAGAACTGGAACATCCAGCAGTCGGAGGTACACCGACAACTGCCCACGGTGATGGTACAGGTGATTCATGAGTAAAACGCGGTACGCGGCTATGCGTGGGAGCGTCATTGAGGGTTGTCCGCCAGCCACAAACGACCAGTTCTGTAACGCGCGTTCGTCGCCGGTTTGACAGATGAGCTCCTTCGCACGCGCTCGGCCAGTCTCGAACGTAGTCATGATTTCGGCTAGCGTCGTCGGTTCCGCCTGCTGCGGGAAAGTTGTGGGGTCGAAGCTGTCGTGGACCATAATTTGCGCGAGTCGGCCCTGAATCTCGGCAACGTGCTGCGCCAGTCGCGCCAGGGGCATGGATTTTGCGTGGGGCTTCCAGGGGAGTTTGTCTTCTGGAACAGCCGCTAGTATTCAGCGAGTTATGGGAGCTTTTTGGTCGATTTCATCGACGATGGGATCTACTAAGCGCATAAGTTTCTCCTTAAAGAATGGTTTTGCAGAGAGGAGCGACGAAGCCTTGGATGGGGTGTGTTTCCGGGAGATTCATTAAAAAAATTGAGAAAGAGGCTGCGGAGAAGCAGCCCCTTCTCAATAAGGTATTTGTTCGGACGCTACTGCTCCCGGTAAGTGCTGTCGGAAACGATCTTCCGTACCTTCATCATGCTCCTCAGCCATTCTTGGTATTCCGGATCGGCGCTGGTTTTCGCTTCGGCGGCTGCGAAAGCTGCCATGTCGGGATACTCGATCGCCACCACCACGTTACCCGTTTCCGGTCCGGCGAATTGCGCCCGCCAGACGCGCAGGTTCTGCGTGAGGCCCAGTTTCTTCATGATGCTTTTCCCTTGATCCAGACCTTTCATATAGACGGCGATGTCGTCGGTCTGAATTCGGACTACGCGCAGGACGGTAGCTTTCTGCGCGTGTGCCGCTTGCGACATTCCTAGCATCATCCCCAGCACAACCACCAGCGCGACGAGAGTGGAAGAACTCTTTCTCAAAGTGTTACTGAACATGTGGACTCCTCCTTGAAATTTGTATCGTTTGGAAGTAGTCCCTGCGATTTGCCGATGGGTTCTCTGGCGACCAGAGACGACACGGATGGCGTGCAACCCCAACGATTCTGCCCTCGCGGGACGCACAATAGTTTGTGCCTGCGGACATGCTTTGTCAATGCGATTTGTGGCGGGTGTCGGTAGCAGATGATATG
>JANXUC010000079.1 GCA_025352065.1 Acidobacteriaceae bacterium | reverse complement strand
TTTTAGGCGCGTAAGTTGTTTGTTTTCAGCGTTAGTTTTTGGAACAAACAATAAAGTCACAGGCTCTCAGAATGACAAATCATTTAAATGAAGCGGGATAACTATTCAGTCGGGTTCACCCGATAGCTCCACCACCCGCTGGCCGCTTGCTCGAATTCCTTGAAAGAGCTTGCGGCGGCGGGTTCCGCGATCACCGGACGCTCCTGAGTGGCGCGCAACGCTTCCTCCAAAACGTGGTGCGTCGGCGCCAAATGGCAAGCGGGATCGGTGGCTGCGGCGTCTCCGGTGAGTAGAAAAGCCTGACAGCGACATCCGCCAAAGTCTTCTCTTCTGCGGTCGCAGCTACGGCAAGGTTCCAGCATCCAGTCCTCGCCACGAAATTTCTGGAATGCAGAAGACTCTTTCCAGATCCAGTCGAGCGGATGATCTTTCACGTTGTCGAAGGTCATCGCGGGAATCACGCCCGCCGCGTGGCAGGGAAGCACCTGGCCTGCGGGATCAATCAATAGCAATTGACGTCCCCAGCCACCCATGCAGGCCTTGGGATAGCGCGCATAGTAATCCGGCACGACGGAGTCGATGCGAATTTTTCCGGCTGTCCGCTTCTGCGCCTCGGCAACGATGGGCAGTGCCTGATCGACTTGCTCTCTCGTCGGCATCAGAGCGGCGCGATTCTGCAGGGCCCAGCCGTAGTATTGCGTGTGCGCGATCTCCATGCGGTCGGGCTGAAGGGTTTCGATGAAGCGAATGTTTTCGTCGAGGTGATCGAGGTTTTGTCGATGGACGACCAGATTCACCGTGAAAGCAATCTTTTGTTGGCGGATAATCCGTGAAAGTTCCACTTTGCGAACGTGCGCTTTTGTGCCTGCAATCCAATCGGCGCTGTCTTCGCTCGAGTCCTGAAAACTCAACTGAATGTGGTCAAGGCCCGCGGCGATTAGCTCTTGCAAGCGCGCCTCCGTCATGCCGAGGCCGGAGGTGATTAGATTCGTGTAAAGGCCCGCTTTGTGCGCGCCAGCGACTAACTGCGTGAGATCGGGCCGCGCCAGCGGTTCGCCGCCGGTCAGATGAAGATGCAGCACGCCAAGCTTCGCAGCTTGCTGGAAAACTCGCAGCCAGTCTTCGGTCGGCAATTCGTCCTTGGCTGCGGTCATCTGCAACGGATTTGAGCAGTAAACGCAATGCAGAGGGCAGCGATGCGTGACTTCGGCGATAAGTGCAAGCGGATTCGGCATTGGTGGACCCGGCATCAATAAACCTGCTTAGTAATTCACGATCCGTTTGTCGTGTAGTTTTTCCAGATACGCTTCGGCGTCTTCTCGAATGCGCGTTGGCGAAACCAGAATGTATTGCTTCTGCAATTCTTCGACAACCTGCTGGAAGGTTTTCTGGCCATCGCACAATCTCAGGATGGCCTTGCCGGTTCCTTGTACGCGAATTGCGCCTTCAGGAAACAAAACCGTGCTCTCGATGTTGATGTCGTCCTCATGATGCCCTTCGTGGTCGGGGGAAGGAGGCTCCTCCAATTCCTGCGGATTCGCCCAACGGCATCCCACGGCGAGACGCGGCGTACTGGAATCTTGCGGTCGCGCCATATTATTTGACCTCAATTCGGAACGCGCTTGGAGGCGGCCAGCCCGGCTGCACGTAAGCAAAGTAAAGCGCGTCTAGCTGTGCCCACAGAATGTCGCATTTATCGCGCAGAGCTTGAATGGCCGATTCCTGCTGAGCCCGTGTCTTCGCATTCTCGCGCACATAGTTGATGGCGAAGGCGGCGTCTTCCGGAGCCTGCGTCAGCCGCGCTTCAAAGTAGTCGAGCCCGCCGGAGAGCCACGGATAGTGCTGCCGCATCTTCTCCATGCGTAAGCTGATCAGGTCTTTGGAAAACAATTCGGTGAGCGACGAAGCCACGGCTTCTAAGAAAGTCCGGTTGCGCACGATGTTCAGGTATTCATTCACCGCATAGCGCGTAGCGGGAAGCACTTCGTCGCCACGTTCCACCCGCTCCGAATCAAGTCCAGAAGCCTCGGCCAGCTTGATCCAGCGCTGAATTCCGCCCGCGCTGGTGGCGTCGCCGTCGTGATCCACAATGCGCTTGCGCCATGCCTTGCGAAATTCTTTGTCTTCGCTGCGCGAAAGAATAATCGCGTCCTTGATTGGAATGCGGCTCTGGTAGTAATAACGGTTCAACGCCCAGGCTTGCAATTGGCCACGCGTGAGCTTCCCCTCATGCATCATTAAATGGAACGGATGCTGATGATGATAGCGCTCCGGCCCAATCGCGAGCAGGCGCGTGCGCAGTTCGTCGAAGGAAAGCAGTGGTGAGTCTGGGTTTGAAAGGCTCATAATTTATGAAGACAAGTTTTGATTTCGTGATTTACGATTTGGTAATTTCAACCCACGAGTCTTTAAATTACTAAATCACCCATCACCAAATCACAAATCAACGCCGTCCTCCGCGATTTCCCAGCCGGCGTCGCGCACCGCTCGATACTCGGCACCCGATTCGTCCAGCATGGGATTCGTGTTGTTGACGTGGATAAACATCTTTCGCGCCGTCTTCAGATGCGCCAGTAGCCAAAGAGATCCATCGATGCCGCCTACAGGAATATGTCCCATCTGTTGCGCGGTCGCGCCGCTGCTTTCCACGCGAATCAGTTCATCCTCGCTCCAAAACGTGCCGTCGAACAGCAGCACGTCCACTGAATCCAAGAGTTGTAACAGCTTTTCGTCAATCTTTCCCACGGCAGACATATAAGCCAACCGCTTGCCGTTTCCTTCAATCAGCAATCCGACTACCGCGTCGTCCGGCGTCAGATGTCCGGCTCGCGCAGCCTTTACATAAGCAGGATATCGCGTTCCCAGGCTCACCGGAGTGCATGTGAGTCCGGCGTCTTCACCGGAAGCAATAGTCAATCGTTGCGGCTCGTTCAATTTCATAGCAGACCATTCCACTTGCTTTGGACTTCGGTTCAGCATGCCGAAGAAGGAATTGTCTTCGCGGAGAACCTTCAGCACAGAGCCTGTCCCAAAGACGTGCAGAGGCTGCAATTCCCTCAACAACAGCAATCCAAGCACATGGTCGAGGTCCGCGCTAGCTAAAACAGCTCCCGCAATCGGCGACAGCCGAATCCCGTTCCTCGGATGCAACTCGGGCGTCGCCTCAATTTGCCACCGAAGGTCGGGAGAGGCGCCCAGCAGGAACCAGGATTTCCCGTCTCCACTCACGACAACTTGCGCCTGGGATCGCGCTTTTCCCTGAAAACTTCCTGCCCTCACTGCCCAGCAATTGGAACAGGCGCAGTTCCACTGCGGAAACCCGCCGCCTGCCGCCGAACCTAGAATCTTGATTTGCATCCTTCCTCTTGAGGCCAAACCTATCAAACGGCAGAAACCCTACTCCAGTGAACAACATTCGCGGGAATCCCACAACTGCGCTGTCGAGTCATTGATCCTTGATCCTGTCTTTCCTGTTTAATTTTCCACTGTCGGTAGCAAGTTAAAAGGTCCGGTTTTCATAGCACAGGAGATGTCCGGTTTGAGTTAGCCCACGGTGCTTTACCTTGCCTTGTTGGATCAGGTTCTTCACGGCTCCCGCCGTGTCTTCGATGGGCTCGTCCAGGTCGAACACGGTGCTGATAGAAAAGATCGATGGCATCAACTCTGAGCCGCTTGAGCGAGGCCTCGGCAACTTCTTTGATGTGCTCCGGGCGGCTGTCCAGTCCAGCCTGCTTGCCGGTGGTCGGATCAAGCGCCAGTGCCTGCACCCGCCCGCGCCGGCGACCGTTATCGACGATGAAACCATAGCGTTCGCAGTTGCCAAACGGCTGGGCGATGCGGAACCCAAGCGCGGTGCCTCGATGCAGAAACGCAGTTTCAGCCAGATTTCCTTGACGCGGCGCTCGGGGCATTTTTCACACCGTCCTTGTCAGAAATAGAAAAAGGCGCAGGCCCGGAAGGGGTTGCGCCTCAGATTTTTACTCTATAATTTAAGTATAACATTTTGGAACGGGTAGTCCGCCACTATTTCGACAACTTTTTTATCTTTGGAATGAATGGCTTAGCGGGAAAATGGCGGTTTTGGGGGCTTGACAAGGTTTTTGTGGTGGGGAAGAGGAGTGACGGTATTTTGGCAGGAGTCCGCTTCATCCGGGCCCGCGAGAAGTAGCGGACAAACGCAAACAAGCGGGGGAACACTCTGTCCCGGCAGTCGAACTGCCCACTCAAGCCAAAAGAGGGTGTTCAGTTCCATGACATCCTTTACACATTGTCCCGGGACAAACTGTAAAGGATGTGGTGGGACTAGACACCAAAAGAGGGCTTGAATGGGCCACCCCGATGTCTCGGTGTGCGAGACCACGATGATGGCATCTTTGAGCTTAGTGGGGCTGGTTTGGGATGTATCGACGGCGACGATGTCGCCTTCCCGGATCATGGGCGACATGGAAGAGCCCTTTACCTGCAAGCATCGAGTGTGCTCGGGGTTGGGGCACCATTGTTTTGGGGCAGCCAGCATGGAGACGACGACGGCATCTTCTAAGGTGAGGCCGGTTGAGGCTGGTGTGTCTGAGGCCAAGGCCAGAACGGGCAGGGCGATGAGGCTAGGATCGGTTGGCGCGACGTGCTTCTTGTTGACGCCTGCGGCAACGACCAGAATGGGTTGCGGCTGGGGCAGCTCAGTGGGACGAGACAAGTGGCGGACAACGTCGGAGATCGCGAGCCCAGCTTTCTGACAGAAAAACCAGCATTCGGGAAGGCCAGGCATGTTGCCGAGCTGGATCCAGCAGGAAGAGGTAGGATCGAGGGAACCCCGTTCCCAGCGGGAGACTGCCATGGCGGAATAGTGGAGATGCTCGCCGAGTGTGGCTTGGGTGTAGCCAAGCTTTTGCCGTAAGGCCGCAATCTTGAGGGACCACGGTGGAGGAACCCCGAAAGAGTGCTGTCGCTTGGTTAACATAAGTGTTATGGCTGTCTTGTGGTTACGATTCCGTTCGGGGTCGTTCGTAAGGCCCAAGAGTCACGAATCGTGACACACGCCGGACGAATAGCACTCCGCAAAACCACACGACGCATCTTTTGTTGCGTGGATTGTATTCGTGGGTGGCCCGAACACTGAAAGTGGACCCTTCTTTATGTGATCCGGGTGGCTCGTGGGGAGAGAGAATCGGCAGCAGTGCTGGCTGCGTTGGATAAGAAACTGAGGATGTTGCGAGAGTGGGCCGACTCAACGGTTCCAAGTGACTCCCTCGTAAGGCTCCTCGAAAAGGCACTGCAGAATTCGGAGGATTGGCCGATGAGACCAGAAGAGATACGCTGGATCGAGGATGTCCCGATGCTGCAGGAATGCGATTTTTGTCACGACGGCCTGGGCATTAAGAGCTACGGATGCCGCAATTTCGAGTACGAGGGGAATAGGGTTTTGGCCGAGAAATCGGTGAACCTGCTTGCGGCCTGCCTGGAATGTTCGCAATTGATAGATGGTGAGGCGTGGCAAGAACTGACGGAACGCGTTTTTGAGGAATTTCTGGAGCGCAACGGAGTGCGGCGGAAGGAAACCTTCGGGGTGAAGATGCGGATTGAGGAGATTCATCAAATGTTTCGCGAGCATCTGGTTTGTGCAGGGCATAGTTGAAAGTTGCGCATTTTCGCAACCGATTCATCCGCGATGAAGCAATCCCGACTACGAAGTTGTTCGAAATGAAAAGAAAGCAAATTTTGTAAGCGCGTCATAATCAGGATCTGGCCCCTGTTTTTTCGCCGGGTGATCTTTCTTTTCGCCTGCTTCAAATAGACAAGAAAAAGCTGTTCCAATTCAATGCTGATTGGGAAGAGATGCGTGTTGCGATCTCGGTGTCACGGGTGTGAACTGAGGCTTGACATGGGAGGTTTTTCGGCCGTGCGATGTTTAGTGACGGCTTAAGCAGCGGCAGTTCTTAGACTTGGAGAGTGGGCTGTACTGGCGAAGCAGTAAGGGATTGTGCCGAATCCACCGCTGCCGGATCCGTTTGCGGCGTTCATTTTCCCGCTGGATGCGAAGGGAGTGGACGTGACACAGTATTTGCGTGTGATTGCTCCTTGCGTGGCGGCGGGGACGTGCTGAGGGCCCCGTGCGGAAAACCTCGCCATCTTTCGCAAAGGGCGCGAAAGATGGCGGGGCACCCGGTGCGTCCATGAACCCCGGCGAGGAGGAATGCTCGCCCTACATGAGCTCTTGGACTTGCCGTTTTGGGTGGATTGCGGTTTGATAGACGGATGAGAAAACTAGCTTTTGGGTTCTCGCTGGCGGTTGGGTTGCTGCTTGTAGCCCCCACGGTTTTGGGGAGTGAGCACGCGAAGGCCGGGTACACGGTTTACGTGGGCACCTATACCGAGAAAGACAGCAAGGGTATCTACGCTTTCCGTTTTGATCCTAAAACAGAACATTACACTGCGCTTGGCTTAGAGGCTGAGACGAAGAACCCTTCGTTTATCGCGCTGCATCCCAATGGGAAGTTTTTGTATGCCGTGAATGAGACGGGGGATTTTCAAAGCAAGGGCGCTGTGCAGGGAAACGAAGCTAAGAAGACGGGTGCGGTGAGTGCGTTTGCTTTAGATGCGTCCACGGGAAAGTTGACGCTGCTGAATCAGGTGGCTTCGGGCGGGGCGGATCCCTGCTATTTGGCTTTCGATAAAACAGGGAAATATCTGCTAGTGGCGAACTACACAGGCGGGACGGTTGCTGTTTTCCCGGTAATGGAAGACGGGCGGTTGGGCGAAGCTTCGGCCATTGTGCAACATGTTGGGAAGGGGCCGAACGCGGAACGGCAGGAGGGGCCGCATGCGCACTCGATCAATATTTCTCCGGATAACCGGTTTGCGGTGGCAGCGGATTTGGGTTTGGACGAGCTGATTTCGTATCGCTTTGATGCTAGCAAGGGATTGATTTCGGCGGCGGATTCGCATTTCGTGAAAGTCGCGCCGGGAGCGGGGCCGCGGCATTTCACGTTTCATCCCAGCGGGAAGTTCGCGTATGTGGTGAGCGAGATGGCGTCAACGGTGACGGCCTTTGCGTATGATGCCGAGGGTGGAAATCTGAAGGAATTGCAGGCGGTGTCGATCCTGCCGAAGGGATTTAGCGGGCGCAATGATGCGGCGGAAGTTAGGGTGCATCCTTCAGGGAAGTTTTTGTATGCGTCGAATCGTGGGCATGACAGCATTGCGGTTTTTCGCATCGATGAGAAGAAGGGGACGCTGACGTTTGTGGAAGATGCTCCGGTGCTGGGTAAGGAGCCGCGTAACTTTGCGATTGATCCGCCGGGACGGTTGATGTATGTGGCGGATCAGAATTCAGGGAAGATCGTTGTGTTTCGGATCAATCAAAAAAACGGGAAGTTGACTCCGACGGGCCAGACGCTGGCCGTGGATGCGCCGGTGTGTGTGCGATTCCTGGAACAGAAATAGGGGAGGCGTTATCAAGGTACTTGGGATCGACGTGGGAACTGGCGGGACGCGGGCGCTTGTCATGGATGACGAGGGGAGGATTGTGTCGTCTGCGACGGAGGAGCATGCGCCGTTTGCGTCGCCCAAGATTGGCTGGGCCGAGCAGCGTCCAGAAGATTGGTGGCGAGCGTGCGGGGTCGCCGTGAGCAAAGCGTTGGCGAAGGCAAATCTACGCGGCGAGGATATTGCTTGCGTTGGATTCTCCGGGCAGATGCATGGCGCAGTGTTGCTGGACGAACGAGATGAAGTGGTGCGCCCGGCACTGATCTGGTGCGACGTGCGTACGCAGAAGCAGTGCGACGATCTCACGGCGAAGGTGGGCGCGGAGCGACTGATTCAGCTGACGTGCAATCCTGCGCTGGCGAATTTCACGGTTACGAAATTCCTTTGGGTGCGTGAGAACGAACCCGAGTTGTGGCGGCGCGTGCGTTCTGTGATGCTGCCGAAGGATTATGTACGCTTCAGGCTAACGGGTGAACGAGCAACGGACATGGCGGACGCTTCCGGGACGTTGCTACTGGATGTGGCGCATCGCCGTTGGTCGAAGGAGATGCTGCAGGCGGCGGAGATGGATGAACGTTGGTTGCCCGGACTGTTTGAGTCTCCGGATGTGTGTGGGCAGGTTTCCGCAGCGGGCGCGGCCGCGACTGGATTGAAGGCGGGCACGCCGGTTGTGGCTGGTGCGGGTGATCAGGCGGCTGGCGCGACGGGCATGGGTATTGTGGCGGCGGGCGGCGTCAGTGCGACGATTGGGACATCGGGCGTGGTGTTTGCGGCGACGGATCGCCCGGCGCTCGATCCGAAGGGAAGGCTGCATACTTTTTGCCATGCAATTCCAGGACGTTGGCACGTGATGGGAGTGACGCAAGCGGCTGGACTTTCACTGCGATGGTTTCGCGATCAATTTGGAACAGAGAGCAAGGATGGAGGTGACCCTTACGACGCGCTGGTGGATGCGGCGGCGACTGTGGCACCGGGCTGCGACGGACTTTTGTGGACGCCGTATTTGATGGGTGAGCGCACTCCACATCTTGATGGAAATGCACGGGCGGCGTTGGTGGGGCTATCGGCTTCGCATACGCGGGCACATGTAGTGCGGGCGATTCTGGAGGGCGTGGCGTTCAGTCTGCGAGATACGTTTTCAATTTTTGAAGAAATGAAGGTTCCGGTGAAGAAGATTCGGCTCGGTGGCGGTGGGGCGCGGTCGAAACTGTGGCGGCAGATTCAAGCGGATATTTACGGGCAAGAGATTGAGATTGTCGAAGCGGAAGAAGGCGCGGCGTACGGCGCTGCGATTCTGGCTGGAGTTGGCGCAAAGGTGTGGCCATCGGTGGACGCGGCTTGCGAGCGGACGGTGCGGGTGAAGGAGCGGGTGGCGGCGCGGGGGGATGTTGTTCTTGTTATGAATCATAGTTATGCGGCTTACCGGCGGGTGTATCCTGCCACGAAAGCGATTTTTGCGGGATGAGGGTTCTGGCGGTAAGTGCTTGCGTCGAGAGTCCTGGCGGGAAAGGGATTCTTCCCCTTCGCAAAGGACGCTCAGGATCAGAATGACAAGCATATTTGTGAAACGGCTGTAAGGAGTATTTCAGGATGGGTGGACAGGGAATTGAACGGCGGGAGATTTTGCGGTACATCGGGATCGCCTCGGTGGCTGGGACGTTTCCGGGATTTCGGCAGTGGGCGTTCGCTTGTGCTGGGGATTCTGCACATGCTGATTCCGCGCACGCCTTCGCAGCGACGGAAGCAGGGAAGAAGCCTTACACAAGCCTGTTCTTTTCTGAATCGCAATATCGGATGGTGGAGCGGCTAACGGAGATGATTATTCCCGCGGACGACACTCCGGGGGCGAAAGAAGCGGGAGTCGCCGAGTTCATCGACTTCATGGTGGCGAATCGCGTTCCGGTGAATGGGACGTATGAAGTGCGGTCTGTGGAGGATTCGATTCATCAGGGGAATGCGGCGCAGGCACAGTTTGTCGCGGGGCTGCACTGGATGGATGCGCATAGTCACGCGGAATTCGGGAAGCGGTTTATGGAGTGCTTGGCGGAGCAGCAGAATCAGTTGCTGGAAGAGCTGGCTTACAAGGATAAATTTAGGCCGATGACTGAAACCGGGCGGGATTTTTTCCAGATGATGCGGGACTACACGGTGATTGGTTTTTATACGACGAAGATTGGGTTGGAGAGTCTGGGGTATCCGGGGCTGCGGCGAGTTTGGCCGAAGATGCCGGGGTGTACGCATCATGATGATCCGGAGCATGTGCATTCGCGGGAGTCTGCGGGAGAGGTGCTTCGAAGAGCGCGAATTAATAAGGAGATCTCCTGGCTGAAAAAATATACGACGTGATCGTTGTGGGGACGGGCGCTGGCGGCGGGACCGCGATGAAGATTCTTTGCGAGGCTGGGCTCGAAGTGTGTGTGATCAATTCGGGGCCGCGGATGGATACGTCCAAAAATTATCGGATGCATCGGTAGGTTTTTGATTTGAAGTATCGCGGGTTTGGCGATCCGCTGGCGCTGGAAGGGAGGGCGCATCAGGAGCCGTATTCGTGGAGGAATCGGAGTACAGCGAGGGCAAGGATATTTTCGAGCATGATGTTGCGTACTCGAACTCTCCGGGGACGAGTCTGCATGAGACTGGGGTTTGTCGGTTTGGCAACGATCCGAAGACTTCGGTGACGAATAAGTGGGGGCAGACGCATGATGTGCAGAATCTCTACATCTGCGATGCGAGTATTTTTCCGAGTCCTACGGACAAGACTACGACCATGCCGATTGTGGCGTTCGCGATGCGGACTTGCGATCATATGCTAGAGAAATTTGGCAAGGGCGAGCACAAGAGAGCTTGATTTGTCGCTTCCCGGTCCCGATGGTGGCGAGGGTTTGGCCTGAGTTGAGGAAATCAGATTCCTCGCTTCGTTCGGAATGACAAATTCCTTAGAGCGTTTCCGGCGAAAGGGATTCTTCGCTCAGAATGACAAATCATGTCTGAGTGATAGTGTCAGGTTGTCGACGGGAGCGTCATTGTGGCCTCGACTAGAGGTGCGACGTGGCCGCCGACTTCGATGGCTTCTGAACCCTGCTCGCCTACGATGAGGACGTGGAGCAGGCTGCGGCGTCCCATTTTCACTCCCTGTTCGCTGATGAAGCGCGTTCCCGACGCGCTGGGTACCAACCTGTGCCGCATCATGTAGGCGGCTAACGGGCCTGTGGAGCTTCCTGTGGCGGGATCTTCGATGATGCCGTATTCCTGAGCGAACATGCGCGAGTAGGCTCCTGTTGGGGTGGGAGCGAAGACGAAGATGCAGACTGGGTTTGCGTAGTTTCCTTTGATCGCCTTAACGCCGCTTAGATCCATCCAGGCGAGGTCGACGGCTTCTTTGTTTTTGACGGCGATAAAGAAGGTGGGGTTGCCGGCAGTGACTAGCTGCGGGGGAATGTCGAAGAGGTCGTTGAGTTCGAGGCCGAGTGCTTTGGCGCAAACGGCGCGTTCGGCGAGCGCTTCAAAGGTGATGGGCGGGGTCTTGAGCCAGATTAAGGGCTGCACGCCCGTGTCAACGCGGATGGGGATGGGGCCTACTTTTTCTTCCAGCATGAATTGCGTTGTGTCTTTCGGTACGATGCCATCGTCCAGCAGGACGAAACTGGTGCCGATGGTGGGGTGGCCGGCGAATTGCATCTCGTAGCGGGGCGTAAATATTCGCACGTTCACGGCGCAATCTTTGCGGTTGGCAGGGAAGACGAAGGTGGTTTCCGAGAGATTGAGTTCGAGGGCGATCTTCTGCATGAGGGCGGTGTCCATGCCGCGCGCGTCGGTGAAGACGGCGAGGGGATTGCCTTGCAGCGGGTTTTCGGTGAAGACGTCGACGACTCGGTAGCGATACTTGCTTAGATTTGGCATAGCCGTTCTTTACCTTGTAGAAGCAGGCACTCAGACCTTGGTGGCGATCAGACGCTTGATCTTGCGGATGCCTTGTTCGTTGCGGCGGTAGAAGGTCCATTTCTTTACGCGCTTGCCGCGAATCAGTTCGGCGTTAGAGAGGACGCTCAGGTGTTCGCTGGCGGTGGGCTGGCTTACGCGCAGCTTTCTGGCGATGAGCACGCCGCAGACGCCATCCTTCCCCAGGTCGCCATCGACTTGTGGAGGGAAGTGCTTCACGGGTTTCTTCAGCCATTCCAAAATCTGCAGCCGCCGGGTACTGGCGAGAGCATGCAGCGATAGTTCAATATTCATATAGACACTTAGCCAACTGACTAAGTATAGTCCGACTCGCGCAAGGACAAGGGAGTTTTATGGAAGACTTTTCCCGCGAGCGCATTTAGGCCACTACTGCGCCTGATGTAAGGGCAAGACGGGCGCCACCGCTACTTTACTCTTGCGCCCGGGCCTAGGCGCGTGCCGTTGACGCCGGGCCGTTGCGTTTCGTGGAGAAGTTCCAACAAGGCTACTGTCAGGGCCAGGACTACGGGGCCAATGAAGAGTCCCAGAGCTCCGAAGGCTCGCAGCCCGCCGAGCAGGGCGAAGAAGATATAAAGTGTGGAAAGCCTTGTACGATCTCCAATCAGGTAAGGCCGCAGGATGTTGTCCACCGGATGTACGACGACCAAGGCCCAGACCAGAAGGATTAAGCCTTTGACCCAGTGGCCCGTGAAAAAGAGCATGGCGGTTGCGGGGAGTAATACGAATGTTGTGCCAATCACCGGCAACAAGGCACACAGAGTGGTGACCACACCCCAGAGCACGGGTGATGCAAAGGCGAGGATCCAGAACGCAATACCTGTGAGAGCGCCTTGGATTGCCGCCATGGCGAGAGTGCCATAGACGATCACATTGAGAGTATCGCGCAAGCATTGGAACAAGCGTATGGCGTGGTTGCGCGGGATCGGGAGTATAGGGGCGACGCGACGGAGCATCGATCTGCCGTCGCGAAATAAGAAGAAGAGCACAAAAAACCCAATCAAGATATTGGGGAAGAGGGAAGTTAAGCTTCCGAGTGCGCTCCCAGTCAGAGAAATCAGCGTGGCAACAACTCTTTCGGTTTGCGCGAGGATGGCCTTTTGCAGGTCAGGTGTCGTGATGGGCGAATAGCGGCTCACCCAAGCTACCGCCCAATCGAATAAGTGGACTACGAACAAGCTGAGACGTTGGCGACCTTGTTCGGAAGCACCGAGCGATTCATAAGTTTCATGGAGCCCCGACACAACGGCGCGTCCGAGGAAGAAAACGAGCGAGCCGACAAGGAGAATCACGAGGGTGGTCGAAAGCGCAGCCGCAACATTTCGATATCCAATCCAGCGGCGAATGCGTGCATGCGCGGGATAAAAAACAATGGCGAGGACAACTGAGGTAAGGATGGGTTTGTAAAACGGTACGGCGAGGAGATAGCAAAAATAGAGTGCGACGGCGGTGATGATAATTAGAAACGCTAGAGCAGATTGTTTCTTCGTCATCTCTATTTCCCGCCAAGGCCAGTGCGAGGGCAGTAGCAATCCGTAGCGCGTGATCCAACAAGCTGTTTTGCAGTCGAATGAGAGAAAAGTGAAGTCATAAGTCCGCCAACCGTCTCGGTTCGATAAGGACGCGGAGAGCGTTGAGCACGACGACGACATCAATAATCTCTTGCGCGATTGCGCCGGCAACCGGGGGCAGGTAGCCGAGACTGGCTGCCACCATGCCAAGGACACTCAAAGTCATACCGCCGATGGCGCTTTGCAGGGCAATTGTACGGGTGTGCTGGCCGATGTGCATCAGTTCGTCTACCTTCTGAATCACAGGATCGAGAATGACCGCGTCCGCTGCCTGGGAAGTTATCTCATTGCCATGACCGAAAGCCACGCCGACGGTGGCGGCTTTCATGGCAGGAGCGTCATTCAATCCGTCTCCGACAAAGAGGGTGCGGTACTTCAGAGTTTCTTCGGCCACGATGCGAACTTTTTCTTCGGGACTTTTGTTGGCGTGCACTTTGGGAATCCCCAGCATGCGAGCCAAGTTCTCGACTTCGGACTGACGGTCGCCGGACAGTAGCATTACACGTGTAATGCCGTGCCGGGGTTGCAAATGGCCGACGAACAGGCTGCCTCCAGCGCGCGGCTCGTCTGCAAATTTCAACAGCGCCGCGAAACTGTCATTTACGAGGACAACACATTCCAACCCGCTGGGAGATTGCTGCGGCAGTTCTCCGTGACCTTGATTGCGCTGCAGGAAGTGCTTGCGTCCCAAGACTTCGATCTGTTGACCTGCCACAATTCCGCGCAAGCCTTCTCCGGGTTCTTCGCTGGCCTGCGAGGCCTCTGGGATGTACAACTTGCGCTCTTGTGCAGTTCTTAGGACGGCCCCCGCGAGCGGATGTTTCGAGTACTGTTCGAGACTTGCCGTCAAAGCCAGGACTTCGTCCTCCTTCCTTCCGGGACTCAGGACGATTTCTTGTAGGGCGGGCTTGCCGTAGGTCAAGGTGCCGGTTTTATCAAAAATAACGGATTCGCATTTACCGACCTGTTCCAACGCGCCAGCATTCTTAATCACGATCCCATTGCGGGCGCACAGCGAAATTGCTCCAATCATTGCGACGGGAATGGCAATCAAAAGAGGGCAAGGCGTGGCAATAATGACGACTGCAAGAAAGCGATGCGAACTCCCTCCCAATACGCCGGCAAGTGCCGCGACGAGTAAAGCCAGTGGCGTGTACCAGGTGCCGATCCTGTCGGCCAATCGGCGCAAGGGAGGCCGACTGGCTTCGCTTTGCTCCATTACTTTCATGATTTGCGCATAGCGCGAATCGATCGGCAGCCTGGTGGCGGTCATCACCAATGCCACAGAGCCATTGACCGCGCCGGACAACGCAGCGGAGCCGGGCGCTTTCGCGATTTCAAATGGCTCTCCTGTGAGGTAGGCCTCGTCCATCCTTCCGTGGCCTTCCGCGATTACGCCATCCGTGGGACATATCTCGTGGGGGAAAATGACGAGGCGATCACCAATCTGGATTTCGGTCACAGATATGTCGATGATTCCAGCGGGTGACTGCCGGTGTGCCGTGTGTGGCATGCGCCGGGCCAACGCAGCCAAGGCGGATGAGGCCTTGCGGGTTGCGAATTGCTCGAGGGCTGTTCCACCGGAGAGCATGAGGACGATGATGGCTCCGGCGAGATACTCGCCCAAGAGAGCCGATGTGACGATCGAGATTCCGGCTAGCCAGTCGGCACCGAACTGGCGCGAGAAAGCCTTTCGAGCAAGCTGGATCACCAGAGAACTGCCGCCAATCAAGAGCACTGCGACTAAGGGCGCGCGCCATGCAAAGGCTTGTGCGTGCAGAGCATAGCGCAGCAAAAGAGAGAGAGCGATGGCGATAAAAGAAATGATGGCGATGACCAGATCGGAGACCCTTGCCACACGATCGCCTAAACTCTGCGAGGGGGCTTCCCAAGGCGACGCAGTTGCTAGCGCTGGCGGGGAGCCGAACAACTCGGCGGATGGTCTATCCATGTTTCTTTTCTTCTTTCGCGGGAGGGTGCTCGCAAAGCGGTCAAGCAAAATACGAAACATGCAGTTTTATCGACGAGTCGATGCTAGTGAGCACGGGTGATCGTGCCATCTGGCGTGAGGTTGTCCATGAACTCTCGTCCGGCCCTCAGAGCCGCGCAGTTCCATGTCAGCATATCCGCCTTCTTGATCTTGGTTGTTAGAACTCCTTCGGCGGTTGCGGGGAGCAGGCAGTGCGTGGCCTCGAGCAGCGCACCGAGTAGCACCATGTTGGCGGCCTTGCTGGAGCCCAGTTTGTCGGCGATTTCCGAAGCCGGAATACAGAGGACGCGGGCGTGCGGAAGATGGAGGTCCTGCGGCAGGTGTTCCTGGTTGTAGAGAATGAGCCCTCCGGGGGCGACCTGCGCCGCGAACTTACGCAGCGAGGGTTCGTTCATGGCGATCAGGACGTCCGGGCGCGTGACTAGGGGCGTCCCAATTCTCCGTTGTGACAGACAGACGTGGCAGTTGGCGCTGCCGGAGCGCATTTCCGGGCCATAGGAAGGAAGCCAGCTGACTTCGAGGCCTTCCCGCATGCCCATTTCCGTCAGCAATTGGCCTAGTAGGAGAACTCCTTGCCCTCCAAATCCGGCTACCTTGATACGGAGGTCTTCTGCATGGTGCGAATGTTTCGGTAGTTCCGTTAGTGGGACATCATCCTTCGCCCTGATTTCCAGAACGTCTTGTACGGACCGCTGCGGGATTGCCCGATTCTCAATTGCTTCGTGGGCCTTGTCTTTGAAGACGGCGAGTGGGTACTCGGGGATCATTTTCTCTGCAACCCACTTGCGAGCCTGAACTGGATCCTTGGCCCAGATGGTGGGGCAGGGGGAGAGAATCTCAACGAAGGAGAAGCCGATGCCGTCGCGTTGAACTTCGAGAGCGCGGCGGACGGCCTTGCGCGCCTTCATGATGTTCTTGTTATCGGAGAGGGCAACGCGCTCCACATACACCGGAGCTTCGAGCGTTGCGATTAACTCAGCCATGTGCAGCGGAAAACCTTCATTCGAGGCGCGTCGTCCCCAAGGTGAGGTCGTAGTCTTCTGCCCAAGCATGGTCGTAGGCGCCATCTGTCCGCCCGTCATGCCGTAGACGGCATTGTTGACGAAGAAGACGGTAATCTTTTCGCCGCGATTGGCCGCGTGGATGATTTCCGCGGTGCCGATGGCGGCAAGGTCCCCGTCGCCTTGATAGGAAATGACGATTGCCTCCGGGCATGTGCGCTTGATCCCAGTGGCTCCGGCGGGCGCACGGCCGTGAGCGAGTTGCACATTGCCCACATCGAAATAGTAGTACGCGAAAACGGAACAACCAACCGGGCTGACGAAGATTGTCTTGTCCTGCAAACCCAGATCCGCGAGCGCTTCGGCAATGAGTTTGTGAGCCACGCCATGGCCGCAACCGGGGCAATAGTGTGTTTGGTGTTTGCAATCGCCCTTGCGCTCATAGGTGTCGTAGAAAGCTGGCGACTTGGAGTGACTGACCTGGTAGCCCGCAGCCAAGATTTCCAAAGCCTTCGCGCTGGTCTTGCTGTCGATTGCCATGCTCGTTCTCCACTCGTCTAAAATCAACCACGGCACAATCGGTCGCTCTTGCTACGCCATTGCCATTAAGTGCTGCATGACTTGCGAATATACTTCTTCGACGGACGGGGCGTTGCCTCCCGTGCGTCCATAGAAATCGACGGGTATTCTGCCTTCGATAGTGAGGCGGACGTCTTCCACCATCTGGCCGTTGCTGAGTTCTACAACCAGAATCCTGCTGACGTTTTGAGCCGCATCGAGCAAGGCCTGTTTGGGGAAGGGCCAGAGCGTGATTGGACGGAAGAAGCCCGCCCTGAGGCCGTCGCGCCGTGCCCTTTCGACGGCGGAATGCAATACGCGCGAAGCAATGCCATAGCCAACGAGCAGGACTTCGGCGTCTTCAGTGTGGAAAGTCTCTGAACGGCACTCGATCTGCGAAGCTCGGATGTATTTTGCTTCCAGCTTGCGAATGTGGGCTTCCAGATCGTCGGGCTCCAGGAAGATTGAGTTCACAACATTTTTGCGTGTCTCCGGCGTGCCCTTTACGGCCCAAGGGCGTTCTGGAATTGGGATTTCTCGATATTCTAGATCGAGCGGCTCCATCATCTGGCCAACAAAGCCGTCGGCGAGAAGAATGGTGGGATTGCGATAGCGGTCGGCCAGTTCGAAAGCGAGTACGGTGAGGTCGGCCATCTCCTGCACGGATGCAGGCGCGAGTACGAGATTGCGATAGCACCCGTGGCCGCCGCCCTTGACCATAGAAAAGTAGTCGCTTTGTTCGGGAGCGATGTTGCCGAGGCCCGGTCCTCCGCGCATGATGTCGACGATGACGCAGGGGAGTTCGGCACCCGCGCAGTAGGAGATGCCTTCCTGCATGAGGCTCAGGCCCGGGCCGGAGGATGCGGTCATGACGCGCGCACCAGCTGCGGCTGCGCCGTAAACCATGTTGATGGCGGCGACTTCGCTTTCCGCTTGCAGGAAGGTGCCACCAACCTGTGGCATTAGGAGAGCAGCAGCTTCAGCAATCTCACTGGCTGGAGTAATGGGGTATCCATAATAAGAACGGCAACCGGCCAAGATCGCACCTTTGACGATGGCGACATTCCCTTTACAGAGCTGCCGCATGAAGTTCTCCTGGTGGCACTGACTTGGGTGGCGGCGTGAGGCGGTAAACGGTAATGGCGCCTGGCTCAGGGCAGCAATAGAAACAGATGCCGCATCCAGTGCAGGCCTTTCCCAGGTACTGCGCGGGGTGTACACCGGAGGCGCTCAGTTCTGGTAGTAGCTCGAGGCACTTGGGCGGACAGGAGTCCACACACAGTCCGCAACCTTTACACTCGAAAAGGTTGATAACAACGTTGCCTCGATCTGGTCCAGACATGTCTGCCTCGCTATGGCCCCCATATTGACATGGAAGCGGGAGGGCTGCTGTGACCGCAGTCACAGGAGGTAGCCCTAGTGTGCTCAAAGCCACGCAGCGGGAGGGCGTAGGTTGCGGCGGTTTCTAGGGAATCAGCGCCAGCTTTTTCAAATGGCCTAAAAGCAGTGTGGTGTCAACTGGCTTGAAGACGTAGGCATCGCACAAAGCGCCGAAGGATGCTACTACGTTTTTCACATCGTCGAGCGCCGTGGTCATAATGATCTTCACACCCACGGTTGAAAGGACTCCGTTGGCCTCTTCGAGACCCCGGATTCCGCGGACAGCTGTCTGGCCATCCATTTCCGGCATCATAATGGTCCATGCACACCAGGTCGTACTGTTGGTTGGCTTGACGAGCCAGGGTGAGGGCCTGCAGAGCTTCTTTGCCGTTGATGGCGATATGGCATTCACCATAGCGAGACAGAAACGTTTGCAGTAATAGCCGGCTGGTGAAGTCGTCTTCGACAATAAGGGTGCGCATTTTGGTGTTCCTTTCTTGCTGCTTTTTCTTCGGTCCAGGCCCTCGGGCTAAATCCAACCCGACTGTTTCAAAGTAGTTGTAAAAGTCTCAAATTGGTTCTCAAGCTGGATAAGAAGGCCGGAGGCACGAGACCAGTCTCCGGCGGTGGCAGCCAGTTGAATCTTCAGGCTGAGAGCGCTCAATTCCACTGCGGAAACCGTGGCTGCAGCGCCTTTCAGCGTGTGCGACTGCGCGCTGGCGCCAGCAGCATCGCTTCTGTCAATTTGCTCTCGTAGATTCTTAAGCTGTCCAGGAACGTCGCTGACAAATCCCGAGACAATCATTCGGGCCAAGTCGGTGTCGCCCGAAAGGCGGGCGACCAAGTCGCTTTCCGCGAAGATCAATTCCCGCAGGAGTGAAGTGGCCAAAGTCGACGGTTTCATGAGCTCCTTCCCCTGCAGGTTAGAAAACCACTTCAAAATGATTTGGGCCAGTTGTTCCGGTTCGATCGGCTTTGAAAGGTAATCGTCCATTTTTGCCGCGATGCATTTTTCACGATCGCCTTGCATTGCATTGGCGGTGACGGCAATGACTGGGATTGCGGAATTGTGAGATCCACCGGCGCCATTTCGGATGCGGCGGCAAGTCTCGAAGCCGTCCATATTCGGCATCTCGCAATCCATGAGAACAATGTCGTAAGCGCTTGTCCGAAGCGCCTCAAGAGCGGCTTCGCCGCTGCGAGCAACATCGGCGTGGTGCTGAAGCTTGCCGAGGATTGCCAACGCCACTTTTTCATTGGTTGCATTGTCTTCTACGACCAGAACTTTGGCGCGAGCCGCGACGGGGAGAGCGGAGACGGGGCCAAGGGCGGACGCAAGAGGCGGTTCATGCAAAATTCCTGTGTCTCGTCTTTTTTGCAAAGCCAAGGTGAGCGATTCCTGCAGAGACAATTTCCAGACGGGTTTCGAGAGCTTTCCGACAAATCCCAATCGAAGCAGGGAACTGTCTTCCATCTCTTGTCCCAAGGCCGCCATGAGCAACAGGGCGGTTCCCTGCAGCGTGGGGTCGGCGACTATGCGGCTGCCGAGTTCTTTGCCGTTGACTTGCGGCAATTCGGAATTGAGCAAGGCAATACGGAAGGGATCACCGGCTTGAGTAGCTGCCTGCAGGGTAGCCATTGCGGAACCCGCGTCACAGGCTTCTTCGGTCCGGCAGCCCAGATCTTTCAGAAGGGGGCGGAGGAGAGCGCGGCTCGAGGCGTTATTTTCGACGACGAGCACTCTGGGAGCCTGCAGAGTGATGTAGAGGTGGGTCGAATCGGCTCCGCGCTGAAGTTGTTTTTCCAAGGTGATGGTGAACCAGAACGTGGCCCCGCGACCGACGGCGCCGTGTGCGCCGATTCGCCCTCCCATCAGCTCAACGAGTTGTCTGCTGATGGTGAGACCCAGGCCCGTGCCGCCGTACTTGCGCGTCGTGGACCCGTCGCCCTGGACGAAGGGGGCGAACAGGAACGGAGCTTGTTCCTCAGGAAAGCCAATGCCAGTATCCTTTACGGCAAAGCGGAGCGTGACCGTGCTTTCGTACTCCGCCTCCACTTCCACGCTAAGGCTAATCTCACCCGCGCTTGTGAACTTGACGGCATTCGAGAGAAGATTTACGAGAATCTGACGCAAACGCCCGGGGTCGCCCCGGAGCAGCGTGGGAACCTCGCGATCAATTCTGCAGAGCAATTCCAACCCTTTCTTGTAGGACTCAAGAGCTACCATCTCCGCGGCTTCGCGAAGGGGAGCTTGTAAGTCAAAGTCCAAGGTTTCCAGAGACAGCTTGCGGGCTTCTATTTTTGAAAAATCGAGGATATCGCTAATGATTCCCAGCAGGGTTTTGCCGCTGGTGTGGACGATCTCGGCAAACTGGCGTTGCTCAGCGCTGAGGGAAGTATCCAAGAGCAGCGAGGTCATGCCGATCACGCCATTCATTGGGGTGCGAATTTCATGGCTCATGTTAGCCAGGAACTGGCTCTTGGCGCGGCTGGCGGATTCGGCTGCATCTCGAGCTTTACCAATCTCGTGTTCGGCCAACTTGCGAGCCGTAATATCGATGCAGATGCCTTCGACCAGCGGCGCTTGCGTGCCGTTTTCCACCCAGCCAATGTTTTCCAGCACCCACACAGCACCGCCGTCCTTGCGTTTGAGGCACACCTCGAGTTTGGTCAGCGTCTTTTCCTGGCGCAAGCTGGCCCAGGTGCGGTCCGCTTCGCCGGGATCGAAGAAAAGCTCGTTTCGTGCATGCCCTGTGACTTCGGACGGGGAGGAATACCCCAGCATGGTGGCGAAGGCTTGATTGGCATCCATGACGGTGCCTTCGGCGGAGTAGCGGAAAATGCCAGCCAAGTTACGCTCAAACAGGCGGCGATGATGCTCTTCGGAGGCTTTGAGCGCTGCTTCGACCAGCTTGCACCGTGTGATATCTATGTAAGTGCCAGCGACGACGGAATCGCCATTGTCGTTTTTTACCCAGCCAACTTTGGCGAGTACCCAGACGGGTGCGTCGTCCTTTCGCTTGAGGCAGACTTCGGAGTCGGTCAAATTTTGCTCCCAGTGCAAGCGCTCCGTCACACGATCAGCGTCCTCCGGACTGAAGTAATGATCCGTACGCTTCAGGCCGATCAGTTCTTCGGGCGAGGAGTATCCGAGCATCAATGCAAAAGCGCGGTTGGCCGCGACAAATTTATCATCCTTGGAGTAGCGGAAGATCCCCGCAAGATTGTCTTCAACCAGGCGGCGGTAATGCTCTTCCGATTCCTTGAGAGCCTCCTCGGTCTCGCGCCGCGCCGTGATATCGAGAAAGGTAACCACTGCCCCAATACGTTCCTTGCCGCGGTACATGGGATACGACCAATACTCAGCCAGGAAGCCGCTACCGTCGGCTCGCCACAGAAGCTCGTCGGTCATGTGGTGTTCTTGCTCTTGGCGCACGGCCAGACTGATCGCGCATTTCGACTGCGGACAGGCGCTTCCGTCGCGTCGCGTGTGATGCATGAGCGCGTGCATGTTCTTCCCGAGAAGTTCGCTTGGCGCCGCGTACCCGAGCAGCCGCGCGCACGCGGAATTGGCAAACGTGCAATTTCCCTCCAGATCGATCCCGTGAATCGCTTCGGCAGCCTGCTCAATGAGGGAGGCCAGGAGGGGCAGGTTTGCGAATGCAAGAGAGCCGTACGCCGGGTCGCCGGGCGGCTGCGGCCCAGTTTCCGCGGAAATGGTCTCCGCATGCAGCCGCGTGACGCCTGAGTCCAGGTCCAGTGCCGGGCCGAAGGCGAGGCCGGAACCCGATCTCGGTTTCGGGGTGCGGTGCGCTGCTGCGTCCTGATTGTTCTCGACCATGCTATCCCTATTACTTCAGCAGTTTCTGCAGCGCGGCGACTAACTGTTCGCCATTGAAAGGCTTTACAATCCATCCTGTAGCGCCTGCCTTGCGCCCTTCATCTTTCTTCTCGGCCTGCGATTCGGTCGTAAGCATCAGGATCGGAACAAAAAAGTAGCCAGGGAGTTTGCGAACCCCGAGGATGAGTCCGATTCCGTCGAGGTTTGGCATGTTGAGATCGGTCAGGATCAGATCGAATTTCTCTTTGCCTGCTTTGGCGAGGCCATCCCTGCCATCGATTGCGTCCATGACATCGTAGCCAGCAGTCTTCAGGGTGAAGCTCACCATCTGACGAATGCTGGCAGAATCGTCAACCGCCAATATCTTTTTCATCTCATTCCTCCTCGTACTCATGAGCCCGAATCGGCGCTCCGGAACTCCGTGCGAAATCGACACAAACTTCAGAAAAATTCCACCGCGTGACTCACGAGCGACGTTTCCACCACCGGTAAGGGGGTTCCTAGCAATGCGGATTGCAGGACTTGGCGCTCGATTTCCGTAGTGTAGGAAGTCGAAAACAGTCGCTCGACTTCGGCTGCATCGTACTCTCCCGCGATCTGTGGATTGTCCCTTTGCAACCCGCCCGCCAGCGTTTCGATCTCTGTCAACGCCACACCGAGGCGACCGAAGCAGGCTTCGAGGCGTGCGACGGTGTCCCTGGCATAGCCCACATGGGTCTGCATTCTTTCGGTGACACCTTGCATTTGTGCAGCTTCGTGGGCCACGAATACAGCCGTATTCCGCACGCCGTCCAGCGTCGCGTTGCTGTGCATCTGGTCGGCGCGGAGCTTCTCCGAACTAGCATCGGAAAACACCTCCATGACATGGCTGGTCTGTTGCACCAAGCGGACGATTTCCGTGATGGCCGCTTGCGATTGGTCGGCGATGACAATCCACTCCGCCGACACCCCTTTGATCAGGTTCGCGATGGCCGAAACGATCCCGCCCTGGCGACCAAGATGGTGGGCTTCAATAAGAGAGTTGAAAGTCAGCAACTGCAGGCGCTGGCGGATGGTCTGGGAGCGCTTTAAATGCTCATTCACCAATTCAACCAGGCTGGACAAGCCCTGCACCGTATCTTGTATCTTGACGCCGTAAGCCTGGCTTTTTTGCTGGAGTTCTTCGACCCGGGCCAGTTGCGACGACAGTTCTCGTTCCTGAATCAGAACGATGGAGCCGACGTTGACGACCTCCGACGCGTTGAGCTTCTGAATGCCTCCCATGCAGCTGCCGACCTGCGAGACCCAGTGCTCCACGGTTTGTTGAATGTTCTTGAGTTGAGAAATCTGAATGGTCAATCCAGCGTAGACGGTGGGGAACCGACTAGCGGATTGGCCGCCTGCTGTCCCAAGCGTGGAGGCCGCCAGGCGCAGCCCCTCCTGCACATGCTCGACTTGCTGACGCGTAATGTCCTGGGCCTGAATAGCGGAAACGACCCCGGCGATTTGTTGCGTCGTAGTTTCGACGCTAATCTGAAAGCGCCCCGGAACGGCGGCCAGCAGGCTCAACCCGTCACCGATTACTTGCAGCGTGCTGAGTAGATCGGATTCGGCGCGAACGAGTTCGCTTTGCAGACCGGGCAAACCGGACGCCAAGTCGCGGCGCGTCTCTTCAATGGCTTGCTTGCGGCTCTCGGCTTGGCGCGCCAATTCCTGGGTTTGCTCGGAAACCGACTTGGCAAAGCTGTAGAGCTCCTGCGCGAGAAAGTGAAAGCCGCTTCCGGCGTCACCCATTTGTGCCACTTCGACGTTGGTCAGGACACTCAAGGCCTTGAGATGGCCAGCGATCGCCTCCTGGCGTTGCGTAGCCCAAGCCAAGTGGCGTAGCAAAACCTCTGCGGCTTGCAGGGTCTGCAGGATGGATGTGGCAGCTTCCAGCCTTTGGCCTAAGAAGGTTTTTACCGTTTCCGACAGCCCTTGCACCCTAGACAGCGCGGCACTTACATTTTCATTGCCTACAGAAGAAACAATGACCGCAGCCTGCTGCAGGACCTGACCAGCTTCGCCGGCGAGGCCCTTAAAGGCATGGGTGACGGCGGCGATTTCCAGCTCGCTGGAAGCAGCCAAACGGACAAGCTCACCCTGTGCACGGTTGAGGCTGGACAACATCTCCGTGACCTCCTCCGCGCTCCGATTATTTGCCGGTTTCAAGCGGATTGCGGACATGAGAGCCCCCTGCGCCATTGTCTGTGTAGCCTCGGTTATTTTTTGTGGAGGAGCCATATATGCCTTACCTGGCGTGTGCGAGAACTGCGCTGGCCAGTGCCTCCAGAGGTAAGATTCGGTCCACGGCGTTGCGTTTGATGGCTTCGTTGGGCATGCCAAAAACGACGCAGCTTTCTTCGTCTTGCGCCAGCGTAAAGGCGCCCGCCTGCTTCATTTCAAGCAAGCCATTGGCGCCATCGTCACCCATCCCGGTCATGATCACTCCGACTGCGTTCTTTCCGGCGTAACGCGCGGCCGAGCGGAAGAGCACATCGACGGACGGGCGATGGCGGCAGACCAGCGGACCTTCCTTGATCTCGACGTAGTAGCGGGCCCCGCTGCGTCTCAGCAGCAGATGATGATTGCCCGGTGCAATCAGAGCGCGCCCGCGTAAGACGGTGTCGTTGGTTTCGGCTTCTTTCACCGAAATCTGGCATAGGCCGTCAAGCCGCTTGGCAAAGGCTCGGGTGAACAATTCAGGCATATGCTGCACAATCACCATGCCGGCACAATCCGGCGGCAACGCTTCCAGAAATACCTTCAGAGCTTCCGTTCCGCCAGTGGAAGCTCCAATGGCGACAATCTTCTCCGTGGTCTCAATCATGGCTCCGGTGGAGCGCGAGAGAACGGAATCGGCCGTGAGTTTGGGCTGTACGGTGTGGCGGGTGCGCGCTTGAACTCTGGCCCCGGCGGCAGCTTTCACTACCTGGCAGAGCGTAACTCGCGATTCCTCGATATAGTGCTTGCTCCCCATACGGGGCTTGGTGATGATGTCGACGGCACCGTATTCCAGGGCGCGGAGCGTGCTTTGTGCGCCTTCCTCCGCCAAGCTGGAACAGATGACGACCGGGATCGGATGCTGCGCCATGATCTTCTGCAGGAAGGTCAGTCCATCCATGCGAGGCATCTCAATATCCAGGGTGATTACGTCGGGCATGCGTTCTCGAATCTTTTCCGCCGCAACAAAGGGATCGGACGCTGTGCCGATGACTTCAATGTCGGGGTCTGAAGAAAGAACATCGCTCAGCGTCTGGCGGACCAGTGCGGAGTCGTCCACGATCAGTACATGAACTCTTTTTGAAATCATAGCTCAGTCCTCACCACGTCCTTGCCGCACCACATCTCTTTCCTCACCATGGCTGCCCGTTTTTGCGGGTCAGCCGACGCAACAGTACTTCGCCCGATCCCGTGTTCAACTCAATCGTGCGGCCCACGCTGCCACCTACGTCCGATGCGACTATGACCAATCTCTCGATCGCCAGGACCTCCAGCACCACCTGGCAATTTTGCTGTCCCACGGTAGTCTTCTTGGAGCTGGCGCCAAACAAGGGAAGGACGTCGGCGCCGCCAAAGACTTTGATCTCGATTTCTTTGCGCTCGGCACCCAAGTCAACAAACTGCCGCAGCAGATCGCGAATGGCAAAGTCCACGTAGCGGTAGCCCTCCGCAGTGCAGATTCCGGATGGAGATCGCGGCAGGATGCCATGACAAAGCGCGCCCAGCCGGAGGCGGGAACTCCAAAATGTAACCCCAACGCAGGAGCCCAGCAGGGTCCGAAGGACGGCGGGGCTGCGGGCCAGGTGAACTTCTCCGGGTTGCAGGTAGAAGACAGGGATGTCATTTTCTATCGTAGCCATCAGCTTTCCTGTAAACGGCCGGCGCCACCGGCACCAGTGGAACGTCCATGTGATGGAGGCTTTCGGAATGGCCGACGAAAACGTAGCCGCCGTTGACGAGCTGCCGGGCAAATTTCCGAAAGAGGCGCTCCTGCGTGGGCCGGTCAAAGTAGATGATCACATTGCGACAAAAGATGACGTCGGCGGGCTCGGGAAGAGCGAAGTCTTCCATCAAATTCAGGTGGCGGAACTCGATCTTCTGGCGCAGTTCTGGCACCACCCGCAGCAGATTCGATTTGCGATCCTTGCTGCGGAGGAAGAATCGTCGCCGCAACTCGGGCGGAACAGGGTTCACGACCTCGGCGGTAAAAACCGCTCGTTGAGCCTTCTCCAGCACTGAGGTGGAAATATCGGTGGCCAGGATCCGGAAGCGAAACGCGGGATGCAGGCGGGCATACTCGGTCAACACGATGGCCAGCGTGTAGGGTTCTTCTCCGCTCGAACAGCCAGCACTCCAAAGCACTATTTCGCGGACAGTCCCATTTCTTGCCGCTAACGCGGGAAGTACCTTCGCCAACAACACCTCGAAATGCTCCTTCTCGCGGAAGAAGTCAGTCTTGTTCGTACTCACTGCGTCGATCAGTTGTGTGATTTCATTGGGATCGCGATCACCGGCGAACAGGTACTTGCAGTATTCGCTGTAAGAGTCCAGCTTGAGCGAGGTCATGCGGCGCTTGAGCCGGCCTTCGAGCATGATTCTTTTTTCTGCGTTGAGATTAATGCCGGAGTGCTGGTAGACCAGACTGCACACTCGATCCAGATCTCGCGCGCTCAGGGAGTCGATCTGTTCGGTCATGGCATTCCATCCGGGGGACCGCCACTTCTAGAATCACTCGGCAATTCCGGGGCTCTAGGCGCTTGCTTCAAGAGCGTTCCCTTCCACACTGCGCACGGTTGAAAGCTCTTCGGCCGAGAAAACGCGGTCGATGTCAAGAATCATGATGAACTGCGATTCGCGTCGCCCCATGCCATGAAGAAACTCGGTTCGAATCTGGGTTCCAATCCTGGGTGCGGGCTGAATCTCAGAAGGTTCCATATCGAGGACTTCTTCCACTGAATCCGCCAGGGCGCCAATTACCGTCGCTTCGCCCTCCAGTAAGACTTCAACCACCACGATGCAGGTGTTCTGCGTCCGTTCCGTTTTCGACATCTGAAAACAGAGGCGCAGATCGACCACCGGTACCACACTGCCCCTCAGGTTGATCACTCCACTCATGAAATCCGGTGTTCTCGGAATTTCCGTAATAGTTGTGAAGTCGAGAACCTCGCGCACCTTGGCCACATCGATGCCAAAGACCTCGGCCCCCAACTTGAAAGTGAGATACTGTCGCGTCTCGGTAATTTCGTTAACACTCATGCTTTTCTCCTTGGAACCCGAATTCGAGGATGGATTCGACGGCGATGTCCGGCTCGAAGCTTTCTTCAAGTCAAGCCGGAACTACGCTAATAACGTTCGAACTCTTTGTCCGTCGCATCCTCTTTGTCCTTCATTTTGAGAGAGACGCCGGACTTGGAGGCTGGCTTGGAACCGGATGCGAGGGCGCCAAGTCCGTCCGACCGATGCGCTCCGCCATTACCATTGCGGCCCGCTCCTGCCGCAGCCGCCTTAGCCGCTCGAACGGGCGTGTCCTCTCCGGTGCGGAAGAATCCAAGTGCGCTCATCAACTGATCCGCCTGCCCGGTCAGCTGCTCCGTCGTTGCCGCCATCTCTTCTGAAGCCGAGGCGTTCTGCTGAATCACCTTCTCGAGCTGCTGCAACGCTTTGTTAATCTGTTCGGCGCCGGTATCCTGTTCTTTACTGGCAGCCGTAATTTCCTGCACCAGTTCCGCTGTCTTCTGGATGTCCGGTACGAGCTTGTCCAGCATTTCGCCAGCTTTTTCCGAGACCTTGACGGTGGTTCCAGACAACTGGTTGATTTCTCCAGCCGCCTTCTGACTGCGTTCCGCGAGCTTGCGAACTTCAGCGGCGACCACGGCAAATCCCTTGCCGTGTTCTCCCGCGCGTGCCGCTTCGATGGCGGCGTTAAGCGCCAGCAAATTGGTTTGGCGAGCAATCTCTTCAATGATGGAAATCCTGCTCGCAATTTCCTTCATGGCAGTGACTGCCTCGACCACCGCTCTGCCGCTTTCTTGGGCATCCTTCGCCGATTTGTTGGCGATTTTGTCGGTTTGCTGCGCGTTGTCGGCGTTTTGCTTGATGTTCGAGACCATCTCTTCCATCGAGGAAGAGGCTTCTTCCGCGGAAGCCGCCTGCGTGGAAGCTCCGCTCGATATCTCTACCGAGGCAGTGCTGATGGACATGCTGGCCGCGCTGACTTCGCTGGCAATGGTACGAATCTCGCTGACGGTCCGAGTCAGGTCATGGACCATGGCGGACAGGGCTTGCATCAGTTTGTCTTCTTTTGACCGTTCTCGAAGCGTAACGGTCAGGTTGCCGCGGGAGATTTCATCGGCGGCCTGCGTGATGTCGTTCATGGCGCCGATGAGTGCATTGAGGCTGTTCTTGATGTTGTTGAACTCGCCTTGGTACGCCTCGACGATCAGAGCGGGAATGTCACCCTTGCTGATGCGCTCCACATAGTTGGCCGACACATTCAGAGGGGCGATGATCGCATCCAGGGTATCGTTGAATCCCTGCACGATTGTTTGATATTCGCCACTGTGTTTGGCGACCTCGGCGCGCGTCGCCAGATTGCCTTGCATTGCCGCCTTGGACAACATCGTGACGTCCCCGATCATGGCGTTGAGGGCCAGCTTTTGTGGCGTGAGATCCGAAGCATACTTGACCACTTTGAAGGGTTTCCCGTTGAGATCGAGAATGGGGTTGTATGAAGCCTGAATCCAAATTTCTTTCCCGCCCTTGCCGATGCGCTTGAATTCCTCCGCCACGTATTCGCCGCGATTCAGCTTGGCCCAGAATTCCCGGTAGTCGGAACTCTGCCGATAGGCCTCTTCGACAAACATGCCGTGATGCTTGCCCTTGACCTCATCCAGCGTGTAGCCCAGAGTCTTCAGGAAATTGTCGTTGGCGGTCACAATCGTGCCGTCCATTTTGAACTCGATCACAGCCTGCGACTTGCCAATGGCTGAGATCTGGCTTGAATAGTCGGCCGTCAGCAGCTTCTGTTGCGTCACATCCGTGGCGAATTTGATCACCTTGGTGGACTTGCCGGTGGCATCGAGAATGGGATTGTAGGAAGCCTGGATCCACACTTCCCTTCCGCCTTTGCTGATACGCTTGAATTCACCCGCCACATACTCGCCGCGATTCAGCTTCGCCCAGAACTCCCTGTAGTCGGAACTCTGGCGGTAGGCTTCTTCGACGAACATGCCGTGGTGCTTACCCTTAATCTCATCCAGCGTGTAGCCCAGCGTCTTCAGGAAGTTGTCGTTCGCCTCGGCAATCGTGCCATCCATCTTGAACTCGATGACAGCCTGCGACTTGCTGATGGCGGCGATCTGGCCGTCCAACTCAATCTTGGCGGCTTCAATGCGGACCGCTTCGGTGATGATTTCCCATGTCGCCATCGCCCCGCAGTATTTCTTGTCTTGGTCGTAGATCGCCGTGACCAGAAGACTCAAAAGTTCCGTGCCCACTTTGATCCGCGTCTGGTGGGGAAGGTGTTTGTCATCGGCCAGCATGCTGCGTTGATGCGTGGGGTTCTTGTGGAAGGCATCGATGGATTGGCCCACCATTTCGGAAACCTTGATCGGCAGAAATTGCTGCAGGCTCTCCAAAGTCTTGCTGGACCGCGGGTTCATGTATTGGATCTTTAGGTCCAAGCCCGCCAAGATGACGTTAATCGGCAGGCTATCGACCATGGACTGCAACTGGGCAAGACCAATGCCTTCGGGGCGGCTGGCCGTCTTTGTATTTCGAGTTTCTTTTTTTGCGCTCTTCATTTCTATTCCTCTCTGCGTTGCGGACATTGGATTGCATTGGTTGCGAGTGATTTGCGAACCCCCGGGTCGGCGGCCTCTCCCTTCGGGGCTCATCCAGACGAAACCGCAGCGTGTGCCAGGTTTCGAGGACTCGGCGCAGGAGCGGCCTGGGCAAGCGCTTTGGGACTCTGCGTCACTCCGCGTAGAACCGCCTGGACCAACCGGTGGGGGTCCAGAATGAGGGCAACGTCTCCATCGCCCAAAATAGTGGCCCCTGAAACAAACTGGATATTGCGATAAACCCGTCCCAGATTCTTGATCACGGTCTGGTGGTCGCCGATGACCTGATCGACGACAAAGCCGAATTTCCCGTGCTCGGTCTCCGTCACCATGATCTGTTCGCGTTCGCGCGGCTCGGTCTTAATTTCGAGGTATTCGCTCAGGCGAATGTAGGGAATGACTTCACCCCGAACGTTGGAGAGATGCTTGCCGCCAGCGTTCTCAATGTCTTGTTGGGTCAACTCAATGCATTCCACGGTATTGGCTACGGGCAGGATGAAGCGAGCTGGTCCGACCCGCACCAGCAATCCATCGATGATGGCCAAAGTGAGCGGCAAGCGCAGCGTAACTTGGGAACCAACTCCGGTTTGGCTGGAGACCTCCACGCTGCCGCGCAACGCTTCCACGTTGCGCCGTACCACGTCCATGCCGACGCCCCGGCCGGAAACGTCGGTGATCTCACGCGCCGTAGAAAAGCCCGGCGCCAGAATCAGAGACAGCAGTTCGGAATCGGTCAGTTCCACTCCTGCCGCGAGCAGCCCTTTTTCGAGGGCTCTGGCCCGCACCGCCTCACGGTCTATCCCTTTGCCATCGTCGGAAACGCAAATCAAAACCTGAGCGCCTGCGTGACGAGCCGAAAGTTGGATAGTTGCGGTGGGCCGCTTGCCGACGGCGCGGCGAACTTCGGGTGTTTCCACGCCGTGATCCATACTGTTACGGATCAGGTGCATTAGCGGATCCCCCAGTTGGTCAATCACGGTTTTATCTAGTTCTGTATCGCCGCCTTCAAAGGTCAGTTCGACCTCCTTTTCGAGCGAGCGTCCGAGATCGTAAACCAGCCGCTTGAAACGTTCGAAGGTCGAACGGAGGGGCACCGTGCGCATGCTCATCGACGTCTCACGGAGTTCGGCGGTCAGGCTTTCAATTTCCTCGACAACACCCATCATTTCGTCGTTCTCGCTCCGGCTGGCGACCTCTCCCAGTCGGGCCTGCACGGTCACTAACTGACCAACCAGGTCGACAAGCTGGTCCAACTTGGTTACGGCTACCCGGATACTCGCGGCGGGACCCCGGTCTGTGGCGCGGCGTCCGTCGCTCAAGGTGTTTTCCGTAGCGGCGGCCGATCGCGCGGTCGCGCCTTCTTCGGCACTGTCTTCAATGTGTTGGCTGAGGACACTCTGGGACGTAGCCGCTGGAGGCGCAACGTCCTGGTTCGGTGACGGGTTGGGGATTGCCTCAACCAAGAGTTCACAACTGCCTTCCACGAAAATGAAGACATCCTTGATTTCTTCGGCGGTACAGGTTGTGGTTAGGATCATGTCCCACGCTATGTAGCAGCAGTGAGGGTCCAAGTCACTGAGTGAGGGAATAGCAGAAGTGTCAGCTGTCGTTTGCAGCGTCCCCATTTGCCGCAGTTCGCGAAACAACAGCAGAGGATTTGCGCCGGAAGTGAGAAAATCGAATTTTGGAGCAAGCCGGATCTTCCAGTTGCGGAGTGAGCCGATCCCCGTATCATTGGGCGGTTTGCTTGAAGCGAAATCGAGGGCCAAGTGCCCGGCGAGGCCTGGAGATGCCATTGGGTCGAGTGTTCCGGAAGGCTCGCTTTTTGCCGAGGCTTCGTCAGATCCCGAGGTCAGATTGCGCAGCTTAGCCAAGATGTTCTTTGTGGCAGTGACATCCGCTTTTCCTTGTCCTGCCGATTCCTCCAGCATGACTTTAATCTGATCCACAGCAGCCAGAGCCAAGCTGATCAGCCCCGCCGAAGCCTTCAAACGGCCATTACGTACTTCGTCAAAGGCGTTTTCAACGTGGTGGGTGAAGGAAGAAATATCATCAAAACCAAACATCGCCCCGGAACCCTTGATCGTATGCAAGGCGCGGAATGCCCGTCCAACCAGCTCGGTATCGTCGGGCCGCTCGTTGAGTTCGAGCAAAGCGGATTCTAAATCAAGAAGTATCTCGCGAGCTTCTTCCTGGAAAGCTTGTTTATACTTGTCGATCATCGCCATCGTTTCCTACGGCCAGCTGGTCTGGAGATGCAGCTTTTGCGGTTAGAGCCTCGAGAAGACGCCCAAATCCCGCCTCGATAAAGGCGTCACTAACGGCTTCTGCCAAGGGCCCCACCGCGTACAAAGACGTATTCTGCTTCTCGGCTTCGCGAGCCGTAGCCCAGAGCAACTGAACTGCAGTGATATCAATTTCGGAAGCGTATGCCATGTCAAGCTCAACTTCTTTGCCCGAGCTGATTGCCTGGAGCAGACTTGTCTTGAATTCCACAGCCCCGGAAATCATGCCTTCGCTCTCAAGGCGAATTACGCACTGTGGCTCGCTCATATCTGCTGTATCGACGGTGCCGGGTAGAGCTTGAAGTTCTTATGGACGTATCTTTGCTAGGTGCTTTCGCGAAACCGCAGCCTCAGTCAGAGGTCAGCTTGAAAGACGAGGGGGGTGTGCGAAAACCAGCGTGGAGTGTCGCGAAAGAGTGATGGGGACGTCGAAATGGAAACAGGCAAGTCATTGATTCCAATGGCATGCTATCGACGGGATTGTGCGCAGATCATCCAGACTTCGTACACGGAGTGTCCCTCTTTCTCGCAAGTACACCGAGAGACGTGGCTCGTTGATCGCGGCGACGCTGGGGGGTGCAATTTGCGAAGTGAAGCTGGCTGAGCCGACCGGGAGCGAGGATTCCTTACATGTTCATTTGCAAAGGGAGATTGAGCTAGTGCATTCGAGAAAAGGCAAGAACGTTGCTCCCGGCTGGGACGGCTACGTACTGTGCGCCAGCCACTTCATAGCTCATCGGCGAGGCATAAATTGTTTGGCCGGTGTTGAAGTCCCAGAGTGGGCGGCCCGTACGCGCCTCGACGGTCGCAATGATCCGGAGCTATCTCCGAAGAAAACTACTCCACCTGCAGTCGCCAAGGTGCCACCCCAGGAAGTTCCTTTCCCGGTATTCGGATAGCGCCACACTAGAGTTCCTTCGGGGACGCGATAAGCCAGAAGAACTTTCCTCGGTTCTTCCGTGTGAATTTGTTTCGTGCCAGTGGAATACTAAGTTTGACCCTCCGGGTATTGGGTCCGTTTTGAAAAGACGACACTACAATTCTCCGAAGCAAGAAAACAGAACAATCCGGTTTTTGGGCTAAACGAGGGTGAATATCAATTTGTGGCTCCGTCAATGCCGGGGCAAATCCGAGTGCCGTCTGGTGCGGGAACCTTGCCCGCGAGGATGGGACGGCCAGACGCATCAATTCCTTTGGCCCGGGTTACTTCGTTTAAGAAACGTGTGGCCTTAAGAAATTTTCCATTTGTCCGATCAAGAACTTACAGGAAGCCATTGCGGTTGGCTTGCACGAGTCACTTGCGACGCTCCTCATGCTCCTCCGCATCGATCAGTACGGGAGTTTCGTTGGCATCATAGTCGTACAGGTCGTGAGGGGTAAACTGAAAATACCATTTCAGCGTTCCCGTGTCGAAGTCGGGTCCGGGATTGCTAGTAACCCAGTAGAGAGTGTTCGACTCTGGATCATAAATGCCCGGCATCCACGTTGTGCCTCCGCCGTGGAGGTAAGCGTCACCGGGCCAACTAGACGAACCGAACTCACCCGGAGCTGGTATGGTCCAGAACTTCCATCGCGTTTCCCCTGTTGTGGCATCATAGGCTGCGAGAAAACCGCGCACTCCGGTGTCGCCACCTGAGGTGCCGACGATGACTTCGTCCTTGACGACGAGTGGGGCACTTGTGGCGCCATAACCCTTGTTGGAGTCCGCATAAGTCACGTCCCAAAGCATGCGGACGGAGCACGCATCCAAACAAAGCAGGTGCGCATTGTCTGTCTCCATGTAGACGCGATTCTGCCAAAGTCCACTCCTCGATTCTGACGTGCCGCTGCATCGTCAACCAGGCCGCTACTCGCGGGCCGCATGTGTTTCCACAATTCGCGTCCCGTGCGCGCGTCCAGAGCCGTCACGTTGTTTGCGGCGGGTACATACATCACGCCGTTATGAACCACCGGCGTGACTTCCACTTCGAAGAGTTATCCGCATGGAAAATCCATGCAGCTCGAAGGCTTGAAACGTTAGCCGCGTTAATATTGCTTAAGCTGCTGTACCTTTTTCCGGAGTAGTCCCCGTTGTACGATGGCCAGCTCTTGCCATTTTGTCCGTCATGATCGACATCTTTATGGGGCGCTTCTGCTGCGCTTACAGTCGATGGTCTTGAAATCGCCTAAGGTATCGAACGCTGGCATTCCCTTGCTTGGAATCCCCTCATGAAGAATGCGGCTAATGTCTGAATCCGTCAGCGCTTTGGCGGCGGAAGCACGACTGACACCAGGTGCGTGCTCGCCGCCAGCACCGTCCAGTCCGTGGCAGACTGCAAGGAGGATTCGAATAGGGTCTTCCCCCCTGGTGTTGGCGGTGCGGCTGGCTGGAGTCTTGAGACTGAAAGGTTGCGGTTCAGCCGCGCTCGGCCACGCGACCAGAGCTAGAGCGATGCTGCCCACTTTCAGCAAATCGAGGAACCAGAACGATCAAGTTGGACCATTTCGCAGCATTCCACGTTTCCTTCGATACTTGGCTTAATCACTCTCGTTTTGCGGAAAAACTCTTCCGTCTTCGTTTATTGCTGCATCATGCTCCACACCACCGCCCCTCGCTCCAGCAGGGGCAGAACGAAATCTACCGATTCTCCATGCTTTACGCCATGCAGAACCTGCGCGTCGCCGAGGAAGGGAAGATAAGTTAGCGAGTCTCCCATTGCCGCTGGAATCCGCATATGGATATCGGTTACTGGTGTCGGAACGGCAATCTTACTGGGAACTAGCCCGCCGAAATTAGCAAGGTACACATGCAGCGTCCCGCTCGACATAGCGAAGTTTGCTGCTACAGTCGTTGGAGCGTCGAGTTGGATATCATCTTCCCCGCCTACCATATTCAATAGCTCCTTAGAAGGATTGGCGGAGCCGGTCGCAAAACCACTCACCAGGGCCTGATAATATTCTTGCGCCGGATCGGACGACAGCACTACCTTCTTCGGCGATTGCGGAATGCCGGAAGCATCCTCCCCCAAGACGATGATTCTCCCGCCGTGGTCGAGGAACCTCTTCAAGTCTCGTCGTTCGGTTTCACTCAGCACAGTCACACTGGGCAGGATCAATGTCTCGCCGTGAAAGTCCGCCAGGGTTCGGGGCGTAACCACCTGTAACGAGCGATGCTGTTGAATGAGCAGCACCAGCATACCCCGGTAGGAAGGCAGAAAAGTCTTAGGATTGTAGTCGCGGCTCTTGGGAGAGAAATAAACCCCCACTGGATGAAGAGGGGTTCGCGGTGAATACAGGGCTTTTTCGTTTTTTTCGATCCATCCGAAAATCTGTTTCCGAGTCGCTTCATCGTTCGTACCAGACATCGAATGTCCCGGTGCATCCCAGAAATTTGCTCCTGCCATCACGATGGAGTTGGCCAGATTCTTCATTGGCTCCGGCGCGCTAACACCTTTGTCTCCGTCCCACGAGTAGTTCAGAATCCAGGTGGCTTTTCCTCGGGCAAAGGCGCGAAAGGAGAGCATGCCCGCCTGATACAGAAACCAGTCGAGTTGTGAGCGTGATGCAGCCATGTGCTCGCCGTTGCCAAATTCATATTCGTGTGCGATGACGTCCACAACGTTGTACATTTCATAGACATCCGCACCTACACGCGTCGCTTCTTCCTCAATGCCAGGATAGATTTCCGGGATTATCATGATTTCGGGATTCACGGCGTGGGCATTCTCGCGAATCTCCCTCACGAAATCCGTCATGGTCTCAATGCGGAAGTCGATCCATTTGCGGAAATTCGTGTCCTGGAAATCGCCGAGTTTCATGTCCTTCTTGGCGTCTAGCCCGGTTTTTTCACGGAATGCGGCAACCGTGTAGTCGTCAAAACTCGCCCAACTTTGCTCCCAGCCGTCGAAATGCGTCATCCAATAGGGGATGTCTACGTAGATTCCGTCAATGCCGGTGCCAGCGATTTCGCGCACGCGCTGCATGTACTGCTTGCGCCACTCTTTCGCGTAGGGGCTGATCCACACATCCTCGTCGCCCGGGCTGATCCAGAACGCCGCTCCGGAAGCAAACAGCGCTGGTTCTCCGGTGATCTTCCGTTGCAGCCAGTCTGGGTGGTCTTTGAACAATGAATGCGGGGACTTTTCGGCATTGGCTGTGATGCATTCCGTACCCGCGATATACACGAACGCTTTGTTGTTGGCTTTGTGCGCTTCCTCTGCCACGGAACGGATCGTTTTAAGTTTGGCGGCTGGGTCAAGGTAGCTTTCATAGCGTCCAGTAATGTCGTTGTCGACTTCAATCCCGAAGACGTGATCGGCTTGCGCTTGGCGTACGATCTGATCTGTCTTGTTGCGATCGAGTCCGAACGCAGCGATACGTGCGGTGTGAGTCCAATTTTGCTGGAATTCTTGGCCGCTAGCGCTGGCTAACAGGCCACCTACAAGCATGACGGAACCGAAAAATGATGAGAAATTCATGCGCCGACGCCTCCTGTTTCATCCGATATGTTTAGACCTGCGGTAGGCCGCAGGGTTAGGCTTCCATCTGCGTTTAGCGTCTGCTTGCAGGCCCATCGCACGGGGTGACGTTGTCCCTTAACTTCGATCTCCGCCTTCGCGCGAAGCCCTTGCCATTTGACTCCCCGGGGCAGCGGCAACTGCGCCTGACGGACTCTCCCGGGCAGAGGATAACCAGCATCGAGACACCCTGTAGATAAGAGCTTGCCGTCCGCATCCATCAGCGAAATTCGTAGTACGCCAGGAACTCCCGCTATTCCGTCGTTCACGAGCCCCAGAATCAAACCGTTCGCGCCTTGGTCGTTATAGGTCCATATCCACGACGGACGCAACCGGTACCCGATCGCTCGTGCCAGACCGTCCAGGGCGTGAGGATACTGCGCATAGTAGTGGTTGATCCGGTCCGCCAGGATGTGATGCCAGTTCCAAAGAGAGAAGTAGGTTGCGCCAGCATCCTGGGCGTGGTGTACGACGTTGTCGGTGTAGGGAATTCCTTCGTCCAGGTGAAGGTTATTTGGCGCTCCGTCCGACATTCCTACCTCAATTGACGCACCAGTCCACGGCGGACGGTTACTCAACGCTTCGATCTGCTCGTTCTCGATGAAGATGGTGTCGGTACGCAGCCAGTTGTGACTTCGGATGGTGCGGTCCACCAATTCAGCATTTCCGACCTTGCTGAAATCGGGCTGCGTGTTCGTTACTAAAGGAGTTTTCTTCCACCGCTCATTCTGTCGATGGAACATCTGCGCAAACGTCTTCTCCGCAGTGTCGAAATCGGGATAAGGGTTCTTCTCCAACGGCCATGTATGTCCCTCGCCCCAGAAACCGTACATGCAAGTGTCTACGTATTCGACGTCAGGATGCCCGTCGTATTCCGCAGCCAGCAGATCCATCAATTCCGTAAACGAAGATTGAAAATGGGGGTCGTCGCAACGAGGTTCTTCGCGTTCGCGCTTCAGCCATTCGCCGAGCTTAACCATGGGCACTTTCTCTCGGACGAAGTCCGGAAGAGCGGAACCGGGAATATCCGGATTGCTGATCATGATGCGAAAGCCAATCCGTTTGCCATATTGTTTTGCCAGCGCGAAAGAAGTCTTCCAGTGTTCGCAAAGGTCGAGTCGCCCGGGACGCGTCTGCACATCCTTCCAGTTCACGCGCAGATACAACTTGCCTCCCAGTGGAATCTTCACCAGATTTTCTAGTGAAGTCTCCAGCCGCTCCCCGTCTTTTTTGGGAGGCCCGACTTCGTCGCACAGGTAGGTAATCAATCCCATGCCGTAATTTGGTACTGGTTCTTCAGAGGGAGTTAGTGCCATCAGAACGTTCCAGCTGGGGTACAGGTCGGCAGGGAAGGGACCCTGGTTCAAGCGGTCGCGAACATCCGGCCCGGAACCAAAATCAAATTTGTCGAAGTTATGTGGAGGGACGGAAGCGGCTGCCGTTCCCAGGGCTGCGCCCAGCAGCCCTGTTTTTATGAAATCGCGGCGTCTCATAGGTCTGTTTTCTTCACTTAGAGTTGAAACTTAGAACTGGAACCGCACGCCGAACTGGGTGTGTCGGGGGGTGTTAATGGTGGAGAGGACCTGTCCAAAAGTAGTGCTGCCCAAGAGCGTATCTGGAAGGCCGAATCGCGGAGTGTTGGTAAAGTTGAAGAACTCTCCTCGAATCTGCAGCTTCATGCTCTCCCGTATGGAGAATTCCTTACTGAGCGAAAGGTCCATGTTATGAACCCCCTGGCTGCGGAGGTTCGAGAAGTACCGCGGCGCGTTTCCAGCCACCTGGTCTCCGGGTTTGGCGAAGCAGTTAGGATTGAAAACCGACAGACCTGTTCCAACCACGGAAGCTTCCGCCGACTGGTGGTAGGTAACGCCCGAAGAAAGCTGCGAGCACGTGACATTGGGCCGTTGGGTTCCATCGGCCAGTAGCGGCGACGACAGTCCAATCGAAATCGGAGTACCTGTCTGGAAGGTCAGAATGGTGGAAAGGGCCCAGCCGCCAACAAACGCATCCAGAGCCCGGTTCATATCTTTCCCAATCCATAGGCCTCGGCCCACTGGCAGGTCGAAAACCGTAGCCAGAACCATGCGTTGAGTCGCATCGTTGGCGCTGATGGACTTTTCGGCTCTAAGGTTGTCCAATTCCTGCGGGTTTCCGGAACTCAAACTCGGCGTAATAAATGAATTGGCGCCCGCTGACGAGTTATCTACAGCTTTCGAGTAAGTATAGTTGCCTTCAAAACTGATGTAGTGGCTCGGACGTTTTTGGAAACGTACTTGTAGCGAGTTGTAGGTGGCGCTTGCGGCGAGCAAGGTAAGTCCAGAGAATGCCCCGTCAAATTGCGGAAATGGATGCAACAAATTGATGAGGGGTATTTGGGCGTTGTTATAGATCGAAGAAGGCTCATTAAAAACGGCATTCGGCCCCGTGAAAAGGGGTTGAAATGGATTATTGACTAGATTACCGAGCAATTGGTTCGGAGGCGTGCAGCTGAGGTTGTTCGGGCCTCCGCAAGCGTTATAGTCCGCCACGATCTGATTTCGGATCGAAGAAGATAGGAAGTTGCGATTCGAGGTGCCAGAAAAAGAACTAAATGGCAGATGCCTGCTCCGGCTTGCCGAGTAGTCCGCTCCAATTGTGATCCCGCCGGGAAAAAGATGCTGAGCCCCGATATTCCACTGATAGATCTCCGCGTTGCGGGCAGGGGTTACGCCCAAACTGTTGTTGTTCGAAAGACCCCATAGAGCGGCCTTTCCGTAGGTGGTCCCCTGCGGAAAGGCATATCCCAGCGGAAATGGATTTGCGAGTGTGGCGCTTCTGGTCTGAAAATTGTCGTTCGTGAAGGGAATCGGGTTCGTGTTTCCGAAGGCCGTGCCCGAGGATTGAAAATTAGTGGCGACATTCAATCCGTAGTAGATTCCAGCTCCGCCGCGGACTACCGTATTCGATCCCACCGAGTAGGCAAAACCGAGGCGTGGCGCCCAATTGTTCCTGTCGACGGGGAGGTTGCGGCGGCTGGAGGTCAGGAATTCCGTGGAACCGGGAAGGTTTCCCGTGTGATTGACCAAGACTACGCTCGGAAGATTTGGGTCGGTAACGTTGAGAGGCACAGCAATGCCACTATCGCCCTTAAAATTGCTAAATTGCAAAAAGTTGTTCCGCTCTGAATACGGAGTGCTCCATTCGTAACGCAGCCCCAAATTGACCGTTAATTTGGAGCTTACCTTCCAGTCATCCTGAAAATAGAACGCGGTCTCCTTTGATTTGTTGGCTACGGATCTGCCAGAGAAAAGGCTCGAATCGTTATCGCCGTAGCCCAGGAGCAAGCTTGCAAAAGAGTTTCCCTGAGTGGAATCGCCAGTACCTACAACCTGTTCCGTCACACCCTGCGTGAAGTGAAAGAATCCTGTGGGATTGCCGGGCTGAGAGAAGTTGTTATAAAAAATCCGCTGCTCACCGCCGATTTTCCAGATTTGTCGTCCCCTGGCCCAGGACAAGGCAGAGCTATACGAGTAAAGCGTGTGGGCAAAACCGGTGTCTGTGCAGCATTGGTTGAAGAGGGAAGTCGCGTTATTGTCCATCTGAATCACAGGGAAACGGCTGAGGTGGTTAGCCTGCCCCAAAATGGCGTCGCCCGGCTGGTCGAAGACTGTACTGTACTTGGTGTAGTTCTCCGTCACTGGAGCAAAGGCGCGATCCAGCGCGAAGCGACTAGTCACGACAACGTTCGGGGTCGGATTCCAATTCTCTTCGAGGGACGCGTTTTGCACATTGGTGATGCTGCTCAATCCGTCGTTGAAATCACCGTCCCCAAATATTGTGGGAACAGTATTCAGGGCATGAAGCCTGCTGTAGCGAGCCGAAAGATGATTCTTTTCGCTGAAGTGGTGATCGACTTTGATGTCGAATTGGTAGCCTGTAGTCTTACTTATGATCGAATTGTGATAATTCGGCTGACCGAGCAGAGCGGTTAAATCTGTCGGCATCGGATATAGATTTATGATTTTCTGCCCGATGGTATCGATCAACCCGGAGTCGATGAGGTTGGGAACGGTGAAATTGGCCCGATTGCCGGAGGTGTCAACGTTGAGCGGGTTGAAAATAGGCTGCAGCGAGTTACGGAAGTCTCCAGTGCGCTCAAGAACGGTCGGCACGAATGCGTCAATCTTGACTGGGTCGTTTACCCGCGTTTCTTCGAAGTCCCCGAAGAAGAATGTCTTGTTCCTCTTGATCGGTCCCCCGAGCGAAAACCCATACTGATCCCGCAAATGGTTTGGTCGCGGAATTCCTTGCCCATTGCGGAAGAATTCATTGGCATCGAGTTCGGGACGCTGCCCGAACCACCACCCGCTACCGTGGAACTTGTTGCCCCCTTCCTTCAGGACGATGTTCACAACCGTTCCGCCGTTATTGCCGTATTCGGCGGAAAAGCTGTTGTTCTCCACCTTGAATTCCTGCACGATCTCCACGGACGGTTGATAGTACGTGTTCGTTGTTGCGCCTTCGCCTTGTTCCGGTGAGCTCGTGAGGGCGCCATCGACGCGTACCTCGGCGGTTGCGTTGCGCTGGCCGTTGGAGACGAAATTCGTTCCTGCCGGGTAGGAATCGCTGGTTCCCTGGCCAGCCGTTTCCGTCACGCCCCCAGCTAGAAAGACCAACCCGAACATGCTTCGGTTATTCAGTGGAATGTCGCGGACGTACTCATTCGTAACATCGGAGCCGAGCGTGGCATTCCCGGTATCCAGCAGAGCAGCCTGTTCCGTGACCGTGACGCTTACATTGAAGCTGGCCGGCGATAGCGCAAAGTTCAGCGTCGCCTGCTGGCTTACCGCCAGAGTTAGGTTCTTGCGATCCTGCGTCCCGAGATTCGGCGCCTCAACGCGAATCGAGTACGATGCAGGCCGGATTCCAGTAAAAACATAGATACCGCGATCGTTGGCTGTGCTACTGGACGCGACGTTTGTGGCCTCATCCGTCAGCGTCACCTTGGCCCCAGGGATTACCGCGCCCGAAACGTCGCTCACCACTCCAGTTAGTTGCGCGGTGTAAGTGGATTGCGCCGCAAGAGGGTTGTTCACACCCAAAATCAGAAGAAAAAATGCCCAGACCACTACCAACGATTTTCGAAAGCTTTGAAGTGACACCTGCATCACAACCCCCCTAGATTCGTGATATTCGAACAAGATTCGAAACAAAATATGGGACAAGCTGTTTAGGTCGCACAATGGACCCAATTGCCTGAATACAGCTTGGTCCGGACTTCCGCACCCATGGAATTCGAAGGCATTCGTAAAAAGTAGTAAAAAAAGCTAAGCCATTCTGATACACCTGGGAATCGCCTGTCAATCAGATTTTCACAATTATCTTGAACAATTTGTCAGCGCGTCTTCATCGGAAAACGGAGGCACCGGCGGCTCTCGCAAATATCGTCCTCTATTTCAATTTCACAGTGATCGCAGAGATTTCAATTCGCGCGTTGTTGACCAAAGCCGCTGCTTGGATGGTGGCTGGTTTTGGGTCGGACATGACCTGGCCGTTACAGCCCACACATCTTTGCTTTGTAAGACTTTGGACCATTCAACTAAGGGAGGCACAATGGCCTGGGAAGGAGTCGAAACCCTGTAAACTTTGTTCATGCTACGTTGCATGGATATTTTTTAGCTGGTTCTATATTTATCTTGCAAAAGTTAGAGGACTGAACTTGATGGCGAGTGCCTTTTACGCGATGTTGCCGTTTTTGGCGATGGCTGCGGCCTGTCCGCTGGGCGGAATCTTGAGCGACCGACTCACGAAGTGGCGCGGAGCGCGGTTTGGACGCTGCGGCGTAACTGCTTTTTCTATTGGACTGGCGGCGATCTTCCTCGCACTTGGTTCTGCCTTGTGATTGCTACACTGGTTCTTGGTGGCCAACCAGGTTGGACTGAGTACCGAACGCAGCGCGAGTAGCGATTCCGACACATGGTGCAAACCCAAAAAGTTCTGACGGCAACCCTTCTCCTATCATTTCATCTTCTCGCGTGCACTCGCGTGCTCGCGGTAGACGATTCCGCTACCGAACGTGTTCTGGCGAGCGGGCGACAAGCGATGTTGGATCGTCATTACGTCCAGGCTGCTCGCATCCTCCGGGTCGGGCTCAAGGAGCACCCAGGGGATAATCAGCTACGCTTGGAGCTCGGGCGCGCCTATTTAGCCAATGGATCGGATCGCGCTGCGATTCGAATGTTTCGCGAGGTTCTTACACTAGAGCCTGAGAACCGGTGGGCAAAGTTGGAGTTGGCTCGGGCGCTGGGTTACGCCAAGGAGTACAAAGACTCTGACCGTATTTATCAGGAACTTTTGGCAGTAAACGCGGCAGACGAGGCGGCCGCGATAGGGCTAGCCAGCAATTTGTTGCATCAACTGAGGTCTTCGGATGCACGGGATGTCATCGACAAAGCCTTAGCTTTCCATCCCGACAGCCTGCGCCTGCAGGAGTACGAAGACCGGATCGCGAACGGACAGTTAGGTGGCGAAGAACGCGAGCAGGCACCTTCGCGGAATCTGGTGAAAGGGGGGGCTGAATACCTGAACGATTCCGGCGGGAATCATTCTTGGCGCTTTTTGCAACGCATAGACTTCGGCATCCGAGCGGGTCTTACAGGGCGCGTTCTGTTTGAGCAACATCTTCAGCATAGTCGAGACGACTCTTTTGAAGCAGTCGAGACTTTCGCACAGCAACTTCGTTGGAGACCACGAGAATGGCTGACGGTTTCCGCCGGAGGCGGAGCCGTGCGGTTTAATAACCACGATGTCCACGCCCTCTACGACACCTCGTTGGCCTTCCAGCCCCGGCAGCATTTGGTTTTCGGGGGAACATTTTCGCGGGTTCCGATCATTCCTGATGCGGAGGCGACGGAGCACAGGATCACAGCGCAGGGATGGGACGCTTTCGCAAACTGGACACCACAGCACTGGCAAATCAACATTCGTGGGTCGCAGCAGCATTACTCCGATGAGAACATCGGCACTCGCGAGAGTGCGGAGATTATCCGGGAGTGGCCAACTCCGCACCTGACTTTCGAAACCGGCTACCGCTACCGGCACGCGGGTTTCGACCAGGAGCTGGCACACGGATACTTCAATCCAGACAGTTATCACAGCCATCTGGGAATGGTCGGCGTTCGTTCTCAGCTTGGGAAGAGGTACCGGGGCACCCTGCTGGTGCGTGGCGGCATGGAATCGGCAGCCGCGGACGTCCCCTTTCGTGCGGCTTCGGAAATCTACTCCGCGAACGAGTTCCTGTTAGGAAGGTGGACGTTGGCGCTGGATTACTCCAATTACCATGCGGTGCAGGATACGGGAGCGTTTCGGGCCGATTCCGGTCGATTCACGTTTACCTATCATTTTTGACAGCCTCCCTGGTTGATTGGGCCCAGGATCGGCGTTGTTTGGTAATCGGCTTGCTTCTAGGTAGTTCTATGGAGAGTATGCCTACAGAAATCTTGGTTGTAGATGATGACCGGGCGACACGACAGTGGCTGTGTTCGGTGTTGGAGGCGGAAGGCTATGTTTGTCATCCCGCACGAAGCCCGCAAGAAGCTGAGGAGCTGTTGCGGCGGACGAACGTTCAACTGGCGCTAGTGGATATTTATCTCGGCGACGCCAACGGGGTGGACTTTCTCCGCAAGATCAAAGCCCTGCAGCCGGATTGCGATTGCGTGATGATGACGGCTCACGCCAGCGTGGAGACGATGGCGCAGGCCGTAAAGGATGGCGCCGTCGAGTACTTGGGGAAGCCGCTGCGCATCGACGATCTTCTTTCGCTGGTTCGGCGTCTGGAAAGCCGCCGCCAGCAACGGTCGAATGGCGGCGCAGTCGCTGAAGAATCGGATCCAGAGGGCTTTGCCGGTACGGCAATTATTGGCCGCAGCCCGAAAATGCTAGAGGTGTACCGTTCGATTGCGCGTGTAGCTCCGACGGATGCAACGGTTCTCATCGTTGGTCCAAGCGGATCGGGCAAAGAGCGCGTGGCGCGTGCCATTCACGCTCACAGCCAGCGCGCCAGCAAGCCGATGACGGCCATCAACTGTGGAGCGCTGGCGGAAAGCGTGCTGGAAAGCGAGCTGTTCGGCCATGAAAAAGGGGCTTTTACAGGTGCCGACAGCATGCGTCGCGGCCTGTTTGAGAGCACGAGCGGAGGTACGATCTTCCTTGATGAGATTTCCGAAACCACGCCCGGATTCCAGGTGAAGCTGCTCCGTGTTTTGCAGGAAAGGCAGATTCGCCGTTTGGGATCAAATACCTATATCCCGGTCGACGTACGGATACTGGCGGCCACCAACGCAGATGTCGGCGAGCGTATTCGTGCCAAACAGTTCCGCGAAGATCTCTACTACCGGCTGAGCGTGGTCACCGTCCACTTGCCTTCTTTGGAAGAGCGGCGAGAAGATATTCCGTTGCTGGTGCGTCACTTCTTGGCACGTTTTAACGAGCGGAATTCGCTGCAGATCACGGTCAATGAAGGTGGGATGAGCTTGCTGACGCTCATGTCCTGGCCCGGAAATGTGCGCGAGCTGGAAAACCTCATCGAGCGAGCTGCTATTCTCTCCGCTACCGGGGAAATTAGTGCGGAGGACGTGCAGCGAGCAAGCAGCGCGGGGGCCCTGAGCGGTGCAACCCCGCCGCCGATTGTCGCCAAGGTGGAGGAGACGGATACGACGCTGAAAGGCGCTGAGCGACAGCAGATTGTGCGGGCCTTGCGGGAAGCTGCGGGCAACCGCTCGCTCGCCGCTCGGACTCTCGGAATTGAACGTAAGACACTCTACAAGAAGGCGCGGCGACTGGGCATCGACTTGGACGCCCCGGAGAAATGAACCCTGGGAAAATGAAACAAAATTCGGAACATGGCGAGCACCAGCGAAACCGGATCCAATCCTGGCTTGTTCTGAATCTGTTGCTGCTCAGCGTCGTGGCCGTGCTCAGCATGACGTACCCCGTGGAAGAGTTGGGGCGCCGCTTGGGCGACATCTACTTTCGCGTTCGCAGGCCTTCTCCTACTTCGAATTTTGTTGCTCTCGTTCTAATCGACGATCTCAGTCTTAGCCGGCACGGGAGATGGCCTTGGCCCAGGTCTCTGCTGGCGCGTTTGGTGCGTGCTACCGCGGCGCAGCATCCCTCCGCAATCGGTCTCGACGTGCTGCTTTCCGAAGCCGAAGACGCCAGAAATGACGGGGATTTGGCGCAGGCCTTTCGAGATGCCGGAAACGTCGTCTTAGCCACCAAAGTCGGTGGTTCGCCGCAACGGTTGTGGGCGCAACCTCTGCCTGTTTTTCTCGCCAACGCCGCTGGCGTTGGACACGTGCAGGCGGTGGAAGATGCGGACGGTATCTGCCGCAGGGTGCCAGCGCAAGAACTGAGTGCGGAAGGGCGGCGCTGGGCACTTGCCTTAGAAGTCGCGCGGGTTGCGAAACACAAAGCCGTAGGCCAGGGTTCCACGGGAGCTTTGTCGAGTGAAGATCGTCCCTCCGTGGATGGCGCGATGCGACGCGAAACTTCTCCGGGCTGGCGATCTTACTCACCGGATTTTCTAATCGTCGATTTTCGCGAACAATACCTGGTGGGCCAGCCAATGCCTCCGTTCGTGGTGATTCCCGCCGCCGATCTCCTGGCTGGAAGGAAAGTGCCCGAGCTGGCGGGAAAGGCCGTGCTGATTGGCTTTGGCGCGACGGAACTCAGTGATCGCCTGCCCACACCGGTCAGCGCACAGATGCCGATGCCGGGCGTGGAAGTTCACGCGAACCTGGTGGATGGACTGTTGCAAGGCCGGAAACTTCAGCATGTCGGACTGCTTCCGCAAGTGTTGTTTCTGGTCTTGTTCTCGTTACTCTCCACGTGGTTGGTTCTGCGCTGGCCTGGCTGGGACGGAATGCTGTTGCAGGCTTTGCTGTTGGTCGTCAGTTATGGCGTTGGCTATTGGCTGTTCGCGCAGGCGCATCGCATGATCACGTTTGGGCCAATACTCTGCGCTGGCCTATTGGCGGTGCCGCTTGCGCAGTTAGAGAACTTGCTCATCGTCAATCAAGGCTTGACTCGTGGGCTGCGCCAACTGCGCCAGACATTGCAGGCCGGGGCAATGCCGGAAGAACTTGCCAGTTTCCAGACAGCGCAGAAGCCGCCCGAAACCATTGGCGACCTGCAATGGCGAGTCAATCTCATCAACGATCTGCAATCGGAATTGGCTTCGCTCTACGGATTTCGCCAGAATTTGCTGGAGTCCATGCACGAGGGCCTGGCCGTCTTTACTTCCGACGGAAAGATTCTGTTTCGCAATCATTTCTGGGAGATTTTTTGCGGGAAACAAGGTTGGGAACCTGATATCAACCTGATTGAATTTGGACGGAAGCTTGAGCATCCAAACTGGGCCAATGTGCAGGAAAGGCTGAGCGGCGAAGGGCCCGCGCTGGAAAGCGAAGTCTACCTGGGAGGAGGTTTTTGGCAAATCCGCGGCATGCGCCTTTCCTCGAAATCCCTCAACGAACCTCCTCAGTGGATGGTGGTTGTAACCGACCTTACCTCCAGGCTGGAGAGAGATCAGGCGCGCGCCGACGCGCTGCGTTTTGTGACGCACGAACTGCGCACGCCTCTCGTATCGATTCAAGGTTTTGCCGAATTTCTGCTGCGCTACCCAAACGCCGCCAGTTCACCCGAAGCGGCAGCCACGATTTTCCGCGAATCTCAACGCTTGGTCTCGTTGATCAACACCTATCTAGATGTGTTGCGCTTCGACGCCGGAGCGCGCTCCCTGCGCAGAGAACTGATCGCCGTTCGCGCGATGATTGCGCAGGTTGAGCGCATCATGTCGCCGATTGCGGAGGCCGCGGAAATCCAAGTGTCCGTTTACGTTGATTCCGACCTGCCGCCTCTGGAAGGCGACGAGCCCATGCTCAGCGGCGTGATCCTGAATC